>JAPUKB010000015.1 GCA_027295865.1 Nitrososphaerota archaeon
ACATTTGGGAAATTGCGACAGTCCTCGGTATCGAAGCTGCACGGTCAGCTCTTATCAACGAGGTCACGTCAACTCTTGACGAGCAAGGATTAGAGGTCGATATTAGACATATATTGTTGGTAGCAGATTTGATGACCTCGAAGGGGGTTCTTCAATCGATCGGCCGGCACGGAATCGCCGGTTCTAAGGGCAGTGTTTTAGCAAGGGCCGCCTTTGAAATCACAGTCCCTACCCTGGCCGAAGCAGCCGTCACAGGTGAGATTGAAGCACTCAAGGGAGTGACAGAGAATGTCATAGTCGGCATGTCCGTCCCCGTCGGGACCGGAATCGTCGATCTTTTCATGAAACGGTGAGTTGAACCAGGAGGAATTTCGAGTGGACACCAAGGTCCTCGCCAAGAACCTCAGAGAAGTGACAAAGACTGGAAAATTCATCCTCGGTTACAAGGCAGTCTCAGCGTCAGTAAAAGGATCGAAGATTATCCTATGTAGCTCTTCGCTAAATCAAGATCATCTCTCAAATATCCAGGAGATGTGCAAAGCATCGGGTGTACCAATGTCAAGAATAGAGACAAACTCTCTTGGGCTCGCAAAACTCATTGGAAAACCGTTTAGAGTCTCAGCTCTTTCGATTAAGAATCAAGGTGATGCGGACCTCACCATAATTATCGAATCCACAAAAAGTAGCGAGGGGAAGGATAGCTAAATGCTCTGCAATGCCCACTATGATAATACCGGAATTCCTAGAGCCACTTAAGGAAGACCTAGATGCCTGAGAAGATCAAGCTGAAGTATGAAGAGCTCAGCTTAATGTCATTATTCCAGAGTATAAGTGGCGCCATGGCGAGAGATTGTGTGATCGATGACAAGATGGATAGAGTAATCTTCATTGTGAATAAGGGAGAGATGGGTCTTGCAATTGGAAAAAGTGGTCAATCAATCAAGAACGTGCAAAATGCGATAGGGAAAGTGGTAGAGCTGGTTGAGTATTCTGACGATCCCAGAGAGTTCATATCCAACGCCCTGGATCCGAAACTTGTTGCCGATATTAGGTTATCAGAGAAGGTAGATGGAACAAAAATAGCTACGGTACTTGTCGATCAGAAGAAGAAGGGTGCGATAGTAGGAAGAAATGGACGGAATGCCGAGAAGGCTCGCTTGCTGGCAAAAAGATATTTTGAAATTGGAAATATTCATATCATTCAGGCCTGAGAGACGATGCATAGGCGATAAGTCAATATGTTTATACAGTTTCATGATCCGGGTGACTGAGTAGATGGGCAAGAATAAATCACCCATGGGTGAATTTGCCGGCCGAAAACAAAAGGCCAAGAGGCAGCGGCTTAGGTGGTCTGATAAATATTACAAGAGAAGACTCTTGATGCTAGACAAGAAGTCGGATCCACTTTCGGGTGCACCGCAAGCTAAAGGAATCGTATTGGAAAAAACCGGAATAGAATCGAAGCAGCCGAATTCTGCGATCAGGAAATGTGTTAGACTGCAACTGATCAAGAATGGCAAACAGATCACGGCATTTATGCCCGGGGATGGTGCCTTGAACCACGTAGATGAGCACGATGAGGTCGTGCTAGAAGGGATTGGAGGATCTATGGGAAGGGCCATGGGTGATCTACCCGGCGTACGATGGAAGGTGTTCAAAGTGAATGGTGTTTCTTTGAATGAACTAGTATACGGAAGAAAGGAGAAACCCCGAAGGTAATAATTGATGGCGCCATCTCAGCTATTGCTATTCAGAAAGTGGGAGTTTGATGGGGTTAAAATCAATGACCCCGGTCTCAAAAGTGTTATTTCCCTAAAACCCACCGTCGTACCGACC
Source organism: Nitrososphaerota archaeon (assembly GCA_027295865.1). Lineage (GTDB taxonomy): Archaea > Thermoproteota > Nitrososphaeria > Nitrososphaerales > UBA57 > B1T1B5. Next base: position 1,837 of record JAPUKB010000015.1, read on the forward strand.
TCGATGGGACGACACGAACATAAGAAATTCATGAAGTCCCGTGTCAATCTGGCGGAACGCCTCGCAAACACTTTGATGCATTTTGGCAAGAGGCACGCGAAGAATACAGGAAGAATGGGTGGGAAGAAGGCCAGAGCCATAAACCTAGTCAAGGCTGCATTCGAGATCGTCGCTCTTGAGACGGGTACGAACCCAATCGGACATCTCGTGAGGGCGATCGAAAACACAGCCCCAAATGAGGACACAACTAGGATAGCCTATGGAGGCGTCGTTTACCATGTCTCAGTAGACATCTCTCCTCAGAGGAGACTGGATCTTGCGCTTAGATTCCTTTCTGAGGGAGTGAGAGAGGCATCATTTTCCAGTAAGAAGAGCGTTGAAGAGGTTCTCGCCGATGAGATTATCCTCGCCGCCAAAAGCGACACCAACAGCTACGCGATAAAGAAGAAAAACGAGCAAGAGAGAATCGCCATGGCATCAAGGTAATGAAATCCGAACGATCATGAAAGAGTAGCGAGTAGTATGCCAAGAGGAAGGGGAAGATCTAAAGTCCGAGACAAATGGAGGGATAAGGCCTGGATTTCCGTAGAGGCCCCGAAATCCTTCGGTTCCGGTCAGATCGCCTACATACCTGTTACCTCGGAACAGAAGGGTATTGGAAGAGTCGTACAAACAACTCTCTTTGATCTAGTGAAGGGTGACCCTCAGCAATTCTCTGTGAAATTGTATTTTCGGATAGAATCTATTCATGAAGGAAAAGCTAACACAATACTGAAAGGCCATGAATATTCGAGAGAATATCTGAGAAGTCTTATCAGGAGGGGATCCTCCACTGTGAGTTTGATCAAGGATTATTCGACTGTGGATGGGTTCAAGACGCGCATCTACTTCATCGCTTTCGTTCAAGGAAGAATAAATTCATCAAGAAAACATGCAATTCGACTAATCGCTGACAGGATCCTGGGGGAAAAGTCTGGCTCTCTTACTTATGACGAACTAGCCCAAGAAATTGTCCTCGACAAGATAGCCTCAGACATCTACAACGAGGCAAAGCGTATCAGTAAGCTCAGGAAAGTAGGAATTAGAAAGACAAAGTTACTAAAGAAACCTGAGGCGCGCGAAGAAAGCACACCAGAGACCTCCAAAGAAGAACTGGAAATCACAGCGTGAGTGGGTCTAGCCTTTTCGGGCTGCTGCCACGATCTTAATGATATCCTTGTTCTGGAGGACATAGTCGGCCCCTAATCGCATGCCACTTCTGGCATCAACGGCATGCAGAAAGCTCTCTCCAAGATCGGAATGGATTAGACGTGCCAGGTCCTTAGTAGTGCTACCCTGACGAACAAGATATACGTCTGGCAACACGTTCCCCTTCTTATCAGAAAACTTTGTTTCGTCCTCTACGGGATACACGGCTATTTGATCCAGAAGTTCAAGGAACGAAGAGTTTATCACTTCCTGCGTTCCAGTTGTATTCCATACGCTCAGAACCCTCTCCCTTACAATCGTCAGGGCAGCTCTCTGCTGATCTGAAAGGACTGAATCGTCCACAATTTTGAAGTCCGTTGCTCCGGTAATATACTCGATTACACCCATCTTAGCTGCTCTCCTGAGAAGAAGCTCAGCCTCAGATGCCGTTGGAATGATTTTCCTTCCATCCGAACGAAGTTTCCTTATGATCTCTCTAGCCTGAGGCAAGTCTGCCTTATTGGCTGCAACTATTGAAGGTTTGGAGACCTTACGGAGCTCTCGAGTGAACTTCTCGAGATCCTTGCTGGTCCAAGTCGCCGGTTTGTCTCCGCGGAGATCAGCTCTCTGCAATGCCAGCTGGACATGGGAGATCTTGATTGAGAGTCCGCTCAATCGATCGAGCATCGCTTGAACGAACCTTGCGAGGTTACCATCGGCACCCCTTGAAGTTCGCCCCCAGTCTTTCCTAACAATCTCAAGTAGCCATTTGTCAAATTCATCCTCCACTAATGAAATGTCACTCTCTGGATCATGTGAACCTGCTGCGACTTGTCTCCCTTCTTCGTCGACTGATCCGGAGGCATCCACAACATGAATTAGGACATCGGCTTGGCGCAGATCATCCAAGAATCTATTGCCTAACCCTCTCCCCTCTGATGCACCCCGCACCAAACCAGCAATGTCAACGAGCTTTACGGGAATGAATCTAGACCCATTAATGCAGGTTGAGTTAATGGGATTGTCATCTAAGCCAAGACTCTTGCAAACGCATTCCACCTTAACATATCCCACACCAAAGTTGGGGGAAACAGTAGTGAAGGGGTAGTTCGCCATAGGGACATTCTGAAGGGTCACGGAATTGAAGAAGGTTGACTTTCCTGTATTCGGTTTACCTACTATCCCTGCAATCACGATTGGTTAAGGAAATGTGATGAATATAATCCCTTCAAATCCTTCGTGTGTGAGTACCGATGGCCGATCTCTCCCCGAGATAAGTTTAAGAGCCGTACCAGTTCAAAAATTTGAACTTACATGCACCACTACGGAAAAACTTGGCAAAAGATCTTCAAGGAGAGTTACGCCCCCATTAGGAGTAGGGTCATTGATTGGCGGCACGGCAGCACACTTGAACGAATAGAGAGACCTTCGCGGCTTGACAGAGCTAGAGCTCTCGGCTACAAGTCGAAGCAGGGTTTTGTCGTGGTTAGAGCAAAGGTAAGCAGGGGCGGGATGAGAAGACCGAGGCCCAAGTCAGGACGGCGGCCGAAGCATCTCGGAGTGGTAAAGATGAAGGCCAACGTGAATGTTAAACAGACTTCTGAAAGACGGGTCGGGGAGAAATATCCGAATCTCAAGGTCCTTAATTCTTATTTCGTCTATAAAGATGGAAGACATGTATGGCATGAAGTAATCCTGGTCGATCCCAATCATCCATCGGTTAGGAGCGGGCTCAGCACCCACCTCTAAGCTCTTTTTACCCAAACCCCCCGAGGAAAGGATTTTTCTACCTTGGAACCTCCAAAAGAGAACGTTCTATGAAAACTGTCTACAAGGTTAAGATAGAAAAGGTTACCCCGGAGGCTGAAGACGCGAAATCATACATTTTTGTTCCTGTCGATTTTGAGCAGGGGCTCTTTGACTACATGCCTGGACAATTCTTCATGCTGGAGGCGGAAATTAATCGGCCAGAGACCCTCACTTATGATCCCGCTACTAAGCAAGTCATAGGTAGTGGGAAAACAGTTCGGGTCACAGAGAAAAAAGCATACTCTATAGTGTCGTCGCCTACCGAAGAGGGCTACATAGAGCTGCTGATAAAGCACGAAAATGGAGTCTTTGCCCCCTACTTTCTGGAACAGGCTCATGTAGGAGATGTCTATAGATTTCAACAAGCGCAAGGCAAGTTCATGCGGAAATTCTTTGAGATCAAGGGCGGTATGATGGCCTGTTGGTCTTCAGGGAGTGGAATACCATCGACGATGAGCATCATGAGATATAAATTAGATAAGGGGTTAGATACGAAGGTCGCGGTATTAGACAGCAACAAAACACTGAAAGATGTAATTTACCACGAACGACTCAAGATGATGACTGGGGAATCTGAGGATTTTGTTTCTCTCTTTACAGTCACAAGGGAGCCAGAAGAAAACCTACCCACGTCTGATCCTGTCAGAGTTTCGTATGCGAGTGGGAGATTCTGGTTAAACGAACCCAATACTCTGAAGGCATTCGTAGGTGACGAATGGCAAAGCTACTTCAACACGATATGCGGCGCGTCAACATTCATCAACGGAAAGGGAAGAGATGAGGGGGGGAAATTGGTGAAGTTAGGCAAGGGCATACAAGACCATCTGCTAGAAGTGGGCATTACAAAGAATCAAATTGACGTCGACCAATTTTATCTCCAGTGATCGGTTAGAGGAGTTTAAGATTCCTGGTAAGTTTGTCAATCAAGTGGGACGGGGCGGGTCCTAACCCGAGACAAGTGATCGTTCCGGGTTCGACCTGGGTCAGGCCTCTGTCCTCAATAAGATAGTACGGAATGTCGTTTCCCGCCGCGCCATCCCTTAGTTCAATTAGCTCGTCTAACTCGGAAATTCGTACGGCTACTTTTGCTTGCCCGGCGGATATCCAAGATTTGTACCAGAGCGGTCGACTCCTTTTTGCCACGTTGGCGGCGGAAACGGCAGCATGGGCTACTTGAACAGCGACCTTTCCTTTTCCCATCTTGAGGTCTGTCCTTATCACCAAGACTTGCTTATAGCCCTCAGAAGACATCCTAACTATTGATTAATAATCAGTGATAAGCGTTGAAAGGAATTCGGACGAACATTGACTACGACGTGATAGTTGGTGGAGGGAGTATAGTCGGCCTCCTGGCAGCTCGCCAGATCGCAGCCGCTGGGGTTTCTGTTCTTGTATTGGAGGACCATCCTGAAATAGGAATTCCTGAAAAATGTGATGGGTTAGTAGGATCCAGTGCACTGGAAGCTCTTGGAATCATGCCCAAGTTAAGTATCATTCAAAACTACATCAACGGTGCAATACTTCATTCACCCTCTGGGAAAGTAATTGAGATAGACGCTTCAAATATGGGAATTCTGGTCGTCGATAGATCCAAACTGGATCTCGATGTTGCACAAGCTGCGGTTAGGAATGGAGCTGAGATAAGAACAGCTAATCCAGTCGAGCAGGTTCAAGATACTCACTCGATGGTTCGTGTATCCTGTAAATCCGGGGACCTTTATTGTAGGTTTTTCTTGGATGCCATGGGATCGAATTCCCTTATGGTGCGGGGCCAGAAGGAGGGAATTTTTCAGGCTGCAAAGTACGTCATTGCAGGCGATTGGTTTCAGAAAGACCGTGTAGAATTGTTCTTTGACAATAACCAAACTCCTGGCTTCTTTACCTGGATAATACCGACCAGCGAGAGGACTGCCAAGGTTGGAGCTGCCGGAAAGGGGATAAACTCTTTCAGGACGTTGGATCGATTTGTTCATGAAAAAGGTGGAAGCATCCTCAAGAGAGTTGCCGCCCCGATAATCGTCGGTGGACCGATAAAGAACTTCATTAACGGTCGCATCATCAAGGCAGGTGACGCTGCTAGACAGACGAAGCCTAGTACCGCTGGAGGAATCTATAGCGGAGGGATCGGAGGAATTCTCGCGGGTGATAGCATTGCAAAGGCCGTCCGAACGGGGAATCCACGTACATTGGAGGAGTACGAGAAGAAGTGGAGAAGGATTTTTGGTCGAGAGTTTTCATCAACCCTCCGGGCAAGAGCGGTGTTCGAGACGCTCCGAAACAAACATCTTTCGCGAATATTAGATGAACTTGCATCGTCTCAAAATACCTTGAATTTACTCTCGTCTCATGGAGACTTTGACTTTCATTCCGCGGCTCTCCTAAAAGCAATTGGTACCGGTACTGTGATAAAAATTCTGAAAACGGTGGCCGCAGCAGAACTATCACGCCTCAGGCCTTTTGCACGGTCACAATCTTAGAGTGGCAAATGGATAAATAATCTCGGCAAGTTAATATGTTAATGTCAAATCAAGCACAGCTACCTACGTGTTCATCTTGTAATCGTCCAATACTTCCAGGAGAAAAAGCTGTAAGGTTCAATTGCCCGGAATGTGGTGAAATCACCATCTGGAGATGCGAAAAATGCAGGCAATTCTCGCGATCTTATAAGTGCATAAACTGTGGGTTCGGCGGCCCTTAGGAGCTGACTTTCGCTGGCCAATGTAGTAGCTAGAATCAAGGTACTACCCAAGAGCGTTGAAACGAATATGGAAGAGCTTAGGAAATATATCAAATCAAGTCTTCCAATGGGGACGACCTTGAGGGCTTCTAGGGAAGAACCGATCGCGTTCGGTCTAGTAGCCCTGATTGTCGATATCCAGTTCGAGGAGAGGGACAAAGCAATGGATGAGATCGAGTCGTTACTTCAGAATTTGGATCAAGTTAGCCAAGTCGACGTAACCGCGGTTAGCAAGCTTTCAACCGGACTTTAGTGGCAGATTCCCGGACCCCCACTGGCTCTGGCAGAGCAATCACAGAGTTAATATCTCCAGGTTCATGGTATTAATTCCAATTTGGAGCAGTTCGACGTTGCCATAGTCGGAGCTGGCCCTGCAGGTAGCTCGGCTGCCTACTATCTGGCCAGTATGGGCTTCCAAGTTATTCTTCTCGAGAGGGGCAAGTCACCCGGTTCGAAGAACGTATTTGGGGGTCGGATATACCCCTACTCTCTTAGAGAACTAATCCCAACCTACTTGGAGGACGCACCAATTGAACGAATGATTACGAAGGAAGGTTTGACATTCATGACAGAAGATGCATCCCTTTCTGCATCGTTTTCGTCTCCTACCCCCGATGGAACCTCTGGTTTCACAGTCTTCCGATCTCGATTCGATCAATGGCTCGCACAGAAGGCTGTCGAAAAGGGTGCATTCCTTCTGAATGAGGTGAAGGTCGACGATGTTCTCTTTGAAAAAGATAGAATTGCTGGAATCGTCGCCGGAGGCGACGAAATTCGAACTCATCTAGTGATCGCCGCCGATGGGGCTACCTCCAAGATAGCGGAAAAGGCGGGTCTCCGTGGATCTTTTGACCCTAAGAATTTTTCCATCGGGATAAAAGAGGTCATTGAACTACCTAAGGGTAGTATTAATGACCGATTTCAAGTAGAATCAAGCGAAGGAGTCTCAATCGTTTATGTTGGTTACGTAACCAAATTCTTGAGAGGTGGAGGTTTTCTATATACAAATCAAGATTCGGTGTCCCTCGGCATCGTGGTTAAGGGAATTGATCTCGTAGAGAGGAAGATTAACGTGGAGAGTATGATGGGCAGTTTCAAACAACATGAAGCTATTCGGAAACTGATTGTGGACGGGAAGCTGTTGGAATATAGTACCCACCTAATCCCCGAGGCAGGATTCAAAATGATGCCTCGTCTCTTTACCGACGGGCTAATTCTAGTTGGTGATGCTGCCGGATTCATCATCAATAATGGATACACATTCAGGGGAGTTGACCTTGCGATTGCGTCCGGTATTGCCGCCGCCGAAACTTTCACCCAATTACAGAAGGATCGAAATACTAATCGATCTTCCCTTTCAGCCTACCTTGCGAATCTCGATAAGAGAAATGTTATCAGCGACCTAAAGAAGTTCAAGAACGGTCCTAGTTTCCTAAACAATCCCAGGCTTTACTCTGAGTACCCGAAGATACTGATAGATCTATTGAGGACGATGTATTCAATCGATGGTCGCGGTAGTAAGAGAGTCAGGGAAGCGGCAAGAGAAACTATGAAGCGGAGAATATCGATTACAAGATTAGTTAGGGATTTAATTGGCGGAATGAACGCAATCTAACCCAGAGCTCCTTTGACCTTTCTGACTTCTTCAGTGAGCGCTGGTATGATCTGGAATAGGTCGCCAACGATCCCATAATCTGCAAATTTGAAAATCGGCGCGTTCGGATCATGATTGATCGCTACTATGCATTTGGAATTGATCATGCCAACTTTATGTTGAATTGCTCCGGAGATCCCACATGCCACATATAACTCGGGCGATACCGTTTTTCCAGTCTGCCCAATCTGATCAGAGTGTGGTCTCCAGCCGGCATCCACAGCAGCTCTTGAGGCTCCTACCGCCCCACTCAGAGCTGCGGCCAATTCCTCGAGGATTGCGTAATTCTCAGGTCCTTTCATTCCACGACCACCTGATACGATAATAGAAGCCCCAGTGACATCCGAGCTCTTCCGTTTCGAACGAACTATCTCACGAAGTGTCGACCTTACAGTCGAAGTCTCCTTGGCAGCCTGAAGCCTCTTCACCATTGGTTTCTTAGCTTTGCCTTCCAACCTACTTGTGAAATTAGGACCTTTGAAAAAGTTCCTTTTTAGAGTTGCAATGGCTGGATTTGTTGCTATTCTAACTTTCTGGATTATCTTCCCTGCGAATATAGGTCTCTCCGCTTCAAGGGCTCCATCAGACATGTCTATCGAGATGCAATCTGTGGCAAGTCCGGCGTCTAGATGCGCGGCTATCCGTGGTGCCATGTCGTTGCCAACATCTGTCCCAGGCAGAAGAATCACGGATGGGAGTTCCAAGGCGTAAGCCTGAAGTAGAAAATCTCGATAGTTTTCCGGTGAGTAGTCCTTATCAGATTCATCACACAAATAGATCGTTTGGATATCGTAACTCTCAATTGTACGAATCGAGGCTTCAAGCAGGGTTCCGATGATGATGGCCGAAACTGCAGTGTCCGACGCTGCTAATCTTAGTCCCTCGCTGAGGATTTCAAGTGAGGAACTTCTTACGACTCCGTCCCGCTGTTCGAGTACGACCATCAATCCCATTCAATCACCACAGGTTAGAGGACCTTGGCATCTTCCCTCAGCAACCTAACTAGCTCCGGGATGGCCTCGACTCCTGTACCTACTATTCTTCCCGGAGCTCTGATGGGGGGATAGTCAAATCCGATAACTTTGATTGTGTTTTCTCGTAACTCGATTACTTTCGATGTTACCGTCTTGCGTCTAGCAGATATAAGATCCTTGAGTGACGGATATCGCAGTTCGTTGTCACCTTTTTCTTGCGTAATTATTACTGGTAACGACACCTCGTATATCTCGGTACCACCTTCGACCTCGCGAAAGGCCGTTATATGCGGGATAGAAAGCTTATAGCTAGTGCAATTAGGGACGCATGGTATTCCTAGAAGCTGAGCCACCATCGTACCAGTTTGGGCATTGTCATTGTCAACACCTTTCTTGCCAAAGAGAATCAGATCAAAACTATGTAGTCTCAGCTCATCCGCCAGCGCACTGGCAATGGAAAGTGGATCAAAGTACCTGCTTGCATTTCTAGGTTTTAGATGGATAGCTTCGTCGACGCCGAGGGCCAACGCTTTCTTAATTGAAGGAATGATCGTTTCATCTCCGACTGAGACCACAACTAGATGAGTTTCCTTATCTGCATCCTTGATTCGCAAAGCCTCCTCTAGTGCATATTCATCAAAAGGGTTGATTGTAAATTGGACATTCGAGAGGTCGAGCTCGGTCCCATCTTCAGATATCTTAGGACTTGATGCTGTATCTGGAACTTGTCTTATGCAGACAGCTATCTTCATGAGTCTATAGGAAAAATAGAAAGGGGAGTCTTTTCAACCTTACTTCAGAACGACTCTTTTGACCAGCCTTGTCGTACCTTAAAAGAAACTATCCGCTTGGTATTAGATGAGTGGTAATTGAGCTCACAAAAAAAACTTTTTGGAACTAACGGAATAATGGGCATACCAGGCAAAGATATCACTAGAGTTCGTATTTGAAATGAATAACAACTCCAACGAGCCATAAGAACCGAGTGCAAATTCCTTTTACGAACACTATCTACTTTCCCTTAGATAGCTAGAATCAGTTTGTTTATTTCATGTCGAAAAGAGGTAGGTAAACACTTTATTTATTTGCCTAGTACGCTTCAAACATTGGCGTCGCTCTCTCAGTCCCCACCCAATGTACTCACTTTCTCACCTCTGAGAAAAAAGATAATAACAGTCCATTCCGAACTCCAAGTTCTAATATGCAAGATGATTTTCCCATCCATGACCTAGAAAATTCTATGAGCCAGGGTCTTACCAGTTATTTACGGGATTTGGTCAATGAGGGGAAAATAGGGTCCACCGAAGCAGACTTGGTTTCAAGAGGAGCCAAAGCAA
>JAPUKB010000016.1 GCA_027295865.1 Nitrososphaerota archaeon
TCCTGTCTTGAAGTACGGAAAGATAATCATCTCGATTCAGAAATCCTTCAAGAGGTGAAAAGAGGCCGCTAGCTATGTTTTCTATATCTTTCAAAATGCCAGAGTCTACCGCCAGTTTACTAAACTCAGAGAGTGAGCTGATTGCTTTCTCTCTTTCAATGTCCGAGAGCGTTCGATTAACTAAAACCCCGCCGTGAGGAGGGGGAAGCCCTTCTGTCACATTATCATCTACCTGGGCCGATCTTCACAGTCCTATCTAGGATCGTCACGTGCTCCCTAAGATGATGAAGACCTAATTGTTTAGGTTGAACCATACTATCACTATTCCACCTGAATTGGTTACTCCTGGTGGTCGAGAAACGGTAAATAAGTATAACGGCGTTGTCTCTCTCTATCACCTTGTTGCTTACCTCCCCTTATCAGGGAGAAAGAGTAATATCCAATACTAGGAGTCGAAGGTGCGATGAATCGCAATATCATATTTGGTCTAATAATCGTAATTCTCGGGGCGGCTGTTATCCTGGGTGGATTTTTCCTTCTTCCCCGAACAATCACCTATATCCCTCAACCCGGATTGAGGGCTCAGACCCTTATAGACCTCGACCCAAACTCAAATGATATCACCATTAGTGCCGAGGGTATTACAGCCGATAGAAATGGACTCCTATACATAGGTGATAATCAAGGGAGGATTCTACGAATTGATCCTGATAACCCTCGCATCGAAGTGGTAGGTAGGGTTTCGGGTAGCAACGACTCGCCTCCTTCTCTGTTGGGGTTAGCTTTTGATCGAGACGGTGACCTCTATGCCGCTACAGGATCTCAAGGTCAAGTTTGGAAACTCGATGCCAACAGAATTAGCGCCTCAAACCCAGGGGATGCAACGCTCTATGCAACGGAACTGGGATTTGCCAATGGTATTGCATTTGACAGATTTGGCAGAATGCTTGTCACAGATAGTTTTGGTGGTAATGTATGGACCATAGACACAGCAACAAGAGAGAAGAAGATTTACGCCAGTAACCTGCCTTCCAGAAATGAAGATCTCCCGTTCGGGCCCAATGGAATCGCAATCGGGCCCGACGGCAACATCTATTTCGCCAATACTGGAAATGGTGTAATACATATGATTGAGACCGCAAAGGAAGATGGCCGGGTCCTTGCGGTTTTAATCTGGAGGAGCAATCCGGCTTTGATTGGAGCAGATGGTATTTCGTTTGATGGCGCAGGGAATCTTTGGGTAGCTAATAATGTGAAGAATGCTATCTACGCAATAACGCCTGATAGAGACATTGTAGAGGTATCAGTTAACAATAACGTTGGTCCTCTTGAATTTCCTACGAGTTTGGTCTTCTCTGGTAATACTCTTTATGTAAGTAATACAGATCTTGAATTTGGTGCGAATGAAAGCCGAGCCCCAGGTGTGGGTCCCTCGATAGCAAGACTTGAAGTCGGCGTCTCGGGGTTCAGGTTACCTGTTTAGTAAGGGCAGCCTCTAGCAACACCAATAATTAGCTGTTACCGCTCGTCATCTTTACCGATACCAGAATGAGTAAAGCAGTATGGTACTTCAAGCTCTTTAATTCAATCAAGGCCGTTCAAGAGGTTGATTTCGCCGCTCTTGAGTTGGAGAGCCTTTTTGGTAAGGTCCATAGAGTGAGGAATTTTGTAGATATCCTTGATAATACGATATTTGGAGCCTTCAAGAGCCTGAGGGTTCAAGATCTTCTAGCACATGAACTCCCATATGGGGAATGCCATGGGTTTGTTGGGGAGCAAAATCCGAGGGAAGTTCTCGTACACACGTTGATGAACAGGTTGGCATATGTTCGAGAAATTTTCATTGCATCTTCGAGTCCGTTTGGGATTGATGTTGGCATGGAAGGGAAGAACCGCCAGTCATTTCAATCTGGTAAGCATCATATGGTGAGGTACATCACTAACCAATATTTTCTCGAGAAATCTCAGTATATTTCGAAACTTAGTAGGGATGAAAATGAAATAGATCGGAATGTGGAAATACTCTTCAGCTTTTTGGCGACGAAAAGTAATCGGATTCCCGCTAGCTCTTCTCTTGCGGTAGGCAAGAGGCTCGAGGATTATTTCGCGATTCGGGAGGAGCCGTCATTGTATTTGGCGCATTATATCCATCCTTACAAAGGTAAATTCCACCCTAAGCTAGTCCGAGCTCTATTGAATTATGCAATCCCGAGGAGTAATGTTTTGGTGTTGGATAACTTCGCTGGTTCTGGTACCCTTCTACTAGAAGCTTGTTGGCTTGGTCTGAACTCTGTCGGCACCGACATTAATCCCCTCTCAGCATTAACAAGTGTCGTAAAATGTGATTCGCTGACCTTGAATCCTAAGAAGCTCAAAAATGCAATCGAGATGTATATCAAAAAACTCGAGGACTCGGAATATATGTATGTGGATGGTTCTGATGGATTGGAACCGAGAGCTCACCGTCGAAACAATATTGTTGAGGAACTCAATGACCTCCCCAAAGCGATTACCAAAACCCTCACGCCTTCGATTATCCAAAACATTATACAAGCTCGGGAGACTATCCGTGACACCGCCAAGGGTCAGATTGCGAATTTCATCCTTATTGGTCTTGCCGGGGCGATTAGCGATCTCGTAAGGCGAAAGGAGGGAGACTTTCTCGGAGTTCTTCGAGGGAGACTCATGCATCTCTACCTAAGAGTCTACCTCTTTGACAGATTAAATGATGTACTAAAGATTAGTCTTGGGAAATCAAAGACATATCAGATGGATTGCAGGGAAATGAAAAGGATTCGCACAGAAACTATCGATGTAATAATCAATTCTCCTCCGTATAGTACGGCGCTCGACTATGTACGAAATGATTTGCCCCAGTTGACATTGCTGAGATTAGCAGATCTTGCCAATCTAGAGTCAAACATGATTGGCAATCCCAACTTCAAAGCTTATCCGGATAGCATTCTGCAAGAAATGACAGAAGATAACCCAACTTATTCTCTTCTTCCAAACGAAGGAAAGATACTCCTAGAGGAACTCGTGGAGGGAGGGAGGCGTAAGGAAGCTATTCGGTCGTATCGATTCTTCGTCGACATGCAAGCAGTTATTGGAGAAATGTATCGCGTACTAAAGCCAGGATGCAAGTGCGTGATGATAGTCGGAAACAATCATTTCAAGGTCGCGAGCGGAAACTACATTGAAATTAGAAATGATCAAGTTATCACAAGTCTAGCCAAGAGTACAGGCTTCAAAGAGGATATGGTAATTAGAAGAGATTTGGAAAAGAGCTTGACAGGTATGATTCGAACGGAATCAGTAATAATCTTGCACAAGTGATTCAAATTCATGCAGGTCCAAGCTAACCAACTGTACTAACGGTATGAAAGAAACTCCATCCGAATGCCTAGAAGAACCCGACTACATATTCTAGGGGGCCTCCTGAGCTAATCATTCCCGAGGTAACGGAGAGGATTATCAGCGCTAAGGAGCTACACCTCGGATTCTTTCTGAGTTATCAAAACCCTCCTGGGATAGGGTATCTCAATTCCTGCCTTGACTAGCTCTTCCTTCATATTGGCCAGCATCCTGCTCTTTGTGACGAATAGGCCCCCGGCAAGGGTGGTGTCAAAAAAGACCTTCGCCTGCATGTCAACGGAAGAGTCTCCGAACTTGTGGACGACGACCTCGACTGATGCATAGTAGCCCTGCCCCTTGATACCCTCTTTTACCGCAGCCGGATCATTCTCCAGTGTCTCGGTCATAATCTTGATAGCCTTTGCCACGTCTGACTCATAAGAGATACTGACTGAAAGGAAGTATCTTCTCAGTCGATGAGCCGAGTAATTTACAATCGATTCTCTGTTAAGGCTAGAATTAGGAATGTTTATTGGTGTATTGTCAGGGCCCACAAGCGTTACAGACCTGAAACTAATCGACTTGACGAATCCGACAAGATTTTGTCCCTTAAGATGTATCCAATCTCCCACCTTAAACGGCCTATCTATCATAAGGGCAACACCGCTGAAGAGATTCCCCAGAGTGTCTTGTGCAGCAAATCCAATCACGATACCGGCGAAACCAGCGCCGACCAGAAGACCTTGGAGCGCACCAGTTAATCCAAATATGGCAAGAGTCACCAGAGTTGCAACAGCGTAAATACCATATGTGAGAAGGCGGTGTACTAATACGCTAAGATCGTGTGGAACGACCCTAATCTTTTCTACTAGTTTGGTATATATTTCATTCATGTTCCTAGCGACGAAGATCGAAACTATCCAGAGGATTGCTACCTGAGTTAAACGGGAAATGAAGATATTTGTCTCTTGAATTTGTACCCAAACAGTAGGTAGATCGAGTATCAAGATTACTACTACGCTTGCCACTATGTAGGTTCCATAGCTTTCTAGTTTGCTAACTAAGAACCTCCTCGCTTCCTCCTTTCTTACGGTTTCGCCTTGCCGTCGACTAATCAGTTGAGATATGGACCAAGCAGCAGCGATTACAAATGCTGACACTAGTACTCTGCTTATGAGATCGTTCAAGCCGGGGATAGGGATTAGTCCCATTCTATGAACCGTCGAAAGTTCCTATGCTATATTTAGTATTCGAAGGAGCTTTTTCGACTCTATCTCGACCCAGAAAGAAGGAGTCTTCGTTCTGCACTGGCAACTATTCGTCTTGTTCTGATTACTGCATCAGGATTTACGCTTATGCTGTCAATTCCTTCTTTAACCAGGAGCTCAGCGAAGTCTGGATGGATGGAAGGAGCCTGGCCACAGATAGATATTGTAATCCCTTTTGTTCGTGCAGCTGAAATAAGTTTACGAATGGCGGCCAAGACGGCAGGGTCTCTTTCATCGAAATACCCAAGATCTGCCAAGATTTCTGAATCTCTGTCTACTCCGAGTATGAGTTGCGTCAGGTCATTGCTGCCGATTGAGAAGCCATCACAATGGTCAGCAAACTCCTCGGCGAGCAGTACTATGCTCGGGACCTCAGCCATTAGCCATATTTTGAGATCACTCCCTCTCTCCAAGCCCTCCTCGCTCATTATCTCTAACGCCCTCTCAACCTCCCATATCGTTCTGGCAAACGGGAGCATCACCCAGACATTGTTAAGACCGCTATCCCTGATGCTTTTTATCGCCTTACATTCCAATCTGAATGCAGGTTCGTACTTTCCACTAACATATCGCGAAATACCTCTCCATCCTAACATAGGGTTTGATTCGGCCACCTCGTATTTCTCACCACCCTTGAGCGATCTATATTCATTGGTCTTGAAATCGCTGAACCTGACCACAACCGGCCTAGGATAGATCGTTCTTGCTACTTTTGATATTCCATCTATTATTCCACGTATGAAGACGCTTTCTCGCCCCTCCTCGATTAATGCTAGTGGATGTTCTCCAACACTTTCTGCTATTAGGAACTCTATCCGCATCAGGCCTATTCCATCAAATGGGAGGCCCTTGTACGCATCCATCATATCTGGCTGCCCCAAGTTCATGTAGATTGTTGTTCCAGTTATCGGCCACGATTGACTTTCATATACCTCCCCTTGTCCTGTCTTTTTGTCTTCGATAATCTCGACAAGACCTTTGTAGAGGTGACCTGTGCTTCCATCTACAGTAATTTCTTGACCTGCCTCTAAGAGCGTCGTTGCACCCCTTGCGCCTACAACACATGGTATGCCCAGCTCTCTCGAGACAATTGCGGCATGCGCGGTGATTCCCCCTGATTCAGTTACTATGGCTGATGACTTCTTCATCACGGGAACCCAATCCGGAGTCGTCATTTCAGTGACCAATATTTGTCTATCCTGAAATCCTCCCGCCTCCTTGATGCTTTTGATTATGTTGACCGATCCTTTCCCTATACCAGGTGACGCTCCGATTCCTTTCAACAACAATTCAGGTTCCTGACCTTGAGTTGGGCTCAATGTTTTGGAAAGCGAATGAACGGTCTCTGGTCTTGCCTGAACAAGGAAAATCTCCCCGGTATCCTTCTCGACGACCCACTCAATATCCATGGGTTTTTGGTAATGTTGCTCCACTTTCAGCGCGTGTTTGGCCAGCTCCAGAACTTGTGCATCTGTGAGCGAAGGGACATGTTTCATGTTGTCCGGAACAGGGACTTCTACGGAGGAATCTCCTTGATGCTTGTCTCCACGAACCGTCATCATGTTCTTAGTAGCCACATGGCTCTTCACAATGGTTAGGTCCGACTTCCTGACCGTGAATGAATCTGGCTCAACTCTGCCTTGCACCAAGGACTCACCCGCTCCCCAAGCTCCTTCTATGTAGATTACATCTAAATTCCCATCGACCGGATTGAGGGTAAACATAACTCCTGCAGACTCTGGAGTAACCATCCGTTGAACTCCAATGCTTATCTGAACTGAGAAATGATCGAAGCCTTTCTCGGTTCTATATGCGATCGCTCGCGCCGAAAAGAGTGAGCTAAACACGCGCCGAATAGAGTAAAGAACGTTCTCTATCCCTCGAACAAATAGGAAAGAGTCCATCTGGCCAGCAAAACTGGCAGATGGGAGATCTTCAGCCGTGGCACTGCTCCTTACGGCAACTTCCGGCTCAGCACCAACCTCCGAGGCCAGTTTCTTGTATTCTCTTCGAACTCCTTCAATAAGATCCTGAGATAGTTCTGTGGTCTCAATCCGTTCTCTGATGTCTGCACTCCCGGTCTGGAGACTCTGTATGTTGCTCGAATCGATTGAACTTAAGATGTTAGCGATCTCTTCCTTGAGGGCATGAGTCTCCAACAATCTAGAATACGCCATTGTTGTGATAGCGAATCCTTCGGGTACAGAAACACCAGCTTCAATCAACTCTCCAAGATTGGCGTTCTTACCTCCTACTAAGGACGCATCCTTAAGCCTAACAACTCTCAGATCGGCTAGGAGTGCTTGTTCCATGGTATTGCACGATGGACAAGACCGTGACTAGGAGAAAAGCCTATCTTGAGGCAGAAAACCGAGACTAAACGGGATCGATTAGCCTTCAGACTTCCCGGCACATTTGATAGCTTACTAGTAAGCCCAAACCCAAACCCCAAACCATTTTCTTCTGCTCTTACCTAAGATCGTTAATGGGCGCGTCTTTCCTAGAGAACTGTCCTACGATTTCCGTCCCTCTGGCAGTGATGTGAAAATCGTACCTTGCTACCCACTCCTGATTTGTGTTCAGGATGTCGAATTGAAAGGGTTCTATGCGCGCTACGGTCATTGAGTCTCAGAAGTCTTTGCCGAGATCTTGGACCGGATTTTCAGGACCGTCGTTAGACTGAGACTTCTTTCAG
>JAPUKB010000017.1 GCA_027295865.1 Nitrososphaerota archaeon
CTTGCAAGGCTTGCATCAACTTCCATTCGTCTTCCGCAAAAGAGATGGGCGTTGAGGAACAAACGATCGAGAAGATCAAGAGGTTTGAAGACAACAAAGGAGATTGGCCGCCACGCGAGAGAGCTGCATTGGAATATGCAATTAAAGTGAACTTTGATCACAACAGGATGGTCGGAAAGGATACAGAGAGTCTCAGAGCTGTCGGATTTTCAGATCCTCAAATAATGGAACTGACACTTGCTGCTCTGACTTACGCCGAGTACAACCGATTCAATTCGGCACTTGGGATTTAGCTCTTTCGATTAGTAGTCGAGGTTGCCCCTTTCTTCTCATTAGCATATATTACGGCAGATTCGACTCCCTCACTGATTATCTGTCGTCTAGCTTGTACGAAACCAACTATGACACCGAAAAATCTACCAATAAAGAAGAATATGATTGCGTTCCCTAGTCCCACGAATGGACCTATGAAATGCTCAAGCATGAGTTGGGTCTGTTTGCTAACCTGGAAAGCAATAGAATCAGTTCGACCGGCTAATAACTCCGTGAGAAATACCTGGGTGCTTTCAATCCTAAGGAGAGCAAGGGGGAATGTACCTATCACAATAATGGCAAAGCCGAGGATTATACCATAGAATAGCCCTCGGGTAACCAGACTCATTGGATTAATCGGAGACTTTCCGACGGTCTCTTCCACCGCTTCCCCCTTTATTCCCTTAACAATTCGAGCAAAGGCTCCAGGAAGAGTCATCGCAGTTAATTTCAGATTTATCACAATTGTAAGCAGAGAAAGCCCTATTCCAGTGAAGATCAGCCCTAGACCAATCACCTTACCTGGTCTCACCAGCTCTCCGTAAGTTGCTTGAGATATAGTACTCTGCTGGAAAAGAATGGAATCTGTTCTCCCGGCAAATTGTTCTAAGATGACATTTACTCCGGAGATGTCTCTCAGGACGGTGAATATGCCGAAGAATACGATCATCCAAAGAAGGCCCGAGACGAGAAATAAAGGAACGATTTTTGTGATTGCTAAGGGGGCCTCAATTGGTTCTATTTCCGAACCTGATATTTGATTAGCAGCTTCGCTAAGATTAGATCTTTGGGCCCTAAGTCTGGATACGATGGAAAGGAGCAAGAAGCCGATAGAGAATAGCATGAGGGCGATTCCCACAAACATCCAAGTCTCCCATGTGAATGCGATAATCCTCTCCGTCACTAGAGCATTGCGAAAGATCAACGAAGACTCCTCTCCCGAAAGAGCATCAAGTCGGAATTCGTTGAGTACTCTGAAAGCCGCTATAGGAAGAGCTGAGGCGGTTATTAGCATTCCCAGAAACGCCGTCCCAAGCAATTTTCTCGGTACAGCTATCCGTTGCTGCGAAAGCTCTGACACCCCTTTCCCGCTGAGAGCTACCAGACGCCTCGGGATCTCAGAAGCTTGCATCCCAAGGTTTCCAGTAATCGCGACTAATCCAAATGCGATACCGCCGATGAGGAGGGCGACTCCGACGCCCTCTATGGGCTCTGCAAACGCCTCAAGCGTTGAGTTAAGCAGAGCTACTTGACGGAATAAGTCCGACGCGGTATCTCCCGCCACCCGAAGCTCTACGAGCCTCAGGCCAGTGAAAATCCACCCGACCATGACGATAACTGCTACAGCCTCAGCCAAAATTCCCAAAAGGAGCATCTTCGGAAAGAATCTAGATAAGAACGGTTGTGCGATATCGAGGTCTTTTTGCCCGGCCTTCCTGAGAGATCGAACTGCATTTTCGCCTGTGGCCCGAAGACTGACAACAATCGTAGCTATGGCGAATCCTATCCCCAATTTCAGAACTCCCAGTCCAAAGAGAGGAACAATTTCCAGGTAACGAAGCAGAACATTTTCCACTGTAAGAGCAGAAATGTATGCGGAGGATGTTAAATCACCCGCAAATTCTAGTTGAGATAACGTAGCCTGATTCGCAGTTCTAGCTATCCCCACAAGGAACGATAGCAGGAATATTACAAAGCCTATTACAAGTATGGATCTATAATGCTTGATCAGGCTTTCCAACATTTCTGATGAGGGTAGGAGGCAAATTAATGAACTTATCTTTCACCCGCCGAAAATGTCATAATATTCAGAGATGTTCCGAGGAATGCGACACGTAGACGCCATATACTACCTAGATCAACAGTTTGGTGAACCTATGACCATTACTGGACAGGCTCTTCGATAATTGTCTCCGGGGGATTCCTATCCGCCACTTTGATAACAATTCGTGAATCTACATCCTTGACTCCCAATGGAATCAAAACCTTATGAACGAAATTCCAGACTTCCTCGTTCGTTTTAGTTGCAATCTTGATTACATATCGCCTTTCCCCGGTTACATGATATATTCGTAGCACGTTCTTCATCTTCAACAATTTCGTATCGACTTCATCCAATATCTCTGAAGGGATGTTACAGAAGATCAGCGCCTGGGTGGAGTATCCTAGAGCACGCTTATCCACTACCGCGGTATACCCCATTATTACCCGAGCCTTCTCCATCAATCCAATTCTCTCCTTTATGGTCGATTCCGCTCGCTTCATCGTTCTTGCAATTTCCGCAGTAGTAGCTCTGCCGTTTTTTTGTAGAATGTTAAGGATTCGAATATTCATCGGGTCAATGCGTATTTGTGTTCCCTCTCTCCTGACAGCCACGGCCTAGATTACAAATGGACGAATAAATGCCTAGCGTTGAAAGCTCCATCCAGCAAGCAAATTCCAGTGGTATCCCTGGGTGGAGTTTATCTCGATTGCTGATTTATTTAGAAAGATTGAGGGATTTCTTGGCTAGGGATGAAGGGTCTCGGAGCCGCGGGGCAGTACCGATGCACCATGGCTTACCTATGGTAGAGAAGGGGTGGATAAACAAAAGATACGAGTGCGAGACTTGCGCTCATGTGACTTACTTGAGTTCCTCTAATTTAATGTGATAATATTTTTCTACTACTAGTTCAGGTTAGAGATCGGCCCAACACGGAGAGTGAGAGAAATGGTAACCTCTCCTCCACATGAGTTAACCTCTAATTTCAAATGGTAATACTGTAAAACTAGGACAGGTGATGGGTTGGCCTAACCCCGAGGATGAGAGTAATGGTAATGTCTCTTCCATCTCTAAAGATTGTGAATGAAAGCTCCTCCCCTGCCTCTTTATTCTCATCGACGTAGTTGATCAGATCGTCCAGCTGGTGAATGATGATGCCGTCCACAGCAACGAGTACGTCTCCTTCTCCAGGGACTTCCTGACCGTTCTTTAGCACAAAGTCGCTCCTTGCTCTCAACCCGGCCTCTGCAGCAGGACTTCCGGATGCAACAAATGTTATCAGCAAACCAAATGGCCCTTCTAACCCTAGCTCGTCGGCCAGAGCCCTATTCACGCCAACCCCGGCAATTCCTACCCAAGGGTGCTCTATTGATCCTTGCTCAATGAGGATAGGGATTACTTTGATCACCCTATTGATCGGAATAGCAAAGCCCACACCGCTAAAGCCCCCATTGTTGGAGATCGTTCCGGTAGTGACTCCCACGACTTCTCCATCCATATTTATGAGGGCTCCTCCGGAGTTACCCGGATTTATGGCTACGTCAATCTGGATCATGTTCGAGATTGGATAACCCGCCTGGGATGGAAATAGGCGACCTTTCTGACTTACTATGCCACTTGTTACGGAGCCATCGAGGCCAAAGGGATTTCCTATCGCTATAACCGATTCTCCCACTTGTATGATATCTGAATCTCCGATCGGAAGAGGGGTAAGAGATACCCCAGGATCAACGATCTGAATAACTGCCAAGTCGCTGAACGGATCTTTTCCGATTACCAAACCCTCCAGCACAGTCCCATCATGTAGGACAATATCTACATCAAGAGCCGAGGCTACAACATGATTATTCGTGACAATGTGGTTCTGGTAGTCAAAGACCCATCCTGATCCACTTCCAGTCGTAGTCAGCACTGCTACTATAGACTCTCGAGAAAGCTCGAATATTTCGGAGATGAGATTCCGGTTTGACTCTTCAACAACTCCTGGCGGTCCTGCAAGACCTACCGGACCAATGGGACTGATGGGGCCCTGTGGACCGGCTATCTCCTTGGGAACTGCCGTAAGTTCATCGACAGCATCTTGAACCGACCTGATATCGTTTCTAAGATTGTCCACGTCACGCGACAGGGAACCTATATTGACCTGATCCTCTCCTGAACGAAGGACAGACCCGACGCCGTTAAGCTGAGATGAAAGATCATTAACCTGACCCTGCAATATTAGGGTGTAACCACCAAATCCTGTAACCAAGATTAGGAGAAGTAATGTCGTTAACGAGGTCTTCCCAAGACCTGCTTTCTTTTTATGAATCAACAGCTATATTTTACAAGTCTTTGATTTAATTATTTGGCAAAGAACATCAAGCTTTTTTCCCTTAATCATATTGATTCCAATGAAATTACGCAACCTTCCGTGGATAGGTATCGGACCAGGTTTCTTGGTTTTCGGCATAGTCTTAAAAGAGTCTAGCATATAATTTCATATTACAGGTGTACCAAAATAGCCGCAACAAAGAGGATCGGTCTGGCGATAGCTGTATTCGCTATTGTTGGTGTAATCCTGGTTATTGAAAATCCTTTTGCTCCTAGCGTAGTTCAAACTTCGAGTGATGTTGTGCCTGCTAAGGGCTCCCCTCCCATAGGAACAAATATTGGATGGCAAGCTCCGGACTTTAGGCTTCAGAGTATCAACGGGGACGAGGTATCGCTGGGGGACTTCAGAGGAAAAGTTGTTTTAGTGAACTTCTGGGCTACCTGGTGCCCGTTTTGCGTTAACGAAATGCCTGCATTTCAGCAACTGAATGAAGATTTAGATAAC
>JAPUKB010000018.1 GCA_027295865.1 Nitrososphaerota archaeon
ATCTCAAAAGTATTATGACGCATACCAGTTAACCTACCCCAAGGTTCTGTCTAGTCTCCTAAACAAGTCAGAGAAAGAAGTCATGACGTTACTTTCCGAAGGCAAGAGGTCCATTAAACATGGTTTCACCAAACTAATTCAACACATAGGAGTGGATAGCAGCCTCTTCTTCGCAAGGATGGCCAAGGCGATGCCGATTGATGACCTGATAGAAAAAGACGAAAGGCTGCGAAGTATGATGAGGGATCTCAAAGCCGTAAACCTCTCTCTAGCACTCCATTCTAACACTGGCAGATCTTTGGTGGAGGGAATAATCACTGCATTAGGGATTGGTGAAGGTGTGTTTGATGTCATAGTTACCAGTGATGAATCCGGCCTTAAACCCGATCCGGAGCCCTACCTATACACCCTCTCAAAGCTGGGGTTAGCTCCTAACCGTAGTATCTACGTGGGAGATAGGGTAGAGATGGAGATTAAGACCGCCAAGTATCTTGGCATGACGACAATTCTGGTGACGTCCGGAGTTATTCAATCAGAGGAGGCAGGAGCAGACCAAGCTTCATACAAGATAGATGATCTGTACACGATTCCAGAGATTGTTTCTAATATTCGAAACAACTCTGTTAGCTAATGTCCGGCATTATTCTGGCTGGGTCTAAGGCCTAGATCATGTCTAGGCCCCGTTCCCAATTCTAGTTTTACTGAGTGTATTCTCCCGACTCCACCGAGCTTGGGATGTCTGGGAACTTGTCTTCTGACTTGAGCCCTACTACAGTAGAGGCTTCTGCAAGTATCTTTTCACTCTCCTCACTGGTCGAAGCTATTGTTGCGTACGAACCTCCTAGTTCCCCTGAACTTGTCATCACGTCGTTAAGCATGTTTCCGATTCCCTCCATCTCAGCTCCTGCGTCTGGCATTATACCTTGCAGCGATCCCCTCATTCCCTTCACCACTGAGACAATCGGTGAAATTGAAGCTACGACGTCACCCATGTCTTGTGCTGTGCCAATCCTGAGGTTGATCTGTTCCAAGACAAGCCTTGTCTGTGTAACGTGTCTGTTTATCTTTCGTATCTCGGCAAGCTCATTTGCATATATTGATGCTCTCTCTGTATCATGCGTCTGGGTAGCAGTTACGACTCCTTGGAATATTCGCGAATCTTGTTCTTTCAATCGGGCACTCTTTGCATCGAGTTTCGACATCACTGCTTTGATGGATCTCTGTGCCTTCGTTATTCCATCCCTCATCCCTGTCTTCGGCCTAATCGAATCCCTAAGGGTTTCTCCGAAGGATTCTTTCTCTTGCCTAGCCCATTTTTTTTCAAAATTGCTCATTTGAGTATCTACACCTTACTTCTGAATCATTGAATAAACAGTGAGTGATCAACAAGAATAAACCAAAAAGTCAATCAACCTCTTTCTAAGATTCATTGGACAAACTGTAACAGTGAATTGAATATACTTTTCATCTGTGTTGCACCCCCCATGAGTTGAATTGATCGCATTGCCTCTATCGTTATGATGCCTGTCTTGCCGATTAATCCCTTTTCTCGGTACCTAATCTCCTGAACATTATCAAGTCTTTCTGTAATCACATCGTCGTTTTTTACCAAGATGCCTCTCCTCCCATAAAGGATCAGGCGTCGATCTGTCACGATGACTTGATAGTCTTTTCCGCTATGTTTGACGGCCGCGCCGCTTTTGAAAGACACCTGTTCTCTGGGATTCAGATAATCTCGTAGAGCCATTTGTTCCTGAGGCGATTCGGCTCCTAATAGGCCAATTGGCCAAGTTCTCTCAAGTTGCTTATCTTAAGGAATACACTCCTTTTTAGTAGCAACCATCCGGATTCTTAGTAGTAATTTCGAATCATAAAGATCTAGAACTAAGGTTCGAACAGCGCATAATACTTAATATTCGCTTTCTCCTATCAGGAACAATTTCAGTGAAATCTGGTTGCAACTTCACCGTACCCATGCGTATGTCGCCCTTCTTCTTCTAACATATTTCAACCCGCTGACACTTCTGATACTCGGTACTTCATGGACTTTCCTACTGGCAACAATAATGACTCTCCTAGTTTGGATTGGAGTAAAGTGGGAGAAAATTACAAATTCTGAACTACGTGGCAATTTTCTCGAGACCCTTCTAGGAGTGGCTTTGATTCTGGGAAATTTTGGCAGAAACTTCCTCGGGTTGTTTGGTGGAGCCAGTTTTGGCCTGGTGGATATGTTAGTCGTATTTGCAGGCGTTTCGATAATTTTCTACGGTATCCGCGGTTTCAAGATGCTCAGTCTGCCGGCGTTATACTTTGTTATTATGATAGTTGCATATCAGGCAGAGTTTGCAATACAAGAAGTAAGGACCCTGGAATATGCACTTGCGGGATTAATGGCTAATTTTTTGGGTGGATTTGGAATCCAAGCACAAGTCATCGACAACATCGTTCGACTATCAACACCGCACGGAGTATACAATCTGCAGATTGATGGTCCATGCACAGGCATTAAGGGGATGCTCGCATATGGTTCTCTGGCGAGTCTGATGCTTGTAGACATGGGGGGAACCAGGAATCGGAAGCTCCTGGTGGTAGCTATTGGTTTCCTTGGAACCTTTGTGGTGAACCTCGTTAGGCTTGGTGCCATCTTCCTGACGATCTACGCAGCTGGACTAGAGACCGGTTTAGCTGTCCACACATTTCTAGGCTATGGGTTATTCTTGTCATGGGTCATAATATTTTGGACGATTGCAATGCCATACATCCGACCACAGATTGGTCCGGCTTCAGCTGCAATCACCGGTAAACTGCGTTGATGGGTGCATTAGTTCTAGAGAATTCAAGTCGATTCTCTTTCTTCGTTTCAGCTCGCTTATACATCCTACCTGATATCATTGCTAGAATTATGGAGCTGAGAACGAGAGTCAGAGAGATTATGGTACTAAATGAGTAAAGTTCAGACGAGATCGGAGCAAACAACGGAAACAGCGACGAGTCTAATCCTAGATGACCCAGGAACGATGACGCGAGAGTCAAGGGGATGGCAGGTTTGCGGCTCTCAAAGACGAAGATAGCAATCAGAGAAATCAGAAGGAATATCAGACTATGAGCCGGCCGAATCGGTTGATCTATTCCCAAGAGAGATGGTAAATGATCTAGATCTAGTAGAATCAAAAAGAGAGGCGGATACGCCAGGGTGTTCCAACTTATGCGTCTCTTCCCTATGGTTGCTACGATTGAAAGTAGACCACCAAATGCCAACAACTGAATGATTTTTGGAAGCAGAGAGGAGAAACTTCTCAATGTACCTAGCGGCTCTGATGCATTGTAGGTAGAAACAGCTAGAAATGTGAAAGTGAGAACAATGACTACAAAGATGACTATCGGGCCTGCGAACCGGATTCTGCTCTTCATTACTTCAAGACTCTACAACCATTGTTGATCGTAACTTTATGATTGTATCTGTTGTTACAAACTAGCGACTATGAATCATTGGGACTCGATTCAACTCATGGCGGTTCTAAAGAGGCAGCACCTTCAAAACAATGAGTCTCACATAATTGAACTGACAGAGAAAGGGATTCTGGAACCTCTGGATGATACCTATCGGACAACTCCTGAATTCGATAAAAGAGTATCTACTAATGAAGAGCGCCTTTCCCTAATATGGAGAAAAGAGGGTTTGAAAGACGTCGCCACTCTCTATTCCCTAATCCAAGTTCTAAAGGGTGTAGATGAGGCCGCGCTTTTCGATTATCTAACAATTATCCTCCTCACCCGCGAAGATGATATTCAGGAGAGAATGACAAAACTCTCTCGATAGTCGTTGCTCTATGACCTTGATTTTGAACGTTTATCCAAATCAATAACCAAACCTACCTTTGTATCAGCTTCGGAGCTAATCCATTTGCCCACCGGCCTTCCTACGCCCCGATATGCGAATCCATGATTTATCACATCGCCTGGATCCAGGGCATTCCTAGTGTCCACAATCGCTGCGGGCATGTTTAGAGTTTTGACGAAGGCATCAAGATTTAGGTTCTCGAACTCCTTATGCAGAGTACCGATGACAACGCAGTCAGATCCCTCTACCGCCGCCTGTAATGTGTCTTCAACTTTCACTCCGAATACCACCTCTCCCTTGTACATGGGATCGTATGACCTTACCGTTGCACCTAGTCTCAGTAGTTCCACCAATACCTTCTCCATCGGGCTTTGTTGGATATCTTTCACCTCGGGCTTGTAAGAGAGACCTAAAAGTGATATCGTAGATCCCTTCAGCGTCTTCCCAGCATCGTTGAGAGCTCCAGAAATCAAGTCTACGACATGATCAGGCATCGCATCATTGATCTCTCTCGCGAGTCTGATTAGATGAGGAATATTCCCAACCTTCAAGCTTTCAACTATCAGGTAGTAAGGATTGCTCGGTAAGCATGGACCACCAACACCTGGGCCAGGATAATGAGGCATGAAATTATACTTGGTAGAGCACCCCTTGATTACCTCAATCATATCAACACCTAGCCTTTCATAAAGTACGGCGAATTCATTCGCTAGTGCTATGTTGACATCTCGGAAGAGATTCTCCGTTAACTTTATCGCATTAGCGGTTTTGGGGTCTGACACTCTAACTAC
Source organism: Nitrososphaerota archaeon (assembly GCA_027295865.1). GTDB lineage: Archaea > Thermoproteota > Nitrososphaeria > Nitrososphaerales > UBA57 > B1T1B5. The sequence goes on from JAPUKB010000018.1 coordinate 4,633, forward strand.
CTTGACGCCCAGAGCATTCTCATAAAGTGAAGCTGCCGCTTCTGTGCTTTGTGGGTCTATACCTCCTATGATTTTTGGAATTTCTTTCATATGCTGGATGATTTTACCGGGGTCTGCTCGCTCAGGGCAGCTTACGAGGCCAAATTCGAGCCCTGCTTTTAGGCCAGAGTCGGCTTCAAGAATGGGCATAATGAAATCTTCGACTATTCCTGGCCCGACGGTGCTTTCGACAACCACTAGGCTCTTCGGCTTCAAACCTTTCCCAATGTCATGCGAAGCAGCTTCCACATAGGAATAGTCTGGCACCTTCGCAGAGTCGACTGGCGTCGGTACGCATATTATTATTACATCTGCGCTTGAAACCGCCTCGCTCACATGAGTAGTAGCCCATAGTTTCCCTTCTGCTACTACCTTGGAGAACATTTCCGGTAGACCGTCCTCATCGGTAAGCTGACACTTTTGTGAATTCAGACTAGCAACCAGATCTTGGTTAATATCGGCTCCCAATACCCGGGCCCCAGCTTCTGCGAAGAGAGTAGCTGTTGGAAGACCGATTCTACCCAATCCTACTACACAGATCGAGATGTCTCCTTCAAGCAATCGTTTCCGACTCTCGGATCTGGTTTCAGCATACATAAATTGGTAGGTGTTACCTTTTCACAGATATAACTGGTTATGGAGGAGAAGTGGGCAATCTTCTATCATCTCTTCCTCAGGCGGGCGGCGTCAACTAACCCTTCCTCGCTTCCATAAAGACCTATGAGGAGCCTCTCACTGGCAATTCTCCAGGTAAACTCTTTCAATACTCGACGTCTGCTATTCTCGCCCATTTTCCTTGCCAATTCCTTGTTCGACAGAATCGTTCTCAATGCGTCCTTCAGGGCTGTGACGTTGCCTTCTTCCACCAGGAGTCCCGTCTGCTTATCAAGCACAGCCTCCGGTATCCCGCCACTCCAGGTCCCGATCGAGGGTTTCCCAAAGACTCCTGCCTCGAGAAAGACAATGCCAAATCCTTCAATATCATCTCTCAGTGTCCTAGACGGCATGCAAAAGACGGTGCAGTCCGCGTAGTTCTTGTAAAGCTGTTCTCCCGTCATTTCTCCTAAGAAAATAACCTTGTTACTCACTCTTAATTCCTGAGCCAGGCGGACCAGGTTATTTCTTTCCGGTCCATCTCCAATTATTCGCAACTCGACGTTATCCATTTCCATTGACAGTAGTCTAAAGGCCTCAATAAGGTCATTAGCGCCCTTCCTCCTCACTAACCTTCCGACAAATAGTATAACGCCGCGAGAGGTATTTGATTCTTGGTTTGCTGGTGATGACTCCGGGTTCACACCTGGATAGAGAAGTGTAACTTTCGATCTTGCCGAGGCAGGAAGAAGTCTAGCAGTTGCCCGTGAATTTACTCCGACCCTATCGGCCATCAACACTGAAAAGTGATAAAGGAGTTTTTGGAAAAAGCTATTCCGTGCAACCATCAGGTCTTTCCCGTACGAGAAGATCATTCGTCGCATCCATCCGAATGTAACCATTGATAGAAATAATCCAATTGGTGTGGTCGCCCCAGTCAGAAGGAATAGTGAGCTGGACCGAGAGGATTTTGCGATTTTCAAGATTGAATAAAGAGCGGGTAGCAGGGACCTACTGGAAGATGGAAGTAGAACCAGTCTTTCGGCATGGATAGTTGGAAAGTCTGATTTTGGCAAATCAGAAAGAACGACCAGACTTACCTTGTGACCCATCTTTGTAAGATGGTATGAATACTCACGTGACCTTGCCTCGAGGCCTCCAACGTGCGCCGGTGTGTCAAAAGTTATCAAAAGAATATTCATACGCATCATTCCCTCTTGTCCATCTAACGAAATTCGATGTCTGGTGATACAGAAAAGTCACTGCATTTCTTTCTTTTGCCCTCGTTTCAGCAAATATATATTGGAGAGAAGCAAGACTTTAGTCAATAATAATGGTGAATCCTTGGAGCACTAGTGTGGAATGATACTTGTTAGAATTTCCGAGGACCTGACTATTGGGGTCGGTTAGAAATGGTAGGAATTCTCAATCTGAACAAGAGTGATGTTATCCGAGAGGTAAGAAATGGTAATGTTACTATTAGCGTAGTCGGATTAGGATATGTCGGTCTTCCATTAGCAACCCTATTTGCGACCGAGGGAGCAAGGATAGTTGGAGCGGACATTAGTAAAGAGGTGGTCGAGAAAGTAAACCGGGGAGAATCGCCAATTGTAGAGCACGATGTAATGGAGCTGTTACAACCAAATGTAGTACCCCTCAAGGCAGTCTGCCCACGGTGTGCGGTCCAACTTTTTTCGACCGAGAGTGAAGTATTCTGTCCACATTGTCAGAAGATTGCAGAGATTGATGGTCCAAATGTCAGACTCCTTTCGGTTAACGCTAAAGGCGAAAACCTTTCGGCCAACCGTCCCAAACAGCTTTCAGATCTACTGGCGAAGGCCGTTAACTCGGGAAAAATGAGGGCAACCAGTGACACAAGAGAAGCTGTGTACGGAACAGATGTTGTCCTCATCACGGTCGGGACTCCAATTGACGATAATCACGAACCTAATACCGAGGCGCTAACAAAAGCCTGCCACGACATAGGCCATTCGTTAACCAAAGACACCCTCGTAATTCTCAAGAGCACCGTTTCTCCTGGAACTACGGAAGATCTCGTAGCTCCTATCCTCTCAGAGGACTCTGGATTAGTTCTAGGAGAAGATTTTGGCCTTGCCCACATGCCTGAGAGAATCAAGGAAGGAATGGCGCTTTACGAGTTCAGAAATCTTGCCCGAATAGTGGCTGGAATGAACGAGAGAAGTGCTTTGGCCGCCTCGTCGCTGTTCAGCGTCTTCCCTGCACCAACCTATATCTTTCGGTCTCCCCGGATTACCGAAGCCTCCAAACTTTTTGAGAATATCTATCGAGATGTGAACATCTCACTGGCGAACGAACTCGCTTTGATCTCCCAGAGCTTAGGAATTGACATTATGGAAGTAATTGAGGCAGCTCAAACCGATCCAAAGACCCATCTTCTGTTACCGGGCCCAGGCGTTGGCGGCTATTGCCTGACCAAGGATTCTTTCTACCTGACTCATCCATCAAGCCAGAAAGGATTCATCCCTACTCTAATCCCGGTCGCGAGGAGCTTAAACGATGAGATGCCCCTACAGGTTGTCAAACTGATTAGCGAGGCTCTCGGAGAAGCCGGTATGCGAATGTCACAATCCACCATAACACTCCTAGGACTGGCATTCAAGGGGAATTCTGGTGATCTTAGGAATACTCCCGTGATTCCTATCGCTCAACACCTCCTCAGTCAAGGTGCCAAAATAGTAGCTTATGATCCACTAGTTGATCCGAAAGAAGTGAAGCGTCTCGTCAACGGGATTCAACTCGAATCGGAATTGAAAAAAGCAATCACGATTGCCGACTGTCTAGTCATTACCGCAGACCATTCGGAAATTCGAAAACTGAAAGTTATTGATATTGTAAGTCTGGACAGACGGCCAAAGGCCATCGTCGACACCAGGCACGTGTTCGACCCGACTGAGGTTAGGCAATCAGGGTTGACCTACCGAGGCGTGGGAAGAGGCATTCTCAAGGCAGCGCTTGAACGAGCTGCTCCATTGCTACCTTAAACAGAGATACATAGATTTACTCACAGCTC
>JAPUKB010000019.1 GCA_027295865.1 Nitrososphaerota archaeon
CTTCTATGCCTTTGAGACTACATATGCGATAATGATCCCGCTTATCTTCTCTCTTCCAGCCCTAATTTCCGGAGGGCTAGCGATGGATTCGCTGACTCAGGAGAGAGAGCGAAGGACTCTCGGCGTCCTTTTAGTAACACCAGTGACTCGACTCGACATCTATTCTAGTAAGCTCTTTTTCTACATGTTCCTAGGAATCACTCAGGTTGTAGCGTGGATGCTAATACTTCAGGTCATGGGGATTAGTATCGAGAATTCCGCAAACATCCTAGTTCTTGGATCATTAATGACTATAATGTTTGTTCTACTTGGAGGCGTAATTTCCGCAAGGTTCAAGACTAAGACTCTGACGCAACTGGCATATTCAGTTATAGCGACCCTGCTCACAATGAGCTGGTTTGCCCTGCGAGGTTCCCCGATTAACATGATGGTTAAACTAGCCGCTGGATCAATAAAGGCTTTGGAATTTGATTCATTTTCATCTATCTTATTTCTGGCAGCGATACCTCTGTTGTCCATAATCTTCCTAAGGGAGGTTCAGCGCGAAAATGATATAGGCCTAATTAACTCCAGTTGATTTCAAGGTAGAGCAATCGACATTCTAGGGGTGATATGAAACAAGAAGAAGAATTCCGGAATTGTCGGAGATAACTATGAGGAAATACCTTGTTTCATTGGGTGGGATCGAGTGTTGTGCTAGATGAAGGTCATAGATTCCTAACCCTTTGTACGATACCTCCAAGAGTGGTGAAGCCTTCCAAACGCCGGGTATACTTGAATTTAGATTATACACCGCAAAGTTACTTAGATTCAGATCGTTCACGGCTACTCCGTTTAGTCCGGTAACTTTCAATCTGATTCTTGTTACGTTGTCATTTGCCGCCCACTGCTCATCAAGATCGTCAGAGTCAATGGTAGCCTCTAGTAGGAGCAAATGGCTCGCTTTGAATCCCGTTAAGCCGATTCTCGTAACGTTGAAGGCAACATTAGCTGTAGCGGATGAGTTAGCAGTCTCTCCATTCCAAAAGTAAGTAATTCTGATCGAAGGGGTGTCGATATCAATGGCCAGACCGTATCCTGCCAAAGCAACCTTCGATACTTTCGCCCAAGAATCTAGAAACTCTATCGTGGTGTTCGCTATCAGATTTTCATCTCCATACGTCGAGTTGGCGAGTTGATCAGTGAGACTCATCTCGTCGAATCTAGAAAAGAGTTCGGACTCGTTCGATATCTGTGCACGTTTCCTGGTAGCATCCCTCAATGTGAATGAAAAAGCGTTCTGATAATCTGAGTTGACCGTCTCGACTACTTCTTTATAGCTATCGAATTTGACTTTTTGATTAATGTTGGAGGCGCCAAATATTTGAACAGAGAGAGCTAGTATCACCAAAGCCATTGTCACTGCTGCGAGTATAACGAACTGTCCCTTTTTTGCTCCCCTCCTTCGAAGGATTCTCATAGAGAGACACCACCTGCCGCTGCGACAATAATTCTAAGTACTAGGAATTGTCCATTTTTTGTAGTGTAAGTAAGGGTTGACGATGAGATCTCTGGAGACCTCTGAAAGGCCTCGAGAGCCTCGACAGCTTGGACGTTTGTAATTGGAGATGCATTGAGAGGAGTTAGGATAGCAGTTGGTCCATTTATTGTTGCATTGAAGACTGTCATATTGAAGTAAGTACCTGGAGGCATCAATCTGGTTATTGCAATCTTTATCTCCTCTTCCCAATTTTCTTCGCTCGTTACACGATCGAACGTACCACCTTGAGCCATATGGTTGAGTACATTAAACGCCAGAATCTCCATATCATCACTGGTCCGAATCGCCGGGTTGTTAGCAGGCTCCATTATGAAAATAGCAACTGAATACGCCGTTGTGAGAATAACGGCTGCAAAAACCACTTCCAGGATTCTGAACTGACCCATGCGGGACCCATGAATCATTCACTCAACCTCCAGATATGGAAATTGACACGCATTGAAACTCCTGCAACTTCGACCAATCTAGTTAGAGTATAGCGTGTTGAACCGGCTATAGGCCCTGTCTCATACGTAGTTGGGAATGGCCTGAACGCTGCGACCAGCTTCGTCTCCCCACCGATATCTGTGATGAATGTCGCAAGGCTAATGTCTGGGTCAGCATTGGAGAGCGGATAGATAACGAAGGTCTTCCCTCCATCCTCCAATTGATACGCAGAAATCGACGCGGAGGAGCTTTCGAACTCACCTAGGTATGTCCTGTTACCTACAGCGTAAAGTGGCGATCTTGAGTTGCCTATCGCCTCCTCCAGGTTTGTCCCATCGGGATACTTTACAACTATGTTGTTCCCAATGAGAACAGCTTCAGTCACATTGCTTCCTCCTACTGTCCTGGTCCTGATATCATAATAGTCAGTGAGGATAATGTAAGCAACACTTTCAAAATTATCGGCACTTGAGAAGTCGAGCACGGCGGTGCCGTTCCAGTCGGTTGAGGATGTTGCTATCTCAAACTCTTCTTCATTTAGTGAGTTCAATCTAATTAGAACTGCTGTAACATTAACATTGGCAACCGGGATAGTCTCTGGGGTTGTTATTCGCATCACGATGGTTTTGTTTAAGATGTGATCTGAGATCTGGAGGACAGGCTCGAAAGAAAGGCTGAAACCGAACTCTTTCTCAATTCCCATTATCTCAGCTGCCCTTTCCGGGGGAATATAGAACGGATTGTCAATCGTTGAAGTATTAATCAGCCTCTCGACTTTGCTTGGATCTAATCGGTAGAGAGTCTTGAAGCTGAGCGAGCCCGCAAGGCCGAAGTCTCTTAACCCGTCAGACTGCGTTGAGTTTATTGATAGGTCCGTCCCCCAGTCGTAGGGATCTCCAGGAGTTAGCAGCAATTTATCCAGAATATTTCTTGCATTGCCCTGAAGCTGGAGCGACTTGGTCTGTGATAGGTGAGCTAATGTAATAGGAAAGATGGTAGAGAGAGAGGCGGTGACCATGAGAACAATAACGAGCCCAGAGAATACGTATTCGTATATGGGCTGTACCAATGCCGATCATTCAACTCCCAAGGGCAAGTATGAAGATCTAAGGAATGTCAACTTCATGACTCCATTAAAGAGTTGAGACTCTGACAAAGGAAACAACAAGGTTGACAACCGTAGCTACATCGTCCCCTTCCCCAGTCAGAACAATTGATTCTGTAATTCCGAGGGAAGTGACCTCTATGGTGACTTCATTACCATTGAACCGGAATGCGGTGGTTGTAACGTTGATGTTTTCTGCACGCATCCGGATCGTCCCAGAGCCGAAAGTATCCCCTACAAGTAACTTGACGAAAGTTACCTCAAGCAGGTTAACCTTCTCATTGAGACCCTGCTGAGTATAGAGATAGAAGCTACCATGCCTAACGACTCTGGCTCTGGAATAATCAAGGACAGTCCAAGCCCCTCCTGACTGATTCACATACACGTGACCCAGAGGCTCAGAGAACCCTTGAACTATCGCAGATCCCATCCCTTTTAGATAGGTTAATCCTGGGACGGTCACTAGCCTCCCACCCAGAAATCGAAGATGGTTGACTGACTGAGAAAAAATTACAGTCTCCGTACTTCCATTAATTATTTTGATCTCGATATCTCCGATATCTCTAACTAGGTTCAATCCTCCAGCACGCGTGTGGATGACTGTGTGAGATGCGGACTGGGGCTTGAGTGATACGTCCTCGAAACTCGTTGCAAACAGGATGAATGCGCTTTTCGCTTGCTCAAATTCGACTCTCTCAGCTTGACTTTCAATCAATTGGGTGGATAGGAGTACGGCTCCGAAGATAGCGGTCAGGATGGTGGAGCCGATTATGATGGAAGAAATCGGAACGCTTACAGCTTTCTTCCATCTCCTGGATCTTACTCTCTTAGACAATCTATGATCATCAACTAAAAGATATTGAGCTGACTAGAAGCGGAGTCATAATAGCAAAGAGTAAGGTTAACAAGACAAGTACGAATGCATGCTTGAATCCTGCAGAAACCTTCTCTTCCGCCACCTTCCCAGCTACTATGCCTGTGATCATGCTTTGAACTACCAACGGAGGCACAAAGAGTCTGACGAACTCGACTTGCGCGAACTGGAGCCCGGCTACGCTGGCCATATTAGCCATAAATGATAGCATCATGAGAGTGGATACAACAAGGATGACTCCGCCAATGTAAGGAATTAGCATTAGAGGGCGGAGCGCCATCTTCTTCTCATTTTCCAACTGCTGGACACTCTCCCCAAACGTTGCTAGAGTCTCGAGGGTCTCTGGAGTTCCACCGCCCACGTCGACAGCGTCAACCAAAAGGAAAAGATTCATTCTAGCAACCCAGCCTCTAATCCTTCCTGCAATGGATTGGGATATCTTGGAAAGAGGCAGACCCCACCCGATCTGGTTTGAAAGTATCTTCAGATGGGGGGTGAAGCCTCCAAAGTTTCTTGAAGAGAGATTCGCTATACATCTTTCGGGACTCATGCCAGTCTTCCTAATTTCGACAAAATCCCTTTGAAAACTGGTGAGGCCACTCAGAATCTTGCCTCCTTCTCTAGAATACCTATAGTCCGTGATGCTGAGAACTCCAAAGTAAAGGAGGAATGTAAGTGAAAGGCCGAGAGAGGCTTCGAAGCCGGGCTGTAACCCGAGACTTTCTCTCAGCAGAACCAGAAAAGTATAGCTTGGGATAACTTGCGCCAGCGATGGTGTGATAGAAGGAAGGACGAAAAGTACGAGTCCAGCTATTAAGAGTGGAAGGGCGAACACCATGACTTTGTACGAACGCCAATCATTGAGAGGATATCTCGGTTGGATGATATCCGCGAAATAGATGAAGAGTGCCCCGGTAACAGGGAGCAGAATGTAAGCAAAGATGACAAAAGTTCCTACGGAGAAGATAGGGAGTTGGGCCGGTATCAATTTAGAGACGATGAAGAGGCTGTAGACTCCAAGGGCAAGAAGCACCGTGATCGTAATGAACCCCTCCATAAGCATCGCAATCCTCTCACCCATAATTCTGAATTTGGCTGCTCTTCCTTCGAAGAAAGTCTGAGTCTTCCTCATTAGGTAGTGAGTAACATCTCCTCCGGCAATAGTTGTAGATGCATATCCCAATACAAACTCCTTGTATTCTTTCGATGGTAGATGCTCTCCGGATCTCTTCATTGCAGTAATGGGATCTACACCAAATGCCTTTACATCAATATCCATCTGAGCAGAGGCTTCGCGTACCTGAGGAAGGAGTTCTACATCCTTAAGCCTCTCAAAGCTCTTTATCGCTGAGACACCGCCAGTTGCCATGACAGTGATGTAGGCTGCTGCGTAAGGAACTTCCGTGTCTAGACTAGATGCTCTATTCTTAGCTGCTGCGGCGGGTGAGTAGACCATAAGAGCGAGGACCGCCAACGGAATATTGATTGGAAGGAGTATCGCGTAAGTACCAATAATGCCCCAAAGTAGAACTGCTAGGACGTCGCTTATGATGATTGAGAGAACGAGGAGAAAGCCAATTTCGGAAGCATACGCCTCGGGGTGAACTTTCTTGTTTGCGGCCTTGAGGCTGTCTGGGAGCTTGGTGAATATCCTAAGAATCGGGATTCCCAGCCATCTGAAGTAGCTGTAGGAAAATGCCTGAAGATCGAATAAGCGATCTGGTCTCTTCAATTCCTTGAACTCCCGCCATGATACTCCTTTCCTGCGTCTGTTGCTCTAGCACAGACAGACACTGGAGCTACGGGAGCGCGATGCTCCTTCCGAATTCCTGACCGGCAGAAGTGCTTATACTAATTTGAATTGATTGACCAGCAACGAGCGGAGCTGAGCTAGAGAACAATACCGAGGCCTTGATCTGCGAACCACTAGGAATTGGGACAGTCAGTGGGCTAGAATAGACGCTAGTGACTACAGTGCCATTATATCCACCGGTATAAACGCACGGTCCTACCCCGCACAAGTAATGCAACGTTGGAGCACTGGCGCCTGGTTCTGTTATCCAGAATGCTACCCTAAAGTCCCCAGTTTCAAAAGACGATATAGGTCGGTCTCTGACCACAAGCTCTCTTACTGAAGTGTCTGAGGTGCCTGAGCTTTGTCCTAGCAAAGTAATGTTATACGTCGGAGCTGACCCATCAGGAAAACCTGAGCTGAACTCTATTCTCTCAAATCTGGTAAACAGAGAGGACAGTCCACCAAGCCAGAATGCTGCTGATATAGCTACTGCTATCGTCACGGCAACAATTATGACGGTCGCTATGACGGGACTGATTGCCTTCTTAGACCTATTACTCCCAGATCTTTTCGATTCACGATTCCCGCCTCTCTTGGTTCTCATAATCCTTCTCGTCGAACGGACAATCGACGTGTCATTAGTTAATGGCGTGTATGTAACGAGACGATCAAACGCTTTCTTTTAGTGAATTAACCGAGTTTTCGGAGCTGGATGATATGGCTGAGATCTCTAGCTTCTCTGTTGTCATCTACCTGCACAAACTAATTTCAATCATGGTGGCTCCTCATGAAGATTTTTAGACCGAGGAAATCTACCGAGGGAATATCCTCCGGGTTGACTGAGGATAGATCTCCAAGCACTGGACAAGAGGACGGTAGCGGTGATCAAGTTGTTGTAGAGCATGGAATACATCTATACAGCGTTTCTCCAAAGACTACCATAATAGAGGAATATTGGATAAATGAGCCATTTGCAAGAATACTAATCGGTAGAGTGAAAGGAGACGCCGATGAGGAGACTGGCGTTAGATATTATGTTGATGAAGTCCGTCTTACCAAAGACGAACAAGAGGCATACAGAACAATAGTCGACATTCTAACGAGAGAGTTGAGCCCGCCAGACATCGGGAAAGAAGCAGAGACAAGAACAGCAATTGTTAAGGGAGCCAAGCGCCTCATACAAAAATACAAGAAAGCTTTCAGGAAGGTAGAAGACGAAGCTTGGAGTAAGATTCTCTATTACCTTGAGAGGGACATGCTCGGATATGGCCAGATAAATGCGATTATGAACGATCCAGAGATAGAAGACGTAAGTTGCGATGGAATTGACTCACCCATTTTTGTTTGGCACAGAAAATATGAGAGCATTCCGACTAATATCGTCTTCAAGAACAAGGAGGTCCTTGATGATTATATTGTAAAACTTGCGCACAAATCAGGAAAGCATGTCTCTTCCGCATTTCCAATTGTGGATGCAATGCTTCACGGAAAGCACCGCCTTGCTGCCAGTTTCAGAGACGAGATATCTCCTAAAGGATCGACATTTACTATCCGAAAGTTCCGTGATGATCCACTCTCAATTATTGATCTCATTACGCTCGGCACTATAACCGAGGAAATGGCAGCATATTTTTGGGTCCTCCTAGAACATCGAGCGACAATCATTGTTCTAGGTGGGACAGGCAGCGGCAAAACAACAACACTGAATGCGCTTGCCAGTCTGATAAAACCAGGGATGAAGATAGTAACTGTAGAGGAGACCGCTGAGCTGAACCTTCCGCATGAGAACTGGGTTCAACTTGTCAGCAGGGAGAGTTTCGGCCTCACAGGCTCCAGAGCAGGACAGATATCTCTATTCGATTTGGTCAGGATGTCCCTTAGGTACAGGCCCGATTATCTTGTAGTAGGTGAAGTAAGGGGCGAAGAAGCTTTCGTACTCTTTCAGGCGTTAGCAACTGGACATGGCGGTCTATCCACCATGCATGCGGATAATCTCGATTACGGAATAAAACGACTGACGAGTCCTCCCATGAATATCTCCGAGACCTACATACCGCTCATGAACGTCGCAGCTATGATCGAAAGAGTTCCTTTGAATGCTACCGATGCTTCGAGTCCCACCTTTGGGAGGAGGATGAGAAATCTCTGGGAAGTTAAAGACATAGGGGAATACATTAACGTCTCAGAATGGGAGCCTTCAACCGACACATACCTTGTACATGCTGATGAGAGCTACATTCTCGGAAGACTCGCAGCAAAATCGGGGACCAAAAGGTCAGAGTTGATGATGGAAATGGAGAGGCGAAAAGATGTCCTCAGTTGGATGGTCAAGACAGGCATAAGGGGTGTGAAGGAGGTTAGCAAGATAATTGCCGAATACTACTCTGATCCCGAATCAACAGTAATGAGAATGAATGGTCTGGCCAAAAACCTTAAGATAACCCTGCCAGAAACTGATGGGACTGACTTACGCGAAGAGGAAAATCAACTATCGGTTACGGCATTGACCTCGCTCGAGAAAGAGACCGAGAGCACGCGAGTGATCCTGGAATTGGTTGATTCAAGCGGTGGAGTTGTCGAACTTGAGAAAGCCAGGAAGATGACCAAGCTGGACACTGTGGCGTTTTGGAAAGGCGTGGATAAGTTGAAGCGCTCGGGTGTTATTGTTAGTGGTGAAAGGTCTGAAGACGGAGGACCAAAGACCTACCTAGTCTCAACACGACTTGCGAAGACTGGAGGTTAGTTCTTACCTACACTGCTCCTCGCATATCGATATAACGCCCAGAAGACGTTTGCTAACATTATTCCAATGACTGCCATGACAAGGGACTGGAGTTCTATATGGAGGCTGGGGCTAATCCCGAATATATCCTCGAAGAGCGCCAACCCCCCATACCAGGTGATGAATCCTCCAACGACATAAAGCGGAAGAGCCATCTCGATGAACTTCAACGGTACAATCTTGTCAAGGCGATAGCCGAGCACTAGAGTGAATATCCCAGACCCTAGCGCAGCCATATCGAAAATAAGCACGGTTATGAGAGGCAGGAGAGTTATGTCTTCTCACCACTTTCCAGATCGGTCGTTGGAGCTTTCGCGGAAACTGATACCTTTGTCATCTAAGGTGAATTCATGTCTGTTAGATGTATGACCGACGCCTCTCATTGAGAATATCCTGAACGTCCTTCTCATCGCATCACCATCTTCCTGGTACTCCATCTCCATTATTCCATCAAAGGCAAATCTAAGATAATTCATGAAGAGTTCTTCATGAGCTCCAAGCTCAGCGACACATATCCCACTCGCCTTAGCTGATCGAAGTCGAGCGATAGAAATCTGAAGGAACTTCTGCATGGCCCCTCCTCCGGCGGACAGGGCCAGAGAAGAGATAGAATCCAATACATACCTGAAGTTAGTGAGCCCCTTCCTGGCGCTTTCGATTACGATGTTGGTGTCATTAAGATTCGAAGGGTTAGACACAGCGAAAGGAGTTTCGGACTTCTCCCCTGCCCTCCAAGAATAACAGTCCACTATTCGTAAGTGCTTGTGAAGATCGGTCTCCCGTAAAGGGGGTTCAAGTGATCGAAGTCCCTCAATCATCAAAGAAGGACTTTCCTCGGTGGAGACCCAAATCGCGTCTTGTCCTGCTCTCAACCCTTCGTAGATGAATTGCTTACAGTAAGTACTTTTGCCTCCACCAGGGGGGCCAACCATCAGCCAAATACCTTGAGGGAGCCCCCTTTTGATGACTAGCCGTGCGCCTGGAAATGACTCGGCAGTGAGTGTCTGGTTCACCAATATTACGGAGCCTGCTTGATCCAGACGCTGTCACCACGTAATTATATATCCATCGAAAGATAGATACAGTTTTGCCGGAATGAGAGCAAATTGAGCGTTGAGGCAACAGAGAGAGTGAAGACCGGTGTTACAGGTCTGGATGACCTAATTGAGGGTGGTCTCCCAGCCGGAAGAGTAATCTTAGTTTCTGGGGAGCCCGGATCTGGCAAGACGGTATTGGCCACTCAGTTCCTGGTGTCAGGAGTTCGGGAGTTTGGGGAGACGGGACTCTTCGTTTGTATGGAGGAAGCTCGCATTCATCTATATAGAGAGATGAACCGTTTCGGTTGGGATCTAGAGGGGCTAGAATCTGCTGGGAGTTTGGGATTCGTCGACGCAACGCCGCTTCGACTTCTGCCTGAAAAGGTCAACCTCGGTGAGGTGGCGATTGATCGCGGCGACTTTTCCATGATGACTCTTATTCAAGCAATAAACAAAGAGGTGGAAAGGATTAAGCCCAAGAGAATTGTTGTCGATCCTATTACCTCACTCATAATCCAGTATCCCGAAATCGTCCAGAGGAGGGGTGCTATACTGGATCTTGTTGATGCTCTCGTGAGTTCGGGAGCGACATGCATCATGACAAGTGAACTAAGACACACGGGACTAAAGAGGAAACTTGATGTGGAGGAGTTTCTATCTCATGGTGTAATTATGCTGCAAAACCATTTGATAAACGGATCAATTGTGAGGGCTATTCAGGTGGAGAAGATGAGAGAGACAAATTGTGAAACCCAACCGAGGCCATATAAGATTTCGTCGTCTGGCATTGAGGTATTCGCGAAGGAATCTGTATTCAGATAGCGTCCTTTGTGTGATTGATTGGCTTATCTTTCTTCGATTCGTGGCGCGAGATAGAAGTGGATCCTGCCGCCCGAATCACCTAATTGAAACTCGAGTCGAAGGGGCATCTTATTCGAAAACTCAGCAGTAATATTCTCTGATGCAGCCCCTGCAGCCTTTACCATGTTGACCAAATACTGTAAGCTATATGTTGCCCTGCTATTCTCCTTAACCTCCATGGCGATTAGCTGCTCACTGGATTTCTCCAATGTAACGGAGGCCTGACCAGCGTCACTCTTCCCGAGGAAAGTTACACCGTCTTGAGTAGACTCAATGATGATATGGTCAGCAAGCACGTTGATATCACTCAATATATCCGCAAGCGAGTCTTCCTTCAGAGTCACTTTCGTGTTGAACGAGAGCTTCGGGATGGGCGATGCTTCTGAGGAGCTCTCTATTAGGTGAATCTTGAACTCTTTCTTGTATCCGTTCTGAAGCTTAACAGTTAGGTGATCGTCGTCTTCGGCAGAAATTTCTATGCTTCCCTTGCTCCCTGCTCTCTTGATCAGCTTCGCAAACTCATCGACTCTTACAGTTAGCTTGTACTGTTTGTCGCACTCATACTGATCAAATGCGGCATTAGGCCAATTGAGATCTACAAGGGCGACATGAGATGGATCCATCGCCCTAAATGAGACCCCTTCGACGGTTGCTTCAAAAGTGGCTTCCTCTACAAGGGTAGATATTGTGTTCGCAATAACTTTCCATTCATTAGGAGTCTTTGTCTTGGCTACAAATACCATGAGATACTCAGACTTGGAGGCGAATTGGGTGCGATAAATTACTTACTGTAGGTGGACTCAGGAATAGAATCTCCAGGTATGATTACACTTGGTGCAGCGAAAAAATTGGGTCGCGGGCTCATCTCCACTTCTTGTCTGCAAGAACCACCAGAACGCCTCTTCGTGCCCGCATTTTGGGCAGTCTACCTCCGTGGTGGGCATAGTCCTAATATTGGAACTCTCAACTACCTTTATTGAGGGCGAGGCTGCCTCCTCCTTCTTGAGAAGGAACCCTGTCTCCTTTGGTTTATCCTCTATTAGCTGACCACAATCATTGCATGCAAGAACAACCACGGTCTCCCCATTACTTTCAATCTGCTTAGGTCTTACCCTTGCACCACAGTTTTCACAGAATTGCAAATTCTTGTCCTTGTTAAGCTCGATTTAGTATAGAGGTTATCGACTGCTATGTCTCTTTGGGTAGTAGGCTTCTAATCTGGTTCGCAAGTTCCTCGGACTGTTCTAAGGCTTTCTTGCTACCCTCGATCAATGTATCAATAGGGTCACGCTTCTTAGTTTCAAGGGCAATAATAAATTTCGGTATAAGAGGGTGAGGCTTTACAACTCCGGCAAAGGCGGTATCCGGTCTCCTGAGAAGCTCCTTGCGGACTATCTGAGCAACAGAGAGATCCTCTTCCTCAACCTCCATCTGCAGTCTCTTGTCGTGTTTCTCTATCTTAGCCTTCAATAACGACCAAGATATAAGGGGCAAACCCAGCTATTCAAACTTTCTCCTTAACCCTGGGATAAGATCCAATAATTTTCAGGAAATCAGTCCGCTTGGAGATAGTTTCCAGCACTTCCTTACAATTCCTATCATCCTTATGCCCCTCAAAATCTAAGAAGAAAAAATATTCCCACGGCTTCTGCTTTGTGGGTCGAGATTCTATCTTGGTCAGGTTTATTCCTCTATTAGCAAATTCCTCTAATGCTCTGTAAAGTGATCCAGGGACATGACTTGCAGAGAAGATAATCGACGTTTTATCCTCTCCCGTAGGTTCAGCCTCACGTCTGGATAGCAAGAAGAATCTAGTATAGTTATTCTCTTCATCCTCAATACCTTCCTCAATCACATCCATACCGTAAGTCTCTGCTGCTACCCTACTTGCAATGGCAGCTGAATCCCTTGCTTTTGTCCCCTTAAGCATCTTGACGCTACCAGCTGTGTCATACGTCGCAATTGTTTCCACTCCCAGAATTCTAAGGTACCGCCTACATTGGGCTAAAGCTTGCGGGTGGGAGTACACGGTTCGAATGTCCTGCTTTCCTACGCCAGGATGTCCAATGAGTGAGTGGACTATCCTTAGGATCGTCTCACCATTCACTTTGACAGTAGATTTGAGAAGTAGATCATAAGCCTCTGTTACGCTACCTTCAAGAGAATTTTCTATTGGTATAAGGGCTTGTTCGATTTCATTATTTTCAAGCGATTGGAAAAGATCGTGTAGAGTTTTGTAGGAAATGGTAGAGGCCTTTCCCTGAAAGTATTTTCGGACTGCTTCTTCGCTGTAGGATCCTATTTCTCCTTGGAATCCAACGGGATTGGACTTCATTTGGCGTGCTTTGACATCAGCCTTCGTAGACCTTTGTAATCCAGTTCATATGACGATCGTTCAGGCCATTAACGAGCTCGGAGTAGGCATCTCGGATCTTCCTAGTTATCTTCCCCATCTCTCCGTTTCCCACTTTTCTCCGATCGACCTCGACTATGGCCGTAACCTCTGCTGCGGTGCCCGTGAAGAAAACTTCATCGGCCCTGTAGAGTTCCATTCGGCTTACTTCTCTTTCAACAATCTCAATCTCGAACTCTTGGGCCAGTTGAAGAACAGTATCTCTTGTGATTCCTGCTAGGATCGACGATGAACTCGGTGGTGTCGCAAACTTTCCGTCCTTCCCCACAAAGATATTCTCACCAGTTCCCTCACTAACTGATCCGCGAAGATCGAGCAGGATGGCATCATCATACCCAGATTTCAATGCGTCGAGCTTCGCAAGTACAGAGTTGAGATAGTTCCCACTTGCCTTAGTCTGAGGGGGCATGGATTCATCGGAAATCCTTCTCCAATTCGAGATACACACTTTGAGCTCTGGCTTCTCAAAGTATTTTCCGTAAGGGAACGCCGCAATGGCAGCGCGTATGGGAAAACCAGTGAAGTTGAGTCCGATACCGCCATAACCCACAAAAATCAGGGGTCGAATGTATGCTGAGGTGCGGATCTTATTGATCCTCAAAAGCTCCAGGATAGCATCCTGCAAATCTGTTGAGGTATAGCCGTGGTCTAGATAATACATCTTGGCGGATTCAAGTAACCTCGCAACATGATCCCCAAGTCTAAAGACCAGAAGGTCATCTAACGCTGGATACGCTCGTATCCCTTCAAAAACTCCAGTTCCATAATGTAGGGCATGAGTAAGGACAGGAACATGAGCCTCTTCCCACTTTACAAATTTGCCGTCCATCCATATATGTTTGGTTTCTTCGATGGGCATCGTCAGAATCCTACTGAGGATGGAATTGTGCCTCAGCATAAAAGTTAATCGTGAAACGTTATTCGACTATCTCAGAAATCAGGCCTCGAAGTCTGGAGAAAGTCCTCTCTCCTCTAATAGTCCACAGAAGGAACATTTTATTCTCGTTCCGTGCCTGCTGACCTTAGATCCGCAGGAGCTGCAGACAGCACTCAGAACCCCATCATCCTTCCCCTCGAGTGCCAACTGGATTATTCCATTTCTAGTACTAACAACTGTGGCTCTGACTAGATCAGAGTATTTGCCTATTATGGGCCTCCTCCCTCGTCCCCTCTGGATATCCAAAAATAGGAGACCAGTAAAACCTGCTGCGCTGTCTTTCCCATTGATCGATAGTATCCTGAGGCTAAGCATACTAGAATGAGCCACCTCGACAGTACCCGTGACCGAGTCGCCCTGACTTGGTATCATCGATCTAGTCTTTACCGGTTGGATTGTTACTTTCCTAGCTTTCATATCATACTGTGCCCTGCCTAGAAAAAGGGCTCTTACATAGTCGTCCCTCGTGTAGGTACCTTGTCCACCCTCAAACTCCTCTATGCTTGCTAGCTTCGTTCCTGGAAGGACCTTATCTGGAGTCTTGAGCATCAAGACCCACTCTTCTTGAGGTGAATATCGATGCTGATACCGGGATTCTTGGAATCCTTAAACTTCTCTATTGTCTTAACAGATTCTCTCCCGTGCATCCACAGCTTTGAACTCGTTTTCATTTTCAAAAAGAAATCCTCCCCAATAACGGTTGCCAATTTACCCCAAACCTGTTTGAACTCCTGTTGCCGGCTATCATCCTTTGCAAGGCCTTCGGCAAGCGGGCAGAGAGAATCCAGACTAATCTTAACCTCCCCCTCTATCGGATCCACATAGTAGGGATAATTCCTGCACATCATCGGCCTGTCGGAGTGAATGGTGCACTTTTCGTCCTTCATGAAAGAACATGGAAGAGGCATAATCTTGATGATAGAGTCTCCGACGTGAACATCCTGGGTGACAACCTTCTTCCCTGTCCTTGACTCGATATATTCCTCCTCATGTGGAAGAAGAACGACAAACTCAACGTCTTTCTCACATTGGCTGCACCCTATGTCTATGCACTCCAGAGAACCGAACTTCTTTGAATAAGCTTCATCATACGCCTTGAACAGGATCTCGTTCTTCAAGGAGTTTACAGACTTTTGCGTGGATAATAAGCACCTCGACCAACTGGCAAGGGGATCATAGCCAGTTTGGTTTCATCAAGAAGTCACCTAATTCTTTGCCATCGAGGACTCTTAGAAGACCGTCGGCTTGAGGAACGGATAGAACTGGCCTATCGAAAGTATAGCCATCTATCGAAATGCGCGGGCATGCGGTTTGAATGAAGGCGTCTATTCGTCTCATCTGAGAAAGTCTATCGTTGGTGATATCCCTCAGAGCTATCAATTCTACCGTTTTTCCCCTCTCCTCAAGCTTCTTCTTCAAAGCTAGAGTCTGATTCAACATGAACTGACCTTCCCTCAGCCCAACTATTAGACCGAATCTCTCCGCATCTCTGGCCTTATAGATAGAAAGTATAGATCTCTTCAACCTCTCCTCGGAAAGTTTTGAGACATCCGTTACCTCATCTTCATACGGATCCAACATGAATGTGGGTTTCTCTGTAGATAATGAGACGCCAAGCGCATGGAAGTTACTTTGCCCAAGCATTACAAAGGCGTTTACTTCCTCTTTCAAATCGTAAACAGGATAGAACTCACATCCAAATACTTGACCATCTCCGAGTTGCCCCTTTCCCTTTCCTATCCTTGCATCTATTCCATGTTTGCGATAAAGCTCTGCTGCACTGTGTAATTTGTGAATGTGCTGACTAAACGTAGAGAGAGCAATTCTCTGATAGGATTTGAGGACATCAATCGACTTTAGGATGACCGTGTCAAAACTAATGTCATCAAACGCGTCGATCATAACAGTATTCTTACCAAGTTTTTCTATTGAGATGGTATGTCCTATATTGAATGCTAAGTCGGCACCAATTTTCGATACTTCATCATTAGTTGTATCACAACTTCCGTAGCACGCGTCTCCCATGATGAACGCGTGAATTCCATATTTACTTGAAATTGTGGCAGTGATACTCTCTAGCTGAGAAAATATGCCGTCGGGAGCGCTTAATGCAACTGCCGCTGGCTTTCTGCTCTCAATCTCTGCATATATCCTCTCTTCGTCTATTCTAATCAATGACTCTACTCATCCATTGTGTTCCTGTCGACTACTAGAACTTTTCAATGAGCAAGTAATTTAACTCTCTGTTGGAGTAATCGAGGCGAGTTCTTCACCGGCTCACCTGAATGCGATACAATCCCTAAATCCTCCTATCGATGCGCTGATATTGATAGCTGGGGCGTACGTTCTCCAACCGATCCTACTAATTGCAAGAGCGTTTAGGTCGATCAGGCTGAATCGAGAGATCAATCAGACTACGAGCGAAGCCAAAAAGGCTGGAGGAATTGTAGACCTGGTGGATTGGAAAAATTGAGAAGATAATGGTAGAAGACATTGTTCCTCTACCATTATCAAGCGCGTGTCGACCGTATAGGGAGTGTTTGAAGGCTCTTTGTCCTTCCAACGCACTTAACCCTCTTTCTGTTCTAAGCAGGATTCAGCTAAGCAGCCTACCCAGGTCTCAAACAGGTATTCATAGACCTTGTTTGGCCTTGCTCCATGCGGGTCGGCCGTTTCACTCCTTGCCAGTAATCTCAGACTCGCATCCTCATTGTATATCCTGGATCGGATATCGTTTCTGTTCCGTTGCCATCCATCTATGGATATGCCTCTCGGCATCGCATTCCTGTTTGGAGAGAGGAGTTTCCCCAGGAGTACCCCGTGACCTGCCCATCGACTCACGCTATGTCACCATATGAGGAAGAAGTAATAGAACTTTGTTATGATGGATATATTTGTGGAAAGTATTCGTGTTCAACACTTAGAATCTCAGCTTCGCTACTGGCGAGCGAATAGTCCTTCAAAGGTAATTCATTGAGAGTTAGAAATGTCATCCCCCATTTGAATTTCGAGAGGATCCTCTTAGCCTGTTCTTCAAAGTGCATCAGGAACAGAGAGCCAGCAAC
>JAPUKB010000002.1 GCA_027295865.1 Nitrososphaerota archaeon
TGTGGACAAACAGTGGACCGGGAGGGATTCGAACCCTCGACCTTCGCAATGCCAATGCGATATCCTACCAGGCTAGACGATTGACCAAGGTGAAAACCCCAGCTCTCCGGCCCGTCTTTGCAGGAAACCTCCGATCCAAAGTCATCTGTTTGAGACGTTGTTTTAAGTTTTGAAGGCTTAGCCATTTCGAATCTCTCGCCGGATGTTTTCGGCGATGCGATTAAGTTCACCGTCAGTCATGGTCTTTCTACGGGGCCAGGACCCTTCTCCTACGTCTCCTCCAAACCTAGGGATTATGTGAACGTGAACATGGAAAATTTGCTGATTAGCTGCGGCGCCATTATTCTGACCAATGGCGAGGCCGTCTGGGCTAAGGGCTTTCATCGTGACTTTCGCCAACATAGATACTCGCCCGAAAAGCTCGGCTACTTCATTGTCCCTCATGTCGGTAAGAAAATTGTAGTGTACCTTCGGTATGACTAGTTGATGCCCCTTGTTGATCGGGAACTTGTCCATGATAGAGAGATAGTCGGCGTCGGCCCATACCACGTTGGCGGCCTCTACCCCGCTGACGATCCGGCAGAAAAGGCAATCTTCGGTCATCTAAGTTCTCTACCACCAAAGTGTACTTCCAGAATTAGAATCTCTTTCAAAATTGAATGTCACGATATATTTATATCTCAAAATAGGGCACATCGAAATATAACCTTGAGGGGTGGAGATACAATCTGGCACAGAAGTTTATCAAACGGTACTTCAAGCCCACTCATCATGGTATTCTAGCCTCACAATTTGCCAACTGTGAGTTGTCTAAATGGAATGTGAGTTTTGTGAGTTGCCTAAATGACTGAGATGAGCGGCTCGGAGGCGCTCATTGAAGCTCTGAGGCGTGAAGGCGTTACTGGGATTTTTGGGCTCCCGGGGGGAGCTAACCTACCAATTTACGACGCTTTGTACGATAGCGAGGTCCGACACATCTTAGCTCGTCACGAACAATGTGCGGCTCATATGGCAGATGGATACGCTCGAGTCTCCCGCAAGCCTGGCGTGTGTTTTGCGACATCAGGACCCGGGGCCACAAATTTGGTGACGGGAATTGCGACCGCCTTCGCGGACTCTTCTCCACTTATTGCGGTTACAGGCCAAGTCCCAAAAGACATGATCGGGAGAGATGCCTTTCAAGAGACCGATGTGATTGGTATCGTTACACCCATTACTAAGTATACCTTCCAGCCTCAATCAGCTGACGAGATACCTCAGATCGTAAAGAACGCATTCACGATAGCTTCGACCGGGAGGCCGGGCCCGGTTTTGATCGATATTCCCAAGGATTCACAAACAGGGCGTGCAGAGATGGTTTTCCCTGAGAAACCGAACCTCCGAAAGAAGCCGCCGACCACCACTCCCGATCCGGTATTAATCGAAAAAGCTGCGACTCTCCTCCTCGAAGCCGAACGCCCAATGATAATGACTGGAGGTGGTGTACTGCTCTCCGGTGCTTTCGCCGAACTTCAAGCACTCGCTGAACTCTTAGTCTCACCAGTCGTTTCGACCTTCAAGGGAAAAGGAGGGTTTTCAGAAACACATCCTCTTTCCCTAGGACCCATTGGAATGCACGGACATATCGAGGCCAATAAGCTCGTTACCGAGGCGGACGTCCTCTTAGCTGCTGGCGCCCGATTCTCTGATAGATCTGTTGGAAAATGGGAGTCATTTGGGAATGAGATGAAGATTATCCATGCGGATATAGATCCGTCGGAGGTCGGCAAGAACAAAGAAGCTCAAGTCGGCCTTATAGGTGACGTGAAAGTGACCCTGCGAGAACTTGTTAAAGCTATTAAGACGAAAGCGATGGGCAAGTCGAAGGATCAAGATTATCCTTGGATCAAACGAGTGAATGAGATCAAGGAAGAATGGCGAAGCAAAGGGCTTCCAGCACCACGCGAAATAACTGGGCCTCGATTGCTCAAGAAAATGAGGGAAATTCTTCCAGCCTCTTGCCTATACACCACTGAGGTCGGACAGCATCAAATGTGGGCCTCTCTTCATTTTGATGTGATACAGCCGGGAACGTTCTTTACTTCAACTGGCCTGGGAACCATGGGATGGGGGCTTCCAGCGGCGGTCGGTGCCAAGTTCGCCCGTCCTGATCTCCCTGTAGTCGACATCGCGGGTGACGGGAGCATCCAAATGACTGAAAGCTCCTTAGCAACCGCTGTGACAGAGAATCTCCCAATTATCGTCGTCGTCTTCAATAATAACATGCTAGGGATGGTGGCTCAATGGCAACGGTTGTTCTACAATCGGAAGTACATCGGGGTCGAGAATAAAGGAATTCCAGATTTCGTGAAGCTTGCAGAGGCCTATGGTGCTCACGGGGTAAGAGCTCAATCGATGGCAGAGTTTGAGAAAGCTTTGAAGAGTGCCCTTAGCACAGAGGTTGCTACCGTAATCGACGTTCCCATTAATCCCGAAGAAGATGTTTACCCGTTTGTCGCTCCAGGTACTGCGCTGAAGGACATGATAATTTCGTAGAGAATCAAAACTAAACACCGTAACTGATTTATTGTAATTATGATACGCGCCTCTTATCCTTGCCTAGGTATCGACGGAATCCGGCACAGAATCGTATTCAGCTTCTGACTAAACCCAACTGGATAAGAACAAGACTTCCATCCGGGGCGAACTACCAGAGGATAAGAGGCGACCTCAAGGAGCTAAATCTCAATACGGTTTGTGAGGAGGCAAACTGTCCTAATCTCTCAGAATGTTGGGCCGGGGGAACCGCTACCTTCATGCTCCTAGGAGATGTATGCTCTCGAGCTTGTAGATTCTGCAATGTCAAGGCTGGAAAGCTTGATGGTATTGTCGATGAGTCAGAAGCTGATAGAGTAGCAGAGGCAGTCTCCAGAATACGATTGAAATATGTCGTCCTCACATCAGTCGATCGAGACGACCTACCTGATGGGGGAGCTGAACAATTTGCCAGAACGATTAGAGCTATTCATCATGAAGACAAGAGTATCCTCGTGGAGGCTCTAATTCCGGATTTTCGGAATAGAGTTGAATCATTGAGGGAAATAGTGGATGCCGGTCCGACTGTAATCGCCCATAACATCGAGACCACGAGATCGCTCACACCTACGGTCAGAGATCCAAGAGCCGGGTACGATCAATCGCTGAACGTGCTTAGGAATTCAAAAAAGCTAAACTCTGGTATTTACACCAAATCATCCATCATGTTGGGTTTGGGAGAGGGTGACGAACAACTTCTAGCTACCATGAAAGATTTGAGAAAAGCCGACGTCGATATCCTAACGATAGGGCAGTATTTGCAACCGTCAGCATCGCACTTGCGTCTTATCGACTATATTCATCCAAAGAAGTTTGATGATCTAAAGAAAGTCGGCGATGAAATGGGTTTCCTATATACAGCCTCGGGCCCCTTGGTAAGGAGTTCATATCGTGCAGGGGAGTTTTTTGTAGCTAGACTCGCTAGGTACAAATCAAACCAGCGGGAAGCGAACTAAGATGATAATGACCCTTGTCCAAGCTGTTAACGATGCTCTTCGGGTGGAAATGAAAAAGAATGAAAAAGTCGTGCTTCTGGGTGAGGACATCGGAAAGTTCGGAGGGGTGTTCAGGGCAACTGAAGGACTCTACGAAGAATTCGGGCCGAAGCGTGTGATTGACACCCCGCTTGCCGAATCAGGAGTAGTAGGGATAGGCATTGGCATGGCCCTTTACGGATTGAGACCTGTAGTTGAGATTCAATTTATGGACTTTATTTTTCCGGCTTTCGACCAGATTGTATCGGAGATGGCAAAATTCAGATATCGATCTGGGGGAACGTACACGTGCCCAATGGTGGTGAGAGCACCATATGGGGGAGGCATCAAAGGTGCATCTTATCACTCTCAAAGTGGGGAAGGCTATTTTGTCCACACGGCCGGATTGAAAGTGGTCACCCCTGCGACCCCATATGATACAAAGGGGTTGCTAATCTCAGCCATGCGAGATCCGGATCCCGTAATTTTCTTCGAGCCGAAGAGGTTCTACCGAGCTATTAAGGAGGATATTCCAGAGGGCGAGTACACGATCCCTATTGGGAAGGCCAAAATAGCAAGGGAGGGAAATGACATCACTGCGATTACTTACGGGCCCACTCTCCATGCAACTAAGGAGGCCGCAGAATTGGCGTCAAAACAAGGTATCAGCACTGAAGTCATTGATTTGCGAACTCTCTCTCCTCTAGACACAGAATCCATCCTGAAATCAGCTCGAAAGACCGGTAGAGTGGTAATTATTCATGAAGCTCCAAAAACACTCGGGATGGGAGCAGAGATTTCAGCATTGATTTCTGAAAAAGCTCTAGATCACCTAGAATCTCCTATCCTAAGGGTCGCTGGGCTTGACGCTCCGTTTCCCTACAGGCTAGAGAAGGAGTATCTCCCTGATGCATCCAGAATCTTGAAGGAGATGAGGAAGGTAGCGCAGTACAGTTAGTTGAAGTCTAAAATGTTAGTCGAGTTCAAAATGCCTGATGTAGGCGAGGGCGTAGTTGAAGGTGAAATTAGCAAATGGCTTGTGAAAGTAGGGGATATAGTAAAAGAGCATCAACCTCTTGTTGAGGTGATAACTGAAAAAGTTACTGTGGAGCTACCATCGCCCGTTGATGGAAAAGTCTTGAAGATAGGGGCGGTCGAGGGAGACATTGTCGAGGTTGGCCAGACGCTTGTCACAATCGAGGGTGACCGGGAACAGCCCGGGACGAGTCCAGCTAGTGAATCGAAACAACAAGAGCCGAAACAAATTTCAGACTCATCAGGATCTCAAGTTCGTGAACACGGACAAGTTCTGGCCACGCCCGCCGTTCGAAAACTTGCAAAAGAAAAAAGTATTGACCTATCGAGGCTCAGCGGAAGCGGTCCGGAGGGTAGGG
>JAPUKB010000020.1 GCA_027295865.1 Nitrososphaerota archaeon
TCCTAACCTAAATTCATCGCTTAAATACCCAAACTTCACGAGGCATGTCGAGAAAGAATTGGTTGAAGCCTATTGCGTGAAATGTCGGGCGAAAAGGGATGTTAAGGATCCAAAGAAAATCATAATGAAGAATGGAAAGCCGGCAATTCAAGGAACGTGCCCTGTCTGCGGAACAAAACTCTTTAGAATTGGGGCTGTGGACTTAACCAAGTAGCATCAGGGATTCCAGCACCACAAGGGGGTTCTTCTCGAATAACATGCCGCATTGGATCACGGGGGAAGAGGAGCTTAAGGCGAAAATAGGGCAGCTCCTGTATAACACATACCTGGTGGAAAGACTCAAGGGAGAAATCGTAGAAAAGCTCTATTCGAAAAATCAGCTAAGCATGAGGATGGAACTTGGTAAGGATAGGACGGGGAATGATATAGTCTTGGATATATTTCTAAATAAATTTTCGTCAGACCTGAGAGGAATTAAGGAAGACAAAGGGATTCCAGAACCACCTCGGACTATCGGAAAAGAGACAGAACATCCTCGTGACCATGATGACCAAAGGTAAGTTTCGCGGTCGGGGTTAGAAAAAGGGCCTTTTACTAGGGTGTAGATTTCTGGGTGCGCGGAGGGTCGCTATCACTGCTCCCAAAGGGCTCCTTAAGATACTAGTCTTAGACTTTGCTGCAAAACGCCCCATCAGTGGCGTAGGAATCGGAGAGAAATTGGCTGTTCTGAGCGGTCGAAGTTGGATCCCGAGTCCAGGGTCGATTTATTATATTTTGGGAAACCTTTTGAAACATGAATACATCACTGAAATTTACACGTCAGATCGGGGTATGAAGCACTATGTCACAACATCGAGGGGTAAGGCACTTTTGATTCTAGAGAGGGCCAAATTGGGGGTCTCCCTAAAAAGAAGTCTTATCCTTACATCCATCTTAGCTCGATTTGTGAACTCAAAAGCGGCGGTGAAGATTGCCGAGGTTCTAGAACCTCTCTCGGAGGAGTTCGTAGAACCGCCTGAATAATCGCATCGAAACCTCATGCATAACTTGACTAGTCTTTTTTCTCTAAGAACATGTCATTCCACTTCCTGCACGTATAATATGCTAGTCTCCAAAAGCCCACGCTAGGAGGTTTTTGAGGAATGTCAAAAATATTTCGCGAGTACACGTAGACAGTTCTCCTTCGGGAGGAATCCCAAGTGGGGACGTTCTTTTGAATAAACCCCATATCGAGCAGGGTTCTGAGAACAGTCATGTACAGGTTACGCCGACTATACTTGAACCTAACTCCATGCTGGTCTTGCACACCATCGCTGAGCTCGTTAGCAAAGTTACTTAACGCATTCCTAGTAGCAGTACCACCTTTTTTAGCTAGCCAGAAGGCAAGAAGTCGAGCAGCTTTTCTCGTCTTGGTCGCAGGGAAAATGATTTCCAAAGCATCAGCTGCTGCCATAACCCTTTCTGCGGAGAAAGGTTTGTTACTTCGAAGCGTTGCGGTCATCATTCAAGCTACAGGTTATCAGCTTATTCGGTGGAAGGTGAAAAGAGATTATCTCTCAGCTGAACCTTTTCTACTCGCCTTCCTGGTGAGAGGACCTCTTCTCTTTAGAAGGATTGGGGTCCGGATTCAGACCCTGAGAGAGATCATGCTTGTGTCCTTCCCTATTCTGAAGGTCCATCTCCCCCTGTATTATTCTCACCTGGACTGCCGTTGTGAAATTCTCAATATCCTGCGCATCCAAATGGAGTGTTCTCTGCAACTCTGCTTTGCTCTGGGCAAATTCAATACTAATATTATGACCGCCGAACCTGCCAAAAGCAACTCCAGTGAACGGGAGAGTAATTCCGCTAATCGAAACTTCGCCTCTTAGATATCCCCCACCGACGCCTTGATCTTCGTCCAGCGCAAAGACCACAACCTCGAATTCTCGCGAAAACATCTCCTTCGATGACGGCCTTTTACTTCCCCTAGACATGTTTCAACCCTCCGTTAGAATGGTCTCCCTCGCCAAACTCTAAAGGTTTCGATCCAGGTTGTAATAACAGCTGCGCTTCCGAAAACCAGAGCAAACGAGTCTAGTGAAGGGAAATACCATACTATATATGATGCAAGAAGAGTGGTGAAAAAAGCAGCATAGAATGAGAACCGGGGCAGCATGAAACGACCTATCTTGAGGAATCCCTGTAGTATCCCAATCTGAACGCTTCTGATAAGAATGTACCGACCACGTTCGTCCTGCCCCACCAGACGGACATCTTTTAACTTGTCCAGATGATGATGCACTACACTCGGACTGGAGATTCCTAGAGTTCTCTGTATCTCTCTTACTCCAGCGGGCTCACCCCTATTGAGCAAATACCAATATATCTTAAGCCTCTGTTTATTTGAGAAAATCTGATCATATGCTTCTCTCTCCGAGGTCCTCGGCCCCTCCATTCTGGACGCATTTGCTGGGAGTCCGACTACATATAAGTGGTCAACCTGAGACCTAAGCTCGTAACTCGAACCCGAAGTTATGGTATCTCTCATTCAAAGTTTATCTTCAGTTTTTCAGAGGGTTTGACGTTTATGTCCAAAAGAGGTTTGGCCCAAAGTGTCAAAGACCTTGACTATGGCCGAGTGTCGTTGAAAATTCAGCAATTCATTTCGGAAAGGACTAGGGAAGCCGGTTCGTCAGGAGTTGTGATCGGGGTTAGCGGAGGAATAGATTCCAGTGTCGTTCTTACGTTAGCCGCCAAAGCCCTCACGCCACATCGCGTTCTTGGACTTCTCATGCCGAGAAAAAATATTACGCCTGCTCAAGATATCAAAGACGCCGAATTGCTCGCAATGGATCTCGGCGTGGAATATAGGATTATCGATATAGATCGTATATGCACTTCCTTTTTGGAACACCTTGTTCCGAGTACAATTCCTCAAGGCAATCTGATTGCTCGCATACGGATGTCTATTCTTTACTACCATGCTAATCTGATGGGTAGGCTGGTTGTTGGTACTGGGGATAAAAGTGAAGAATTGATAGGCTACTTTACCAAGTTTGGAGATGGTGGTGTGGACATACTTCCAATTGGTGATCTCTATAAAACTCAGGTGAGGGAGCTGGGCAGATGGATGGGTCTACCTGGATACCTAGTTGAAAAGAAGAGCAGCCCCATGCTATGGGCGGGTCATGACGCCCAAGCTGAGATTGGAATCTCCTATGAGATAATCGATCAGGTCCTCCACGGAATGATTGACCAAGGGATGACACCCAAAATTCTTTCGACTCAATTAGGAATTAGAAATAATGTAGTCGAGAGAATTCAGGTCATGATTAACGAGAGTAAACATAAGAGATCAGTACCAGAGACTTGTAAGCTAGGTTAGGTTAAGAGCAGTCTGATAATCAGAAAGATCAGGTCTCCCACAACGAAAAGGGAAAAAAAGCCCAACGTTATAAAAACAAGCAAAGGAAGTCCAGGGGTTACCCAAAGGTCACTTCCCCTAGCGTACTCATCGTCCATTCTATTAATGGCCAGATCAAACTTCTTCCTCCCATTCATTTCTTTTTCCAACCCAAACACAAAACCATTAGCCTTTCGGGCTCTGAATCCCAAGAACATTACAATAATTTTTGAGATGAATCTTTCTTCCTCAAAACCAAGAAAAATTTTATTTCCGCGAGCGAGAGAAAAAGCGTTTCTAATGAACATGAATATCGGGACCGAGAGAGTAAGAAGAAGAGAATTGGACAGGGTCGCGAGGCTTGTGAAGGGATGAAAGGAGCTTTCCGAAGAATAGAGTGGAATGATAATCGAAAGAGTAAGCAGTGCTTTTGCATCTGCCCCGCCATAGAACCCCAAGTAATAGGTGCCAAATGCAATAGCTCCGGTCAACCCCACCGACAACGCGATCAAGAACGGAGAAAATGATCCGTTTTGTGAGATCGCATCGATCAAGATAAAGACAATTCCGAGAGACCCAAAGGGGATCCAGATCTTGTCAGGGATTTCCCTGTAACGCAAGTCTAGAAAGGAAACGAGGAGAAGCATGAAACTGGCCGTTACTAGCTGAAGAATCAACTTCTTCCCTGCCCTGGCGCGTTATTTGTGCTATCTTCTAAGTCCCAACTTCCCGACCATGGCCTTAGCCCTGCCCAGGAGATCTCGAGCGCGAGCACTCTCGCCTGTCAGATCTACGCGTTGGAGTACTATCGCATCTCCTGAGGCAACGACTAAGAATCGGTTTCCAACTTCTAGAGAAAGCTTTTTTCGTACGTCCTTGGGTATCACCAGCTGCCCTCGCTCAGAGAGTTTCGTAGTGTGAACAGTAATGTCGTCATTCATTACGAATCAATTACGCGTTTGAGAATAGTATGTATCAGCTGAGGTTGGTTGACTGAGCAATCTAATTTGGTAGACCCTCTAGCGTGGTTGTCCCAGAATCTTCACTAGAGGGTTAAGGATATTGCAGTCGAGGTCACATAAAGCGGGGGAGCTACAAGATAGTCGATAAGATATGGGACGTCTCTCTGCAATTCTTGGAGTTTGGTTCGGTGGATTTTTCCTAGGCTTCGTTGCTTTTCTGAGCTATCCACTACTAACGGGGGCTATTCTCGCTTTCATACCCTGGCTGTTACAATTGGGTCCGCAGGTGATAGGAGCCATGGTCGCGGGGGTCGCTACATCTTTCGTTACCCTAGTAGTCGTCATAATTTGGGCCTACGGCTCTAAGTCACGTACAACAATGTCTTGATAGATGCTCACACCACAGGATAGGTCGAATCGGTTGGTTTTCCAATGATAATTAGATAATGAAGGAATTCCCACGAGCTACGACATAGATTCTTCGCAACCTGCGAACAAAATCCATAGAAGAAGAAGATAAGAATGGAACGAATTCCTATCGGAGTTCAAGCTCTCGACGAATCCCTGAAAGGGGGACTTCCAAGGGGATCCATCAGCATGGTCTTAGGTCCTCCAGGATCTGGAAAGAGCATCCTAGGTAGGCTATATCTGTATCAAGGCCTGCTTGAACCGAGGCCGGCGATTTTAGTAAGCACCTCCGAAAGCATGGAGACTGTGAGGAACACAATCGAATCCTTCTCTTGGCGCATTAGTGCATTCGATAAGCTTCTGTTCCTGGACTGCTATTCTTGGCAGAGTGGAGAAAAAGCAAGTAGGTATTCAGCAAATATTTCTTCCCTAACTGATGTGAGCATTGGGCTCACCTCTATTATTGACGATTTCAAACTTCAAAAAGACCAGAGAATCCGATTAGTAGTCGACTCATTTACAGATCTGATAAAGTATGGTGGATCCGATGCTGCCATGAAGTTTATCGATTCGCTGCGGATCAGATTGAGACATAGTCAGATTACATCCTTGATCATGCTTGAAGCTGGAGTCCACGACGAACGAGTAGTGACAGCAATAGAATACTCCACTGACGGAACCATTAGAATGAAATTCTCTGAGGAAGGGAGATATATGATGATAAGTAGGATGACGGCGACTCCTCTTGACCTTAGATGGATCCCTTTCAGTATTGGATGATCCGAAGAAGAGGATTGCTCATACTCTTTTGTTTAGAGCGGGTATTTCGCTCTTTGAACGGTTTACCATACCTAAAAGGCTCCGAGACGCGCCTTCTGGCGTCTTGCTTTCAATCACCTTTACACCATATAGATCCGGGAGAGCCGTGAGGGAATCGGCTAATTTAGGAACGGCGACAATGAATGCGTCGACCGTTTCAAGTGTCGTAGCTTTCAAGAGAGTCTTCATCAGGATCTCTGATGATGTGTCTTGATTGAACATGATATCCACCGCTATTGCGTTGGCAGATCTTGCCTCGGGTTTCGCGACAAGGTCAAATTTGCTCTCCATAGCGGTCGAGCCATCAATTTTGCCCGGGCTGGAAACAGCCCATCCTGCCTTTCTTAGACTCTTGGCAATAACAATAGCATACTCTCGAGAGGCGTTTAACCGTTCAATCTCGATAATTCTCTCATCAGCAGAGACAGAGGAGGACCACGGCGTTTCGAATAAGCGATATATTGTTTCCACCTCGGGTATTACATTAGACCAGATAGCTTCTCTTCCTCCAGATTTTTCCAGGCTAAGCAAGAACTGTGATCCGTCTGCGATTACCAGATCTATTTTACGGATAGCTGGGTTATGTCGGATTTTACACACTGAGCCTAGAAATTTAGCGTGCCTCAGGTTCTTGTCGTTAATAGTCGTCATAGCCTCAATACGTACACCTCTTAGATGAGCATCTGTGAGCTCTTTCTGCAATGTCTTTGATAATTTTTCCAAGTTCGTAGTAACTATGAACAGTCTTTCCTTAGCTGAAGTTACAAGGCTCTCTCTTACATTCTCGAATTCTTTCTCTCCTCTAACGATCCGGAGCTCTTCGACTGGTTTGCCGGATTTGATAGCTTGAAGAGTCTCTTCCCCAGGAGTCGAATTCACTACCGTTTGTTGGAACAAATCGCGCAACATCATAATATACTGTCTTCCATCCGTCCAAAGTCCAAGATCACTTTCTGTCTTGAGGGAAATTGAATCATCAAAGGCCAGAGATGTGAGGATCTCCTTCTCGTCCGTAATTACCAACCGGCCAGCCCCTCTTAGGGCGATGT
Source organism: Nitrososphaerota archaeon (assembly GCA_027295865.1). Lineage (GTDB taxonomy): Archaea > Thermoproteota > Nitrososphaeria > Nitrososphaerales > UBA57 > B1T1B5. The sequence continues at coordinate 6,624 of JAPUKB010000020.1, forward strand.
GTCTGAACTCCGAAAAGTCCATAAGTCTCTCAGCTGCCTCCAAGTTCGCGCTTGACAACTCGCTGATGATCCTTACTCGGATTCCTCTCCTGCTTGATTCCTCAAGAACATCATCCACACCAGCAAATCTCATTCTCACAATGTCATTGCTTGTTGTCATTATGAGAATGTCCCTCTCTGCGGAGTTACACATCCTCTTGATAAGATTGTAAATCTGCTCCCTTCCTTGGACGATCCTAAATCTGTTTTCCATTTCACCCTCGACTAGGGGTGTCATGGTTTTCCAGCTCCCGATTAGACGCTCCTTGACATGATCCATCTTGTCAAGCCGTTCCTTTGCAACCTTGTTTAGTATCTCCAGGATCTCTTCAATCGGAGCTACAGCAAATCGCATTGGTTTCTCGGCGCTAACTTGCAACAGCCCCATATCCGTAAGGCGTGAGAGCATCCTGTAAGCTGCCATGCGGTTAATTCCAAGGTTCCTTGCGACGCTGCTTGCCTTTATCGGGCCAAGCTTGGCAAGGGTAATAAGTAGGTTCGTTTCCTTCTCACCAAGTCCATAATTGGAGAAGTCTTCAATGACTGATTCCACAGACAATGATATGCGATCCCTCCTCCAAACCTGACAGGCGCATGATTAAGTATTAGACGTTTGATCAATTGTGACACACCTTTTGATTGATCAGCCGTTACACACTCAGTCTATTATCTTTCCCTAATAGAGACTCACCTCAGGGAGTGTGGATGGCTTTGGGTTATCAAATGCAAGTAGAACAGGAGAAGTCCAATACTGTAAACTCGATATGGAAGAGAAGGAGTAGATTTGAAGTGATCGCGGATATCCTGAGGGTCGTGAGGAAAAGAGGTACGAAAGCAAGAGTAATGTTGAGTGCCAGGGTGAATGGAGCGATAGCAGGAGAATATCTGAATCTCCTAGAGAATGGTGGTCTGCTCAGAAGAGTGGATGGGGAAAATCAACCATATCTGATCACGGAGAGGGGGACAAAGTACCTTGAGGTATACGACAGTCTAAATAACCTACTTTCACTTCCTGTTATTTCGAAGGTATCAGACCAGAGTATGTATCAGTTCTGAGAGAAATCGGAATAAACTTTCTTGGGATGAAAATAATTGTTACAATCTCCCGGTAGGATCGAATTCGTATTCACCCCTACAGGAGTAAAAGGAGTTGATAAATTACTATCCGAAAAGGGAGTCCCTCAGGGATACATTATCTACCTTCTCGGAGCTCCGGGAAGTGGTAAAACCACCTTTGCTATGCAATTTCTTCATCACGGTGCCAAGTTCGAAAACGAACCAGGCGTTTACGTTTCCCTCGATGAACATCCTGCTTACTTGCGAGCTCACGCAAGAGAATTTGGATGGGACCTAGAAGGACTTGAAGCGGCTGGAAAGCTCGCCCTACTAGACGGGTCCCCGATACGAAGTCTCCCAGGAGAGACTAAACTCGGAAGCATTACGATCGGAAAGAGGGATTTTTCACTCGTCTCGTTAATAAAATGGATTACTGAAGCTGTGAAAAGGATCGGAGCGAAAAGACTTGTAATTGACCCTACAGCAGTGTTTTCCGTCCAGTACACAACGGAGTCAGAAAGGAGATTTGCTGTAATGGAGCTCCTACAGGCTATCAGTCAAACTGGATGCACAACTCTTTTGGTTTCCGAGCTTTCTCATACGAGCCTTGACAGGACATACCAGTTTGAAGAGTACCTAGCGCAGGGCGTTATAATCATGAGAAAGATTATCCGATCAGGAGGAGTGACTAGAGTCTTCCAAATAGACAAGATGAGAATCATTGATCATGACACACAACCGCATCCTTATAGGATTACCCAGACTGGGATAGAGGTCTTTCCTACCGAGCTTGCGATTCCGTAGTCTTTCTCTCTCCAAGAAGTAGAACGTCCATGTCCTCTCCCGGCAAGCTGAGAGAGACGTTGATCGAGAGGCGAAAAACTAGCGAACATCAGACTCCAGAAGGGGGCAGTGTCCTTGAAGTCTTTGAGATTAGTAAGCCATATGCCTACTCAATCATAATCAAGGATAGCGTGACCGAGGAGCTCACTTACAAAGTTGTTGAGCCCACGCTTTCAGCGAAGGAGACGGACCTTCTAGCACAGATCCGCGAGCTCCTACTAGAAACGCTTGATGTTACAATGAGCGATTTCGATAGCCCGAAGGAAGCAGAAAAGTACATGTCGGAACGAGTGAGACACATCGTCCGCTCGCACAAATTAAAAGTAGATACGAATTCAATCGAGAAAATCAATTACTTTATTGTAAGGGACTATGTGGGATACGCGAAGATAGATGCTATGATGCGGGATGCATTCATAGAAGACATCTCATGCAATGGTGTTGGAGTTCCGATTTTTGTTTGGCAGAGAGACTATGAATCTCTCCCAACAAATATATCGTTTGATTCCGATCAGGAGCTCGAGTCGTTCGTCGTCCGACTAGCTTACAGGTCTGGCAGGATGATCTCTGTTGCCAGACCGATGCTCGATGCATCCCTACCCGATGGAAGCAGGATTCAGATGACATTAGGGCGGCAAGTCAGTCAGCACGGTTCCACTTTCACGATACGGAAATTCAAGGTAGATCCGATTACCTTGATAGATCTGATTCGACTCAATACAGTCTCAGCAGACCTCGCAGCATTTCTCTGGTACATGGTTGAAAACAAATTCAGCATTTTTGTCTGCGGTGGAGTGGCCTCAGGTAAAACGACTCAGCTCAATGCCTTTTCTACATTCATAAAACCCGACAGTAAGATAATTACCGTTGAGGATACTCCGGAAATTCAGCTGTACCATAAGAACTGGTTACCTTCTGTTACGAGACAATCCTCGGGAGTAAGCTCTGCTGAGATTAGTCTCTTTGATCTTATGAGGGCCTCCTTGCGGCAAAGACCAGATTACTTGATAGTGGGAGAGGTTCGAGGAGAGGAGACATATACTCTCTTCCAGGCTATGGCAACGGGTCACTTGGGAATGGCTACCATGCACGCCGATTCTCTGAAGGCGGTAATCCATCGACTGGAAACTCAACCCATGAACATCCCAAGGGTAATGATATCTGGCTTGAACCTTATCACTATACAAGCACGAGTGCAGAAAGATGGAAAGCCTGTACGAAGGACTCTATCCGTCTCAGAGATATTTGGGCTAGATCCAGTAACAAATGAGATCCTGACGAACGAACTTTTCTCCTGGGAACCAACAAGTGATAGCTACAGATCCATTGCAAGGAGTAGACTCTTAGGAGCGTACTCTGAGAGAACCGGAGTTCCCATGATCGCCGTGAATGAATCGATCATGAAGCGGGAGACGGTCCTAAAGTGGATGCTGAAGAAGAACATTCTTCGCTTCGGTCAAGTCACAGATGTTATCAGGAAGTTTAATTCGAACCCGGATGCGGTCTACGGATCCGCCAGATCGGAGCTCTAGACAACTAGAGGGTCGTACGTTGAGTGGAAAAACAGATAGCGTCTCGCTGGGGATTAGTCAGATTCTCGCTTTTGTCGCATTCGTATTAGTTGTGTACCTAAGCCTCGCAACGCCCAGGCCGCTGCTCGGAGGGATTGACATTGTGCAAGAATTTACTCGAACGACCATTGTCATTTCGGGAGCAGGTTTCCTGTCACTATATGCAGGCCTAAATTTATCCAAATTCATGATTGCGAGATTAATAGGATTTACTTCGCTTGTAGGAATCATGTCATTGAACCTCCTCATTGTTGTGACTAGGTCTCCTGGCACGACCTATCAACTTGTTATTGTTGTTGTAGGCGTCATAGGCGGTCTTGTCATCCTGTGGGACCGCATGGGGGGGCGAATCTCCGCCAGGATTGAGAGCGTCAGATCCCCATCAGGGAATATCCCCTTCGGTTCAATTGGACTCGTCTTCTTTGGAGGCCAGACGAGTAGTCTAGATCGCCTAGCGAACATGATCTCTGGAAAAATCCAGAAAGCCTCGCTGAAGATGTCTAGGTTCGAATATGCAAGTAGCATGGTATTCTGGTCGATTCTAGGAAGCAGTACAGCCGGAATTCTGGGATCGTGGATCATTCTATTCTTTGGCATCATTCCATTCACACCTCTTATCCCGGTAGGTCTAGCAGTCGTTGCCGGGCTGGGAATCTTCGCGAGTTTCTATCTATATCCAATGTACAGATCAGGAGTAATCAAGAAGAAGATTGATGGGAACCTTGCATACACTACAAATTATCTACGAATCCTCACAGCCTCAGGTGCCACAACTGAACGGGTTTTCGAATCTCTCGCGAGTGTAGAGGATGTCTTTGGGGTTCGAGATGCTACAAGGAGGATGATCCGAAGCATACAATTGCTCGGCGATGACGTGTTCAAAGCCATGGATCGAGAGACTCGATTGAATCCATCGCGTCGTTTTGGAGAAGTGCTTCAGGGGTTTGTTGCTACAGCTCGATCAGGAGGGGACCTCAATAATTATTTCACGAGTGTTTCAAGAAAACAGATTGACGAGACAAAACACGACTTAAGGAAGGTAATCGATAATCTCGCTCTCGCGGGGGAGATCTACATTTCAGGACTAGTTGCGCTCCCCATTGTCTTAGTCATTATCTTAACTATCTCAGGGCTATTTGGTGGAGAGATCTTCGTTGGATTCAGTTCCGCTTTCCTTCTCCAACTTATTGTCTACTTCATGATTCCTATTCTGGCAGTCTCGGTACTTCTAATGATTGACGCTCTTGCTCCGAGGTCCGATACCTGATTTGTACGTGTCAATTAGTCCAAAAAGGGTATGGTACGCAACTTGGGTTATTTCCTTAGTTTCCGCCCTTGCTATATTCCTGCCATCCTTCTTGATCTTCTATCCGGGGTTGACATTTCACTACTTGGTAGGGGGAAGCGTCGCGATACTCCTTCTGGGGCCAGCTATAGTTGAACATTTCCAGGAACTCAGAAAGAAGCGAATTGACAACGCACTTCCGTTACTTTTGAACGATATCGGAGAAGGCCAAGAGACAGGTATGACTCTGCTGGAGTCGCTTAGAGAGATATCCAATAGGGATTATGGACCCCTCTCGAAAGAGCTCAAGAAGCTGGTGTCTCAGTTGAGCTGGGGTGTTGATTTCAGCACAGCCTTCCGCTCTTTTACGTCAAGGGTTGGAACTTCTATGACGCTGAAAGTTTCCATTCTGATCGTTGAAGCAGTTAACTTTGGAGGAGATCTTAAGACCGCATTTCGTTCCACCGCTGAGTTCCTCAGAGAGCTTCTGGAACTCAGACAGGAGAGGCAAGTGCAACTGAGACCATTTTTCTTGGTAATCTATGTCTCCAGTCTAATTTTCGATCTTATAGTCATCACGCTGTACCGGAGCTTCATCTTACCTCTTGCCCCGCCCCCGCTGGCTGATGGAGGTGTCTCGTTCCTTCGAATGCCACTGACCTTAGGAGAGTTCAGATCGATTTTATTTGATATGGCGATCATTGAGGCCTTCTTCGGAGGTCTAGCTGCAGGGAAGTTTGGTACGGGGAGAGCCCTTTCCGGTCTTAAACATTCGGTACTGCTAATGGGAGTAGCTATAGTAGTGTTCTGGGCCTTCTTCTAATTGCTTACCCAAGAACTTCTTTAAGTTTTGATGCTCCGTTTGCTGGAGTCTCCGCCTCGATTATGTTCAGCTTATACGCAGACGCGAGTTTTGCAGCCCCGGCATCTAATGATGGGATAGCGACGAAGTAGGCTGACACTCTCGTGTCGATTATCTTGGCAAACCACTGGACAATTCTGGTTTGGTCCACTCCACCATCCCCAAATGCCACTTCTACCGCCACCACCTGCCCGTCCCGTGAGGCCAAAAGCTCGAACTCATGCATGACACCCGATTCGCCCTTCATACTGGTCGTTTCCGCATCTCCATACCCTTTTTGTTCGAGAACTTCCTTAAACGCTTGGTAAGTGTTTGAAAGTTTCAGGTATTGATCCGCTATCCCCTTCCGTAAGGAGTAGGAATACACATTTTCATACCTCGCATTCTCGAAAAGAAACTCTGTAGAGCAGTTCCTGCAAATATGCTGGGGATCAGGGATTGAAATTCGACGGTTACAGTCTGAGCATTCGTACCAGCTCCCAATGTTTTTCCACGACCCAGAACTAAGTTCCAGATGACAGTTTGGACAGACCATTTGATTATCAGAAGACAGGTAACTATCTTTGGGTCCAATGTTGCCGCAGGAGACATGTTCTATGAGAGCATTCTTCGAGATATTAATTGACATGCACGTAGTGCATCGATACACTGTTGAGATGTTTGAACTTCGGCATGAAGGACACTCTATGTCTTTGTAGAAGACCGTCCTCTCAAGAATTTCCTTCTCAACCATGAGGTCTAATATTTCACGCGTCTTCTCAGGCTCTTCGCCAAGGATATCCTCAGCCCGGGGGTATCTCAGCTTGCCGATGGAATCCCTCGTGGGTGTCAGCGGTTCATTCTCCAGGTTGCTGACTAAAGCAACGACAAGCTTCTGGTCTTTAACTGGGGGAACCCACTCGTGGAGAGTCTCTCTCTGCACTTCGATAAATATCCAGGCTAGAGGTCTTAATATCGGGTGGTTGTAACATCTGTTCGTTGCTAAGCTATGCGCTGAGCGGTCTCAATTGAGATTCCCTGTTCGAGCAAAACATACTCGAAGACTCTGGATTTTACCAGGGTTCGCCTCATCTTTTCGATTGTTAGAGTGCCTCCGATCTCCCCCCGCTTGGGAGCGATGCTAAATCCAATTACCCCGTCGACTAGTTCTCGAATGAGAGAAACGTGCCTTGGATCGTGGATCCCATTGCTCAACACAACGAAATGCACTCCTCCAAATGTTCTGACGGTTGAAAGCCAATAGAGTATGAGGTCAACGACGACCGACAGCTCATAATGGAGAAGAAGGTAAGATAACCCCAGGGCAGTCCACCTTCCCTCCTTCACTCTAACTAACAATTCCGCCTTGAGGCCATCCAAGGAGGCAGACGAGACATTTATCGGCTTTTCTAGTGGATTCTCAGTCTTGAGCTCTGATAATTTCTGCAGCTCGGGAGTCCTGACACCCTGGAAAAGCCAAGATGCGTCATCCATGTATTTCTCAACTCCCCACTGGAATGTAGCCATATCTTCTATCAGATCAAGACTAGACGATTCGACCGTGAAATAGGAGACGGTTCCCTTGGACACCACTCGGTTAAACAATGTTTGTAGGACAAAGAGTTGGTGGCTTGAGCCCGGCTCACCGAGGGTCAGGTAGAGAGCCTTATCGGGAAGCCCACCTCCAATCCCGTAGTCAAATCCCCTTATCCCAGTTGGCATTTTCCTTACTGGGTTGAGAGTCCTTTGACCAGCACTTTCTAATTCCAAGTTCTTACTTCGTTTTGCAGCAACCTCAATAAATGAGTTATGTACCAAACAATCCAGATCTCATTGTGAATGTATCCTCACCAAATTATCATCGACGTCGATATCGATATCGATATCCTAAATCTCAGTCTCCACATTTGGAGAGGTTTACGAAGACCATCAATGCGGCCAATTGCCCGAAGACATCTAATGACGGGAGAAAGAGATAGGCCTAAAATGCAAGAGCGAAGGGAATAGAATATTTTCTCACCTCGATACCTATGCCGATCGTACAAAGATCGCCCATTAGCATAGCCATTTGAGGTAAAACATCGCACTCATACAGGCGTAAAAAGGTGCTAAGAATCAAGTAGCTTCACTAATTGACATATATGTAGGATTTCGCAGTTAGTATTTATTCGAAGTTAGCGGTTTTTACTATTTCTGGCCTTATTGAATCGTGACATATTTGACTCCTCACACAGCAGGTTGTATTACTGCTATTGGAAGCTTGTGATAGTCAGCTATACACTAGTGTTATCGGACAGGTAAAAATCCTAGCGGTGTGTTTCGAAGCTCGGCCACGGAAAGCGCCGATTGACTTGTTTCAATGCGGAATAGCAAGTGTCGTGTTCGTTAAGGAAATTGATTCCTCCTTCGAGCTGGTTCCAAAAATAGCTCTGATCGCGTCAATATTCTCTGGAATGACAATTGACTCCTGATGCACTCCCATGAAGAAGTACACTTCTTCATCGAAGACCGTAACAGAATCACTCCAGATAATATTCTCATACATATCGCCTCGGTCACGGCCCAATTCTCTAGCATAATCCATCACCTGTGCTGTTGACCTTACGCCGTCTGCGGAGCTTACAAGTCTGACTCTCTCAGCTTCAACAAAGGTCTCGTTAATCCTATCCTGAGTAAGATTGGATTCGTTCAGGGATACGATAAGACTGTGAAGATGCATATGGGTTGTAGGAATTTTCATCGCCATGGTTATGACCTCAATTTTTGGTAATACAGTCATCACGTCTGGACCGTGGTGAGAGGGGATGGTGACGGGGTCCAGTGAGATTGCATCAATAGGTCCACTCTTTGTATCGTCAGGATCAGCCGCCCTCCTAGTCAACACAGCCCTAGCACGGCGGACTCCAAAGGATTTGTCTAGGGGACTTAATACTCGACATAGTCCTGTAGTGTTGCATGATACTACGCGGACGAATCTTTTTCCCTGGGCTTGGTCATAGTTACATTCGGCTACGAACGACAAGTCCGCGATATCGTGCTTCTGCCCTCCCTGAAAGAGAGCTGGCTTCCCGATTTTCTGGTATAGGCCTTTGTTCAGGATGCCGATATTGTCCGGAGTCGCATCTACTATAATATCAGCCTCCTCGATCATTTCGTCAATTGTCCCACTTGTCTCTATGCCCGCGTCCGAAAAAATCCCCTGGTGGTCCTTCTTAGGGACGAAGAATTTGTAACCCTTCCCCGCTGCCACCCTTGCCTTATAGTCTGGTTTCGTCTTGCCGATGCCTACTAATTTCATGTCTGGTTGCTTCGCCACAGCATCAGCAGTCCGCCGACCTATCACTCCGAACCCGTTTACTGCCACCTGAATCATTTCCACTGGTTATCTCAAAAGTGAATATTAAGGTTTCATTGAATTCGTGCAGTCAGCACATCGATGATATGATTTGTAAGATTAGTAAGATTATTCATAATTGAACAGCCGGTGCCACCTTATTCTGTATATGATCTCAGCAATGAACTCCTTCAGGACCAAGATCTCTGGGTACCCTAATAAAGAGCCACCCGTCGATGGATTTGTGGTTACAGGAAAGCACGATCATCACATCCTAAGAGTCATTGATAGTTTTGGGGGCGCCTACTAGGTGATCTCGATAATTGGGGCGGGTAGAGTGGGAAGTACAATAGCTCAGCAATTGGTACTCCGAGGGCTTGACGACTTACACCTCATCGATATTGTCAAGGGACTGGCAAAGGGGCAGGCTCTCGATCTAAGTCAGATGGCATCAGGATCTAACTCAGATATCACTATTACGGGATCCGATGATTATAGCTCGTTGAATGGTTCCAACCTCATAGTCGTACCAGCTGGATTTGCGCGAACTCCTGATATGACAAGGCTCGATCTCTTGTCAAAGAACCGAGAGATCATTAAATATGCCTCCGAAAAAATCAAGGAGTTTGCTCCATCAGCAATGGTCCTCATGGTGACGAACCCGGTAGATGTCATGACCTACCTTGCGTTGAAGATTACCCGTTTTCCCCGAGAGAGAGTTTTTGGGATGGGTGGACTACTTGATAGCTTACGTTTTAAGACTGTTATGTCAGCGATACTAGGCATATCTCGGGGATCTCTTGACACACTCGTGATTGGTGAACACGGAGAGAACATGCTACCACTAGATCGATTCTCTTCTTCTAATGGAATTCCAATCAGAGATCTAATCTCGAAGAAGGGCCTGGAAGATGCGGTTCTTGAGACGAGAAAATCGGCCGCCCAGGTCATATCCCTAAAGGGGGCTACGATATTCGCACCATCTCAAGCAGTTGCGACCATGGTTGAGGCCGTTGTATCTGATAAGAAATCATTGATCCCAACATCGGTCCTTCTTGAGGGAGAATTTGGTGTTCACGGCATCTGCATGGGGGTACCTGCGATCTTGGGTGCGGGGGGCGTCGAAAGGATCATCGAGTTAGAATTGGACGCCAGTGAACGTGAACAATTCGCGAAGGGTCAAGCTTCGCTAACTAAGGCGATTGGTGAGATGACTGTCTGACTGACTGCACGAATTTATCTTTTAACTCGTCATGATGTTTGTTCTTTTGTGCAAGCAAGAACCTAATACCAACTAGCAATTCTCTTTTCGCGGAGTCGGAGTTGAGTACAGATCAACTGTTGTTCTGCATGTTTTGCGACCTGGCGCGCGATTTTGACAACGAAGGGAAATTGGGATACGATGAAGAAAATATCTGGCAGCGCCATTTGGAGATGGTCCACGACTTACTCATCTAACTCATTCCTTATTCGCTAACTCAACTACCACCTCGAGCCATGCACTAGAAACGTTATCGAGATTATATCCCCCTCCACCCAGTGCAAGAATTCTTCCCTGACTGAACTTGTGTGCCATTCTATGGAGGCTCACGGTAGCCAACTTGTGACTTTTCGGCGTATATCGTAAGTGCGTAATCGGATCGCCTCCCAAGCCATCAGCCCCACATTGAAAAATGACTAACTGAGGTTCAGCCCAGTTCGCAAACATTTCTACCTCCGAGAATGCATGCCTGAACTCAAGGTCTCCAGAACCCTTCGGAAGTGGTATGTTTTTCTTGCGGCCGGTCGCCTCGCCTCCCCCAAGCTCGTCTCTGAAACCAGTCCCGGGGTATAGGTACCGCCCATCTTCGTGTATGTCAACAATGTAAACTGAGGGGTCATCATAAAACGCATAGAAGACTCCATCCCCGTGATGTGCATCAATATCCACATACAAGATCCTTTCGAGTCCCGCCTTTTGGGCCTCAACAATGGCTATCGCGGCGTCATTGAATACGCAGAACCCTGCCGCGCCGTCTTTTTTCGCATGGTGCAATCCACCAATTGGATTGAATGCATGATCTATTTTCCCCCTAAGCAACATCCTAAGTCCTTTCAAGGTGGATCCCACCGATGTGCTTGCTGCCTCAAAAACCCCCTTAAACGATGGCGTGTCGCCTTGATCTAGATATCCCAAACCCCCCTTTGATGACTCCCTCACAAAATCCAAATACTCAGCAGTGTGAAAAGAAAGAAGTTCTGATTCGGTTGCTCGCGTGGGCTCGGATATTATGATGTTTTCGTGTGCGGGAAGAATTTCTCTTACCCTTTCTTCAAATAGCTCTACCCTCCTCACGCTAAATGGATGTCCACCCGGAAAAGAGTATTTCTTTAGATTTTCGCCCAGGAATATGACAACTGAGTGCATGGACGTGTATTCCTAGTCAGACCGAGATCACTTCGTCCATGTAATGGGTGAGTCGATCAATTAATTTCTTCTCCCTTCGAGAAATACCGGTTTCGAGGTCATCTAATGAGATCGTTCCCCTGAATCCAGTTCCGATGAACGTGTGGGACTTTGATACGGCCTTAAGCAATATTGCAAGTGGGCCTTTATGGAGATACATTGTTACGTCATTCATGAATAACGCTCTAGTAGGACTCGATATGAACTTTCGCAACTGGGCCCCTATGTTCTTGGCATTCCATACAGCCAATTGGTTAATCTCCCGCTTATCTCCGCCCTCAGCTCTGGGTTCATACACTCGCCTTGGAATTAGGAGGTGTATACTGTCTAGAACGACACCTGATTCAGGCAACGAGTTTCCCGATTCTCCTTTCACATTTCGTTGAGGCGCCATGTCTATCGCGGATATTCCTCGATATTGACGCGCAATTCCGTCCTCAAGTATCTTACAAAGAATCCTTGTCTTTTCGGAATGAAGATCCCCCAGAATAAGCGTCCTTTTTCCCATAAACTTGTTGAAATGATAGTCCCTTATTGGAATTTGCACGCGCGATCTTCCCTTACTTTGGATGCCTCAAAGCCAAGGATGCTATCCTTCTAGCCTTAGGGAGATCTTTCCTCGATTTCACATAGAAGAAGGAATAGAGATCTGGGTCCAGAGATTTCAGCTCATCTTCGATCCCGATATATCTAATTGCATAGAGATTGTCGACCAGGGATTCTATTCGACCACGAGGTCTTGTAGGAATCACTTTAAGGAGTGCCTTTCTTGCGTAAACTGAGAGCAGAGGTTCGATTCGACCATCACTCCACCTCGGAATTGCCGCGTCATGGTTACGAGCTCCGTCGAAGAGTGCGAAAATGACGTTAGGTTTGATAAATGGGACGGTACTTGGGATAATGAATACTGACTCTGATTGGACAGCCTTTAGACCACTTGCCAAACTAGAAAGCGACGAGCTTCGTCTCCCCTGCACAATTATTTTTACCCCAAACGGAGCTATAGACTCGACAAGTTTAAGGTCAGGCTCTTTGGAGAAGATCACATAGATCTGGTCGGCAACAGTCCAGACCGAGTCCAAGACATATTCAATCAGTGTGCTTTGTGTCGCCTTATCTAAGTAGTTGGCTGAAAGCCCTGTCTCATCTGCTCCGTCTAGGATTATCGCTGCTCGAGATTGGTGGGACATTATCTCTCATCCTATGCCTTTTCCATTATTCATTTCTGGATGATTTAAGACTTGATGATTCTCAGGCGAGAGGCGCCGGAAGAGCAGCCTTAAATTGGGACGTAACGGCATTGGACTTGATGGTCTTCCCGCTTAGGAACCTGGTTTACGAGAAAGTCAAGGCTGCCGACCATCTGACTGACAAAGAAGTAATCGAGTTGCTAAAAAAAGAAGGCGTGGTAATCAGTATGAGAGATTTGAACAAAGCGCTCATGCATCTTGAACTACTGAACCTGATCTCCCTGAGATGGGCTGGCAAGAACAAAAGGCGAATTGAGACTTTGAAAAAGGAACCCGAAAGACCTCAAGCCAATTGGTAATCTAAGCTCTCTCGTTGGTATACATCAACAAAAACGGGCTAGAGAGAGTGAGCTGGCTTGGCTGGTGGGCTTTCAAAAGAAGTAGAGAGAAAGGGCTTCGGAAGGAGAAGAGAGCTGATGAGTCTCGCTCTCATCGGTCTAGCAGTTTTCGGGGGGTGGTACGCATTTACAGCATTCCTGCAGACTCCCACTCCATTTTTCGTGGTTAGCAGCGGAAGTATGATCCCTGCACTCGAGGTCGGCGACATCATCCTAGTAAATGGGGGTCAGAGGGTTGATTCTCTGGAGATAGGCGAAATAATCGTTTTCACGTTGCCGACCAATCCGACCGGGGATCGAGTAATCGTTCATAGGGTCAATGGCATCATCGGACTAGATGGGGAAGTCGGGCTAAAAACGAAAGGAGATAATAATCCAAGCATCGATGGGTGGACGGTGAGAGAACGTGAATTCATAGGCAAAGTGATCCTGCGAATTCCTGCCATTGGCTGGTTAGCCATTTGGCTGGCACCTCCCCTAAATTACTATGCGGTGTTCCTGATCGTTTTGTTGATTCTAGCTGTTGAGTATGGATTCGGACGGAGAAGAGATACTAGTGAGTATGAGGAGATTGAGACAACAGGTGAATAATTGTTCTTGCTAGGGACCTGTAAATACTCGTCATCATGAGTCCTTTTGCGGTAGCTAAGAACAAGGAGCGGCAATTTTACCAAGCTGTAGATGGGCGCGAAAAGTTCTGGAAGGATTCGACAATTTATTGACTCTCCCCGTGAATGGCCTGCCTCTCAGAGTAGCTAATCATTTGCATGCTATAGAGGATATCTGCCAATTCATCTATCGAAGATAAGCTGTAAAGCTCGATGTGATC
>JAPUKB010000021.1 GCA_027295865.1 Nitrososphaerota archaeon
CACTACGATCTCTGTCCCTCTTTCAACAGGCCCGACTCTTATTCTGCTCTCAATCAGCCCCACACATTCTACACAGGCATCAGAGGTAGATTCTAGTTGCAAGGTGATGTCTATTATCGGGGGTTTTCTCTCAAGTATGAATACCTGAGAGATGACGTGACGGAAACAAGGAACGCCAGCGGATTCCTGAAAAGTAACAATGGCATCATCACCCACCCTCTCAAGCATGAGAACGGGTTCAGCCAGGTCTCCACATCTGCCATCACATTCCAGAATTGACACCGTCGGTTCTTGAATGATAGTCGGTTGATCGATAGGTTCAGTATCAGGAGGAACTTGCAAGATGAAGGCGTAAAATCCCAATGATATAGCGACTCCAGCTATAATCACGATTATTGCAACGGAATTACGCCCTAGCACTTGACTGTCGCTAGTTACCCTTCTCATGTTGACCCAATAAGATTTTCCCTATTAGCTAGATTTCCCATTAGCTGCACTCAATGTAAGACGGGTTGGTGACATCCGCATTCACAAGTGATCCCACGACACTCCTTATGCATCTCTACTGAACATAGGATGCTGACTATTGGACGACGCTTAGCCATTCTTTCGGTCTCCTGTGAATTATGATTATGAAAGTTGACTCCTTTCTTTTGGCCGCCGTAATCCTTTCTTATCTGTTCGGCCCTCGAAGAATAGGGAATTCCGGCTATGCCTTTTGTTATTTCAACTCCTCCTGTGTAAAGTTATTACTACATTTCCCTTTTTGTGTCCTTTTGCGACATATCTATGAGCCTCGGCAATTTGCGCCAACGGATACGTTCTATCTATGACCGATTTTATCTTTCCCGCTTCAATAAGCTCCTTGAGGAAAATTAAATCTTCAGTCTTTGGGCTTGCCGAACCTAAGGCGGAAAGAAAGATTCCTCTTTTCTTTAGCGATCTTTTGCCTCGTGAACCTGAAATCTTTCCTACTGCGTCAAAAATAAAATCATAAGTCTCACCGCTTTTGGTAAAATCCTCTTTAGTGTAATCAATTACTTTATCGGCACCTAGAGACTTCACCAACTCTAAATTCGTGGTACTGCATACCCCGGTAACTTCTGCCCCAAAATCCTTTGCTAGCTGTACCGCAAAAGTACCTACACTTCCTGAAGCTCCATAGATGAGAACGTTTTTTCCGCTCTGGATATTTCCTTTTCTAAGAAACCTCAATGCTGTGAGTCCCCCAAGAGGGACGGCAGCGGCTTCCTCATAGGTCATATTGGCCGGTCTTATTGCCATTGCCATTGCAATTTTCAGCACACCATCTTCAGGCAGACACTTGTACTCAGCATAAGCACCATGAAAACCGGTAGATGCAAAAACTTTGTCACCTTTCCTAAATCGTTTTACATCTTTTCCTATGGATTCGATTTCCCCAGCTAACTCCATCCCGAGTATACTTCTTTTGGGTTTTCTAAGACCTAAATATATTCGCGCGGGGATCCATTGCCAGAAAGGGACTGTGAAACTTCGAATTCTCACGTCCCCTGCTGTAACTGTTGTCGCGTATACCTTTACGAGTACTTCATTGTCCTTGGGAGTGGGTTTATCTACCTCTTTGAGCTGAAGAACATCCGGAGGCCCGTATTTTGTGGCCACAATTGCCTTCATGAGTTTTCCTCCAAAGTTATTATTACCTTTCCTTGAGGGTCTCCTTCTCCAAAATACCGGAGAGCTTCAGCAATCTCACTTAGCGCGTAACGCCCATGTATAATAGGTACTACTTTGCCGACCTCGAAAAGGTCTTTAGAAAGTAAGGAACAGGATCAGGTATCAGAAATAACGCGACTTTGTGACTAATCCTTAAACAATGATCGGTTGTTTAACAAATCCCTTAGGATAATTAGTTCGTTTCAAAGTCGATTACTCTAACATGCTCCAGTCCTGTCTTTTGGCCCATTCCTCGAAGGTGTGCCAGATTATTTCTGGGTAGTCATGACGAAGTGAAGAGATATCAACACTGTATCCAACCTGGTCGAACCACTCGTACATTACCTCCATCCCCTCGATGGGCTTCTGTACGTACTGAATTGTATGATTTGTGACTTGTGATAGGATGCCCGCCACCTCCAGACCACTAACCTCGTCCGAGGCAATGTCTAGCCTCTTACCAAAGAATTGATCCTGATGCTCCAAAACCAATAACATAAAGTCGGCGATGTCGGAGAAGCTAATCTGTTGAAGTTTTCGTGAAGGAGGAAGGGGTTGTACAAGCTGACCAGTCTTCAAGCCAGGTACCATCCATGGGCCAAGCAGATTGTCCATGACGTAGGCCGGTCCAACAATGGTGTAAGGAATGCCTAAACTTTTGATATGCTCTTCTACCTTGAACTTGCTATCGAAGTGCTCAACCCCTGTAGCGCGGTTTGCGCTTCCTACCGAGCTGTAGAGTAGATGCTTTACGCCCGCCGCTGCTGCAGCATTTGCTAAGTTCATCCCATGACGTGTCTCAACGTCCGCTCCCGAATAAGGTGTTGCCATTGCAAATATTGAGTCGATGCCCTGAGCCGCCTGCTGGATAGATGAGATATCATCAAAGTTTCCTGTTTTCACCTCTGCACCCAAACCTTCTAGATCTCTGGCAGCGGCAGAATCAGCATTCCGAACAAAGGCTCTCACATGGTGCCCTTTCTTGAGGAGGATGCGAGACAATGCACCGCCCTGGTTCCCTGTCGCACCAGTCACAAGCACATGGAGGGGGCTTCCCATAACCACGCACTAAGCTGTCTCCGATATATGCTAGTATGAGGTTTACCATCCTGCTATTGTTTCTTGATTAATTCTTGATTAATTGATGAAAGAGTGGGAAAAGACACTGCGTTTGATGCTGAAACACTCGTCATAACTGCTGCCTAGGTAGCAGCGGAAGTATCATGACCGGTAGCACGTTACGGTAAGATATGGGTAGGATCTGGGTAAGATATGGAGATAATCTTATCCGAGACTTTGGAGCCTTATTTCGGTAAGATATGGAGATTCAACCAGAATTTGATCTCGGAAGAGCAGACCCAGGATTTGATGTCGGAAGAGCACGCCTCTCCGGACCTGACATGTTCCAGAGATTTAGAGTTCCAGCAGAAGGGAAGCCTCTTCGAAATGTCAAGCTAAATCCCACTGAAGTGTTAATCCTTGTAGAGAGAGACGGCCAGAGAATAGCATTCACTGCAAGACAACTGTCTTATCATCATATAGCTCAAGGCAAGTTGAACGGATTTCCGTATCTTGCCGCATTCTGTGGAGTATGTCACAGCGGTATGGGACTAGTTCCTCTAGTCGACGGTAGGCTTCATAACTTTAGTGCTGGGGGGTTGTATGACGGACTCGTTCTTTTAATAGATGATGAGAGCAAGACTTACTGGAACCATATCACAGGAGAAGGAGTTCATGGTCCACTAAGTGGAAAGCATCTTGAGACTTTTCCACTTGAGATTACAAACGTCAAGAAAGAGTTAGAGAGGGACCCCAATCTTCAAATCCAAATATCCACTCCAAACATGTTCGGTCGATTCTTTAGCCGATTTATTCACTCCAAGCCCTATTTCGATCATGGGAGATTTCCTCCAGGATTCAGGGGAACTATGGGGAAATCAGATTCCCGACTTCCTGAGATGTCATCTGGATTAGGAGTGATTGAAGGTCGGAATACAAGATTCTACCCGGTCAAAATAATTCAGGGCGGGATTATCGATGATTTCGGTGGGAAGCCACTAAAGGTCGCAATTGACGAAATAACTCATGTACCTTATGCTGTGTTCGAAGACAAGGATGAATCGAGGCCGCTTCAAATCTTCACAAGATGGTATGGCTTCTCATATTCATATCCCGACTGCACAGTCTACAAGACGTTGAATTATGAATCAGATATCAGCACCGAGAGATCGGAGCACCGTTCTTGGAGGTCTTCTAAGAAATCGTCTTAGACGTAGAAGATCAGAAGGATGGTTTGGGTAGAAGCAATTCAACGCGTTGTAGGATTTGGTCGACTTTCTCATGCTATTCCTTTGACTCGACCACACCACACACCTCTTAATTTTTCACTCGTCTTTCTTTGACCCATATAGTTCCCCACTCACGGAACGTCGGTCCTTTCTCCCCATAATTTTCGCAATCTCTGTGGGAGTTAAGCCAGCAGAATTCAACATTCGAATCACATCAGCTTCTCCAATTTTCCTGTCGTTGCTAATGAATAGAGTTTCAGCTGTGATTCTAACGAGGGCATCAAGTCGTCTATTTACAGATTCATATGGATCTTTATCTTTTCTTTCAGGCTTTTTCGTTACTCTTCCTCAAGATTTCACATTCCGTTCGGGAAGGAAGCATTTCACCACAGCTAATTCAAACAAGAGCAGGCTGGGCAAACGGCGACGCAAGGATAGCTCTTCGAAC
>JAPUKB010000022.1 GCA_027295865.1 Nitrososphaerota archaeon
TCTCTGGTGTCCTTCGGGAGATCAGAACTCCGAAAGGCTTCTAAGTTCTGTTTCGTGTCGAAGATGTATATCGCGCCAACCTCTCCAGTTGACTTGGCATGAACATAGTACTTCTGGAGTAGACCGTTAACCCTGCGAAACTTCTCTGCCCTCTGCTCAAACTTGGCGTACACTTCCTCGATCGTCAGTCCACTGGTGAACAATACAACAAGAATCTCCATACAATGATGACACTAATCTTTCGTTTTTAAAGGTGGGTTGAACTGAAAATTATAATAATCTCCTAACAGAATGTCGTCCCAATGGCAAAATCCTTTGAACAGGAATTGGTAAGAGAAGGCGACTACATCACAATCAAGATCCCAGCTGATTGGTCAGGTGCAGAGGACCGCACGGCCCAAATAATAGTTGACGAAGTCTGCGTCATTGTGCCCGAGAGTACAGCTAATGCCACTGGTGAACTCCTCGTTCTTAGGTTGCTGGAATCTATGATCTCGGCAGGAATAATTTCAACAGATGATGTGCAAAAAGCCATTGAGCATATAGTTTGACCTAACATGGCCTATCTGATTAGGCTCGTACGATAACCGCCTTGAAGAGTATAACCCAGGCAAGATACAATCCGAAGGCAAAGAAAGTTCGGGTTGCTAGGCCGAGATCAATACCGATGACTAGAATGATAAAGAAGATTAGCCAGATCCGTGCTAAAGAAATTAGAAAAGTACTAACAATTCCAAAGGACACCAGCAGAGTCTTATTCATTCTGGATGTCTTCAGGTCGAGAACCATTAACACAGACAATGGAGCATAGGAGAGGAAACCCTTAATCCCAGCAAATGGTCCTCCAATTTGTAGAAAGTATGTTTCAACTTGTGTTGTAAGTCTGATAAAGTCTCCAAACACCTCGGCCTTCATTCCAATTAGACTGAGCGAAGGTGCAATCTGGTTCAACATCGCATATTCCAACTGCACAAGAACAGGAAACGCGAACTCGGCTTGGTACGCCACATATATTAAACCGAAATAGATCAATGGCCCAGTTCCTGCTCTCAGTCCTCTTACACCGTAGAAGATAATGTAGGAACCGAGGAAGATTAGAAAAATGTCAAATATTCCAATCTGGCCTCCGCCAAGAATGCCTAAAAGGTTCCTCGCATAGTTACCGACAAGTAGGGAAGAACCTAAGATTATCTCGAATGAATTCCCTCGGTAGAGGGTATTATTTCGAATCGATCCTCTCCATCGAATTCCAATCCATAGTATGACAGTAAGTGCTACGCTAAAGAGAAATGCAAACGGAGTATTCATGAAAAAGATAGAAAGAGGATTGATAAAGGCGAAGAATAAGAAAATCAGGAAGAGGTAGTCTCGACGTAGCAAGTCTAGCTGGCCTTGTTCAAGAAAAACCTCATATTTGCCTTTGCATTTTCCTTGTGTTTGACCACATCGATCTCTCCGAAGACATCACTGAATTTTGTTTTAAGATCCGAAATTGAATCGTCCGATACGTCTTCACCATAAACATTAATGGAGATGTGATCACGTTCATGGAAAATCTGAAACATGGGCGGTAATGAATTGTTACTATAAGCAATCTCCTGTAGTGTCTTTGGTGACAATCTCTCTCCGTTACGAGCCGCAAGAAATTCCTTTTCTCTCCCTTCAACCGATTCTAGAATTGGAAGAGTTCTGCCGCAAGCACATTTCTCAGATCTGTACGAACCTTTATCACCAGATCTATATCGGATCAATGGCATAGCATAGTTGTTTAGATTTGTTACTACGATATCACTCACTTCCTTCGGATTGGCATTCTCTTTTCCTTTCAGGAATTCACAGATCGCCATGTCAGCTTCCATATGGTAACCATCCTTCTCTAGACACTCCCATGCGATGGGTCCCGCGTCGTTGCCTCCGTAGCTGTCGTAGACATCGCAACCCAGAGTGGTCTCGATGAACTTTCTATTCGAGTGATCAAGAACGTCTCCTCGTGAAAGAACTAATCTGGGAGAGATCTTGTGGCCTGTTCTTCGAAACTCCTCTGCAAGTAACCTGAGATAAATTGGTCGTCCAAATAGAACATCTGGTTGAAAGTCAGATAACTCTTTAGCTATTTCGTTCGCTGAATAAGAAATGTAGTAATTCCTTGAATAGTTACGCCTGAAGGAGTGGAAGGTCCTTTTTGCAATACCCCGCCCGGCCTCTCCTTTTGAATCAGAGTCACTAAATCTGACTACTGCGGTCTTCTCCCAGGACTTCCTCCCTAATACTGATCGATATCGGCGCGAAGATGCGGTAATGTGGTCCAGGTATCTTGGATCGTAGTAAACTCTTAGCGGATGACCCATAGTTCCAGAGGTATGAGTCTTGAAACTCTTCTTCAGATCGATGTTATCTGCGACGATCTGAGTCCCAGCTCTTTCAACATCATCCTTTGTTATTATCGGGAGTCTGCCAAGGTCTTCAACTCCCTTAATGTCATCGGGATAGAGACCTATGGACCTGAATCTCTGATGATAAAATGGCACCCGAGAATAAGCATGTCTTAGCAGAGCTCTCAATTTCTTGGTTTGAAGCGCCCTGAGTTCTTGCTCCGAGAACCATTGATTTTTCTTGAGAGTGTGGGTGAGCCATAGAGCCCTTAGTATCAACGTCGGTATTTTGCTGAAATCAGAGGGGAGGACATATCTCCTTATCTGCAGGTCGGTGACTAATACACAATGGTTTTTCAACAAAATGCGGCTTTTTTCTCATTCCGATGGATTCAGGATCCATGCTACAAAGTTGCTCAGAACCGATATATACCTTGGACTCGCGAGCGTGTCCATGTTCAAACGCGCAGTCTACATGATTGGCGGACTTCTCCATGATGTTGTAAGCATGCAGTCGAAGGGCGTTATCGAAGACGGCGGTAAGCTATGAGTAGCTCAATGTACCTAAGGGCACTCTACATCATTAGCGGCGTACTGGCCGACTTAGTTAGTATGAGGACGAAGGGAGCCCAAATACTAGATGCTCTTAGAGACTAGGAAATCTCCTAAATAGGCGGACATGTCCGCGACAATTTGATCGTAAGAATTCCAAAGGCAATACTTTCTGCAACGGCTGCCCTCTGGGCTCTTGTTGTTTTCCTATTTTCTCTAGCTTTTGCCGGTACAAGTTTTGTGTCAGTCGCTCAAGCGTTCGTTCTAGGAAGTATAGTCTACGTTTCGATTTCACTAATGATTGAATCCCTTTTACCCAACGGTATAGAATGGATTTCGATACCTGAATTTGATGGTTTAGCTTCAAGGATGGATTTGCCATTTCCAAATCTGTATGGTGTTCATGACAAAGGTGGCACCCTTGCTTATACAGATCCTCTACGAAAAAAATTGATCTTTAGAAGAAAGGTTCTATATGAGAAATTGCAAGAAAACGAAAGACTTGCTCTTGCTGCTCATGAGTTCGCGCATCTAAAAGCATACCATCCACAGGTTAAAGTACTGATGATAATCGCTTTCCTTTTGTCTTCGGCCTTCGCCGCCATAACCCTTCCTTTTGCCGGTATGGCATTAGTACTATCAATGGTTGTGGCACTTAGAGTAGTCACGAGAAGACAAGAATATCTAGCCGACAAATTAGCTGCGTTCTTCACTTCGCCCCAGGACATGAAAGCGTGTATAGAGAGGCTTACAAACTATCATTATGATAAAAAGGCCGGTACTCAATCGGGCTTCATAAGGAGATATCTCTTCGCCCATCCAACGCCCAGTGATCGTGTCGAGAAGCTAGTTGCTATGGCAGGTAGCGAGTAGTTTTGGTGTTCCCAACAGAGTTAGATGTTCATTCTTGATGAGGATGAATCTTCTGATGGGCAGTTTCTGCTGAGGCTCGATCATAATACCTGAGTTTTATTACACGTGCACTGTTCCTAAGATTTGGAGGAACCACCATAAGGGCCTGCTCTCTATTCTCGGACTCGATTATGGCCCATCCAGTGTGGACATCGTCTTCGCACCCCCAGTAGAAGTTATGGAGATATCCCGCCGCGATGTGTTGCGAATCTAGCACCTGGTGGCACTATACCAGTGTGAGGAGATTCAATCAAGAAGGTGTCCAATCAGTTCACCGCGGGTTTTGCTGGCTCAAGGGATTAAAGATTTCTTTAAGTCCTCAAGAAATGACGGATTATGGTGAATCATAACGGCCTTAGCCAAATAGTTCGT
>JAPUKB010000023.1 GCA_027295865.1 Nitrososphaerota archaeon
GACGCTAAGGTCCGTATTGATCCGTTCAAGAATGCTGAGGAGCAATCCAAAGCTGTCGTCGAAAGCTTGAGATCGATCATCCCGCTTAAGACAGAACAGATTAGATTCAAGATTGTCGTGCCAGCTCAGTATGCACCGCAATCGTTTGGAGTTCTCAAAACCTTTGGAGTGGTTGAGGACCAAACGTGGGGCGCTGACGGAGCATTAACAGCCACTATTGAGGTCTCTGCGGGAACTAGAGCTAGCTTGCTAGACAAGCTCGGTTCTGTCACACGTGGTTCAGCTCAGGTAATTGAAGTAAGATAAGGCGTCTACGAGATTATGTCAGCTGTTAAAAGGAAATATGTAGTGCCCGGAGACCTTGTAGCCGAGGGTGAATTCCGACCCATAGGGCATGTAACTCAGGATGGGAACAAGTTCCTAAGCACTAGGGTCGGTATGGCTGAGGTTGGGCGGGAAGGTGTCAGAGTCATCCCGCTTTCGGGTCCGTATATACCTAGGATCGACGACCTAGTTATCGGCCAAGTAGTCGATTACAGTGCTTTCGCTTGGGAGGTGGACATAAACTCTCCTTTCTTCGGAGTCCTCCCGGCGCAAAGCGTCTTCGGTCGAGAATACTCTCCTGCGAATGAATCCTTGTCATCGAGGTTTGCAATAGGAGATCATTTGACCTGTAAGATCATGTCGTTTGATAGGACGCGAGACCCTCTGGTCACTGTCTCCGGGCCAGGCCTGGGAAAGGTGGATGAGGGGGAAATAGTTAAGATATCCCCTACAAAGGTTCCAAGACTAATCGGAAAGAAAGGATTAATGATAAAATCAATAGAGGCTGCAACCAATACCCGGTTAGCCATTGGACAGAATGGTATTGTCGTGACCATAGGACCATCTGCGGGAGTCGAGATGGTTCGGAGAGCTATACGGCTGATTGAGGAAGAGGCTCATCTGGCGGATTTGGGATCTAAAGTTGAAGCCCTGTTCACCGAGGCAGAGAGTGGAACGAATTGAAGACCGCACTCCTGAATGCCGACAAAATACGACTTGATGGGAGAAAGCTCGACGAGCTTAGGCCTGTTAAGATAGAGGTAGGGGTAATCAAAAACGCCGATGGATCGGCTCGTATTGAGTTCGGCAAGAACAAGATCATGGCAGCTGTATATGGACCCAAAGAAGTGCACCCAAAACACCTAACCAAGCCAGATCGGGCCATAGTGAAATGCAGATATCACATGACGCCTTTCTCCACGGACACGAGAAAGAATCCATCTTTTTCACGGAGAGAAATCGAGATTTCCAAAGTAATTAGGCAGGCCCTCGAACCTGCCATAATCCTGGAAGATTACCCAAGATCCTCAATCGAAGTATACATGGAGGTTCTCCAATCGGACGGAGGCTCCAGATGTGCCGCATTGAGCGCGGCATCTGTCGCACTGGCTGATGCAGGGATCAACATGAGGGACCTGGTAGCAGGGTGTGCAGCTGGGAAGATCGGTGGAGAGATAGTTTTGGATATCGATGATACAGAAGACAAGGAAGGAGAGGCGGATATGCCAACCGGAATCATGCCTAGCCTCGGTCTCGTGACACTCTTTCAACTAGATGGAAACCTTTCGGCGTCGGAATTCCAGAAGACGTTCGACCTCGCCGTTAACGGCTGTATGAAGGTTTACCAAATACAGAGGGAAGCCCTGATGAACAAATATTTCGGGCAATCCGAACCCATGCAGGAGTCGAACGAATAAGTGTCAGCGGTAAGAAAAGCAGTAGTCGTTGGGACCTTGAGGAAATCGCAGATGAAGGAACAATTGGTGAAAGGCAAACGACTTGATGGCAGGGATCTGCTTCAACAACGAAACCTATCTATTGAGCTTGGGGTAATTGAGAAAGCTAGCGGTTCTGCAAGAGTAAGGCTTGGCGATACAGAGATTGTGGCAGGAGCCAAGGTAGAAACCGGGAGACCATTTCCCGACACTCCTGATCAGGGACTCCTGATAGTGACAGCAGAGGTTTTGCCGATCGCCTCCGCCTACGCGGAACCAGGACCACCCAATGAAGAGGCGATTGAACTCGCCCGAGTATCTGACAGAGGAATTCGGGAGTCTGGAATGCTGGATTTCTCGAAACTGATGATAAAAAAGGGAGAACATGTGTATTCAGTTTTTGTAGACGTCGCGGTATTGAATGATGATGGAGGACTCTTCGATGCCGCCTCTTACGCTATAGTATCCGCACTTTCAACTGCGACACGTCCAAATACAGAATTGGCGGAGGACGGTTCCCTAATAGTCTCAGATGATACATCTGACCTTGATGTTAAGACTCTGCCTATTGCTACCACCTTTGCGAAGATTCATGGGAAAATAGTCTTTGACCCCAATACCGAAGAACAAGCAATGATGGAGGCCCGACTCACACTTGTCACAGATAGCGAGGGCAAGTTTGTAGCCGGCCAGAAAGGGGGATCAGGAGTTTTTACATACGACGAGATGAAGGAATTGGCCCGAATTTCAGCGGAGAGAGGAATTGAGATTAGAAAGGCGATAAGGGACACGATCGACAATGGGTCGCAGAAAACCTGAGGCACTAATAGGGCACGCAGCCAAGTACGGCTCATCAGTAAGGAAGAAGTACGGAAGGGCACTGCGGCTACTTAAGAAAAAACGTCAGTGTCCCTCATGTGGATCTATGAGGTTCAGGCGGGAGGTTTCTGGAATCTGGACTTGTCCAATGTGTTCCTACAGGCTCGCAGATGGAGCTTATGACACGCCAACGCTCCGGTGAACTATCTACGTACAGTGCAACGATTAGCGTCCAAACCGAGAGAGGTCAAGAGTCCATATTACGATCCGCAATTGATCCAGATTTGGACCCCGGAGATACGAGTAGAGCCTCCAATGGAGGTGTGACCATCTTGGTTCGAGGAAAGGATATGTCCGAGCTTCGCGCCAAGGTAGCTTCCCAAACGAGGATGATCTGTACATCCCTTCGGGTATTAGAGTTCCTGTAAAGATTTATCTACTTTTTGGACTCAAGATGAGCAGTTATGAGCACTCAAGAAATCCCACCATGGCTGAGGGAACAGCTCGCTCGATTTGAGCAACTCCAACAGAGCCTTCAGTCTATTCTCGTCCAAAAGCAACAGACGGAGATGGAGATAGGTGAAGTGGACGGAGCTTCTGCTCAGCTCTCAAAGACAGAAGATGACGTAGTCCTATACAAATCGGCTGGAACGATCATGGTCAGGGCAAAAAAGGCTGACATGGTAAAGGAACTGGAGGAAAGAAAAGATTTGGCTAATACCAGAAAGACTGTTTTGGGGAAGCAAGAGGCAAGATTAAGGGAGAGTGCCAAGGAGCTTCAGGCGAAGATTAATGAGGCGGTAAAGGGGCGGACTCAGTCCAGCGGCTCATGAAATAATCTGTCGTTGCGGGTTCAGGTGCTCTCTCAGGACTAATACGAATAGATACTAATGATGAGATCATCAGATGGTCCATCTTTAAGTCTGATAAATTCCATAACAAGAAGGGGATCCATTGGGGAGGACGTGGCAATTAGAATATCCGAAACCAGTTGTGGGGCGAGCGAGGCTATCCAACGACTGATTAGTTGAGATGCCTTTGAACCAGAAGCAACTACATCCAGGCCGCACCAACTCTGGAGCGCCTGATATAAGAAATGTATAGCTCTTCGAGGTACTCTGAACAAGCTATTCGTTAATAATTGTCAATAAAGATGCAAGAATTATGGGCTTTAGAAACGCTAATACCGTAATTGAGGTGAGGAATTACTCCTTCAAATACGCTTCCTCTGACAAAGAGACACTGCATGACGTGAACTTGAAGTTCCACGAGAGAGAGATTACCATCCTAGTCGGCCCAACTGGATGCGGAAAATCTACTCTGCTGAAGTCTCTGATAGGTCTGATACCGCACATGTACGCAGGTTCTTGGTCGGGGAGCGTGATCATTGACGGGGTGTCAATACAAGATCGCAAAATAAACGATTTAGCCTTGACGGTAGGATATGTATTTCAGAACCCGGAGAATCAGATTTTCATGTTCTCTGTTGAGAGAGACGCAGCCTTCGGGCTTGAAAACCTAGGAATAGAGAGAGCTCAGATAAGAGAGCGCGTCGATTGGGCCATGTCCCTCATGGGTATAACCGATTTGGCAACGAAACCTCCACATGAGCTTTCCGATGGGCAGAAGCAGAGAGCGGCTTTAGCCGGAATTTTGGCTATGAAACCTCGGGTACTAATACTCGATGAACCCACTTCACTCCTCGATCCACATACTGCGCTTGAACTCATACAACTAATTCGGAACCTTAGAGACCAGTTGGGAATTACAGTGATAATGGTTGAACATCGATTGGACCTAATAGCAAGGGTCGCTGACAGATTGCTTGTAATGGAGAACGGGACGATTGTGGAGGATGGAAAACCTCGGGAGGTTTTCGGAAAGAACAGCCCTAGTCTTCGTAATATCGGTATCCCAACCATAACCAGGCTCTATCAGGCTCTTAATTCCTCACGTCCAACGGGAAATGTCCCGCTAACGGTGGATGAAGTCGTTGATCTAATTCGACAAAAACAGAGGACAGTAAGCGCATGATTAGGTTTGAAAAAGTAAGCTTCCATCATCCCAATGGACAAATGGCTCTCCAAGATGTGAATCTAGAAATATCCCCCGGGGAGATCACAGCTATTGTGGGGGAGAATGGGGCGGGAAAAACAACTCTGGTCAGACACATCAACGGTCTGCTGAAACCTTCGGAAGGGGAAGTAAGTGTCTTGGGAATGAATACCCGCAAAGTTAGCATAGCAAAACTCTCCAAGCTAGTTGGAATAGTGTTCCAGAACGCAGATCACCAGCTCTTCTCCGATACCGTCAGCAACGAGATACTATTTGGCCTCACGAACTTTCACTTCAGTGAAACCGCATCAAGGCAGAGGCTTGAGTGGGCCTTGGAGCATTTCGATCTAAAAGACTACCGTGAGAGGTCTCCCATGATGCTGAGCGGTGGGGAGAAGAAGAGGCTATGCATCGCTTGCATTCTCGCCTGGGAGCCGCAAATCATTATCCTAGATGAACCGACAGTGGGTCAGGATTATTTCCAGAAGGAACGAATAAGAGAAATGCTTGTTGAGCAGAGGGATGCCGGAAAGATTGTAATAATTGTTTCTCATGATATAGAGTTCCTCTGGCCGCTGCAGCCAAAACTCATCGCAATGTCATCAGGTTCAGTCATTGCTCATGGCGCTGCATCAGAGGTCTTATCACGGGAAGATATAATCCAACGATCGAAACTAATAACACCTCAGCTACTTGACCTTTGGAAGAAGGTTCCTCTGGAGGGTGATCCTCCCTCCGACGTGAAGGAAGCAGCAGAAAGGATATCGAAGCTCTCTACGTGGATTTAACATTGTATTGGGTAGCAAGCGGGTTCATCTTCAGGAGGACTAGCTCGCCGATCCATGACCTCGACCCTAGGGTAAAGCTTCTGATCTCAATCGAACTCTTCTCACTTGCGCTTGCAGCATCGAGAATGGAGGAGGTGGCCCTGGTTTTTGGATCAATATTGACTCTTGCATTGATTGGGAGAATAATGAGGAGGTTAGGAAAAACGGTCCTATTCGCTCTGGGATTCGCTGTAATGATATTTCTGATAAATATTTTCGTGGGTTATCCTCTGGTGTCAGCAGTTGAGGTGGCTGCGCGGTTTGTGACGATAGTTGGGTCCACCTCCGTATTCTTCCTCACAACCTCTCCTGACGAGCTTGAACACGTGATGAAATGGTTTCGATTTCCTCGAGATCTAGTCTTTGCATTTGTGACAGCTGTAAGATTCGTTCCCGTACTCCTCATGGATGCACTTCAAATTATGGATGCCCAGAAGTCAAGGGGATTGGAACTGGACAAAGGAAACCCTCTAAAGAGAATAAAGAACTTCGGCCCGATCCTGGTGCCTCTTGTAGTAAACGCGGTTGTTAGGAGTGGGGAGCTTGCGGAAGCAATGGAGTCTCGAGGATATGGGGCAGTAAAGAAACCTACGACTTTGTATGGTCTCACTACCACGATAAAAGATAGGGCGGTGGTCTTGGGAAGTCTTCTTCTCTCTATCCCTGTGCTGTTCTTCTTCATCGTGTCCTAGGATCTGTTATGATGACGCAAGAGCCTCCCTGATTTGGTCTCGTCGATTTATGATGGGAGAATCTTCAGGCAGGCCAAGGAGTTGACCGCTGGCTATCCTAGGTCCTGATTGAAGGAAATGGGAGGCTTCGAGATTTCACAAATATTCCTAAGATCGTGTACGGAGCTGTCGCGTCCTTGGTCTCGAATACTTTGACGGGACTCTACAGGCCAAGCTACCCTAAATCAGTTTTCCTAGGGCGGGTAGAAAAAGTCGCGTTTTCGTTTTTCATTTCGTTGACTCCTACTTCCACAAATGTGACGGAAAGCTCCGCTCTATCAAACAGTAAGTGATGGGGCCGGCGTGATTCGAACACGCGATCACCAGCACTCTTGCAGGTCCCCAGGATCGCCGTTGCTCTGGCATCTTGGACCATGTTTGCCTGTGGAAAGATTTTCTTATCCCACATCTAGACTACGGCCCCCCACACCTACCCCAAGTCCTTAATTATAATAGGTCTACTCCTCAAAAGATCGTGCTTATTTCTTGGTAAGATTGAGTGCTATCAGAATTTCTGCAAACGTACCTTTTCTCTGCCTCTTGTACTTCCTCAACGCCGACAAGAGCTCCTGAACGTCTCGCACTCGGATGACTTTTCTCAGCCTAGGTGCCAAAGGGCCTCCAATGAACAAATATTGGACTGCGGATGTGACATTTGAAGTTCTTCTAGAAGTACTCGAGGATTCAAAATCGATCAAGGTTACGAGATCTCCGTCGATTATTACATGTTTCCTCAGATTGCTTAGCTCTCCATGATCTATTCCTGCCTCATCCAAGGTTTGACATTGGCGAAGGAGTTCGAGGATCATTCTCTTTAGTCTCTTGATAGAACCGGTCCCACTCACACTCTCCACCCATTCTATTATGGCCTTTCCGCCTATCAATTCCATGGAGATCACGTTTCTAGTAGATCCCAGAATACGTGGACCGAGGTTCAATCCGTTCACAAGCTTAAGAGTTCTAACCTCATTTCTGGTATCTTTCCGCCTCGAATCCACTCGTCGAATCTTCAGCGCAACTTTGCCTGAGTTCGTTATTCCTATTACTACAACGCTGGAGGTACCTTTGCCTAGGAGATGAAGAGATCCTAGCTCCACTGGCCCTGTGAAGTCAAGAGCGACGATTGAGAGTCGCGAGAGCTCGCGAATTCGAGCTTCCAGAGAACGTTTGGTCGGTGATGGATAACAGAGAATCCATCCGTATTTCTTATCGGGAAGTTCTCGAAGTGGGACCACAGACGACGGGATCTGTGCCAATGACGTCGACTAGAGCCTCCTTAAGCCAGATATTTCTGTTAGATTCAATCAGGACTTCCGATCCCTTCACAATCTTTAATGTTTTTGCGACATCTCCGGCGAGGCCTGGTGCTACCCCCGATGAGGAAATGTTGCTAGCAGCAAGAAGCTGTTTCAAGAGGCTAGCAACATCTCTCTGCCTACGTAGATTAGTGACGTAGAGTCTCCCATCGCCTCCTATCCAGGTCATTTTGGATTCTTCGAAGTTCTTCTTCAGGAATAATTTCGCGCCCTCTATCATGTTGACTTCAGGCCCAATTTTCACTAGCAGGGGACTCAGCTCGGTCCTCTCCAGGAGGAACAGCAGGGCACTCTTGCTCTTCTCGTTGCTTGCCACCGCACTTCGCAATACCTTAAAACCTCTAATTGTCATCTGTCTTTCTAATCTAACCAGACTCCTTCGTAGTTGCCCCCAAACGATGTCTGCACTCCTTTCTGAATGTTCGAACTTTACCATAACGAGCTGATCTTGGAATGCTTTCTGGTATTGGACTCTTGACGAGATTCTTCCAGGCCTAAAGTACCGGAGTGAGGGACGTACCAAGAAACAATGAGAGGCAAAAATGAAACGGGATGAATTTTTGCGAGATATGGCAGCACCGAGGTTCCTTCGAGGATCCACCGGATCCAAAATGATTAGGGGGGACCGATGTAGAGACCCATACTTGTAGTGGTCTTCAGAGAGTGCTATTACTGCCTTCTTCCCCAGGTTTTGGGCCTCTCTAACCACCTCGATGAAATTGCCGAATCTCAGAACTAGAACTTCACAAACATACCCACTGAAACCCTGAATACGAATCTCCGAACCGTAGATCGAATTTGATTTCAGAAATCGCTTGAGAAGTCTTGTTTCCCCCCTCAGAGTGTCATTGAATCTGGAGAGTATCATCTCAGTGTGATAGGGAGACCTGTCCGCAGAGCTTATCCATTCTCCTGGTTTGACGTCGAAACATCCTACGACGTTGACTTTCACTTTGTCAACAATGGCCTCGACATATGGATGCTCTGAGTACCTGAGATAGGGACGGTACTCTGCTAGTGCATCTAAACCAATTGGAGTGGATACCCTTTCCAAGTCGGTCTTTCGGATAGACGCCGAAAACTTTACAAAAATGTCTATATCTGCCTCACCACTTAACCAGGTGCCCTTTGCATACGAGCCGCCAAAGACGGGTTTGGGCCTTGGTTTCACGCCTTCAAGACGAGTCTCTACTAGGGTCAGAACCTTTGCGGCTACGGCATCAATCTTCTTCTTCTCGTTGAATCCAGGTTCGACTCGTCGTGCGGCCTCCGCAAGAACCTTCAGAGTCTTCTCTACTCTTTCTGGGATATCTACCACTAGAGATCGATCACTTCCAGGTCTGTATAGATTGGTCCATGGCGAGTTAGATCGCTTTTCTTAAGTTTGAGCTGAGCAAATGTCTCCTCGCCAAAATGTTGACTGGACTCGGCCTCAATAATATCTCTCAGATCACCAGTCCCTGATTCGCTTCTTACCCGCGCGATGGTGAGGTGGGGAGCAAAAGGTCTACCTTCCCTCTTCAATGGCAAATCATTCAGGGATTCACCAATTTCGTAAGCCAAGCTTTTCATCTTCTTGGCTGACTCCTCGTCTACACCTATCCAGATAACTGATATCCTATCTGCACTAGGAAAGGCTCCCAAACCTACAAAGCTTACTGAGAAAACCGCTGTCTTCAGCTTCCCAAGCCGGCTCCTAATTTCTTCGAGAAGAGCTTGGTCTACTTCTCCGAGGAATCTCATTGTGAAGTGAACCTTATCAGGCTCAATAATTTTCGGACTGGCACCAGTTTTAGCGATTCTCTTCTGTACGGATGAGATGTTACTTCTAAGCTCCTGACTAGTCAGATCAAGAGCAATGAATGTGCGCATTCGATTCGATTCGAGAGTCGGGACTAACCTATTTATTTGGTATAACCCGGTCTTTTTTTCATCCTTATGAGAAAACTGATTGTCTGCATCACTGGGATGTCTGGGGCTGGGAAATCAACGATCGTGAAAGTCGCATCGGTGATGGGATTTGATCCAATCAGTATGGGCGATGTTATCAGGGAAGAAGCTAGACGCAGAAAGCTCACCGAAGACGATTCTAATTTGGGGAGAATAATGTTAGAGCTAAGAGAAACCAGGGGCCCAGGTGCAGTGGCAGAACTCTGTTTGCCAGCAATCCAAAGATCGAAGAATTCGAGATTAGTTGTCGACGGAGTGAGGAGCGTCGAGGAATTGGAGGTATTCAAGCGGCTAGGTAATGTTTTGGTGATCTCGATCACTTCTGCCCCCGATAAAAGGAAGGAATTCTTGTTGCAAAGGGATCGACTTGATTCTCCTAGAGACTCAAGCTCGTTTAGGGAAAGAGATAGTCGCGAAAGCCAGGTTGGGGTGGGGGGAGCAATGGCAGTCGCAGATATTATCATAGATAACTCGGATATCACCCTTGAACAACTCAAAGCCAAGGGAGCAACCGTCTTTAACAAGCTTGCAAAATGATCCTCAAGTGGATTTTGGGAAAGTAACGATATCTCTCTCGGCAAAGATAAACCCGTCAGAAGATATGGAAAAGGTACGAGAGGCTCTCTCGAACATCATACCAATGAACTATTCGTTTGATGGACGCATGCTGAAGGCGCGCACCCAGGATCTTGAGGCTCTTACGAACGTATACGAAAAAATCAGGGCTAAGCGCAGCCTTGGTGTGCTTAGACGACTTCTTCTAAGGGGGATGGGCGATGACTCGAGTACAATTCTTCTTAACAGGCAGGCTGCTTATGTTGGTTCCGTGGTGTTTTGCGAGACTGAAATGGAGGGTCCGCTAGGCCCACTGACGTTAGTAGTCAAAGCTGACAAAATCATGAACTTTATCGATTGGATTGCTCCTCACTAAGATCGAAAAGCTTGGCTCCACCTTGATCGGGATAAGGAACAATCAATCGCATCATGTCGTAAGCTGCAATAGTGTTGGGATGAATTTGTCGAGCCTCTGCCTCAAGGGAATTCACCTCGCCATATCTTGAGCTGAAATGGGTCAGAATTAGAAGATTACTTTTCGAACCTTTTGCGATTTTTGCTGCCTCTTTTGCGGTAGAATGAAGACGTTCTTTTGCCAGGTGTTGGTGTCTCTCGCTGTAAGTTGAGTCAAATATCAAAAGGGTACAGTTTGAGAAGAATCTTTCGAGCTTAGGTGTGGGCCTAGTGTCCCCTGATATGCCGATTTTTCGTCCGGATCGCTCCGCACCCAGAACCTGACCAGGTGTAACCCTCTTGTTCTTTACCCTGACTGATTTCCCTGACTGGAGCTTCGACCAGAGCTCGCCTGTTGGCACTCCGTATTTCAGCGCCTTTGCAGGATTGAACACTCCAGTCCTCTTCTTCTCTTCCAGTACGTATGAAAAGTTGGTGGATGAATGTTCGCCTTGGGCCACAAGGATCTTGTATTCTACTGCTTCATGAATGACCCCTTCATGCACCTGATGCACACGCAAAGGGAAGTTGACTCCAAACCGCAGATGCTTTGCACTATCCCGCAGAAAACCACCTAAGGGTTTAGGTCCGTAAACATCTAGCGGTTTAACACGTCCAGCCATCGACATGCTCTGAATTATGCCGAGAAGCCCGACACAGTGATCGCCATGCATGTGAGTTATGAAAATCTTCGTCTCTCGATTTAGCCCTAGCTTAGCAACTGCAATAGCATGTTGCGTACCTTCTCCTGCATCAAATATCAAAAGCTCACCGTCTCGAATAATTGCAATTGAGCTGAGTCCTCGTGATTTTGTAGGGGTGGCAGCTGATGTACCTAAGAAAATAATCGCTAATTGAACCAAGGATTGGCCTTAGCCATTTGATTTACTTATTCATATCGACTTGTTGACGGTAGGAGGAATTCAGATCCTTTTCATCACGCTTAAGACTCTCGTAAGGCTTCTGTGCACGGGGATCTCATGACGCTCCATTTCCTCAAAGGACTCAAAGTCTGAATCCGTGAGCCCCCATTCTTTCGGATACATGCCGACAAAACATCTTCCAGGTCTTAGCAAATCAGCGGAACTGGCGATGACCTCGAGAGCCAAGTTCCTTGGATCTGTGTTAGAGGTTTTAGTAGACCTTCCGTAAGGAAAATCCGTTGCAATGCAATGAACATCCCTTATCGGCGGGTTCCTTGAATCGGCATTCAGCACTTCACAGTGACTAAGATTAAGGTCTTGTAGGTTGTATCTAGCGCCTCGGCAGATCCATCTGATTACATCGATTCCGACAGAGTACATGCCCATCAAAGACGCTTCAATAGTAAGGCTCCCGGTTCCTACGAACGGATCCAAGAATACCTCACCCTCTCTAATTCTGGAAAGATTAACCATAAGCCTCGCCATTTTTGGGAATATGGCTGACGGATAAAAAAAAACGCGCTTCCTCGGTCTTCTAAGGTGCCATGTCGATTTGGTTTGATCATTGATGGTGTATCCAATAAGAAGGTCTTCACCCATTTTCAATGCGAGTACTTTCACTTCTGGATTGGTCAAGTCCACTTTAAGATGGCTAAACCTCTCCAGTATGATTTTTCCTACGTTTGCCTCGAGAGATTGTCCGGTTGGGGAGCCCTTAAAACCATAGGCTCTCACCGAGAAGGTCCTCATCCCTGAAAGTGAATCTTCGAGTCTCCATATTTTAGCAATGGTTTGGAGTTTACGCAGAGGAACGATTCCGAGCTGTATCGCTGTATATCTGCAATACGCTAAACGTCCAAGAATTCTTCTGAGCTGGTCGTCAAACCTTTCGACCTCAACGATGGAAAACCTGCTTTCCTCACGTAATATTTCAAACGAGTAATCAGAACCCTCTAGTACGGCTCTTAGTTCTGATCGCGCTAGAGGAACGTTTTCTCCGGAAAATATGGAAATGAGGTTAGCTTTCTTTGGACTCTTTGGTATCATGACCAGATAGTTCTGTAATGGTCAGCAAGAATTGGTGTTACGTCTATATGACTCACGGGACTTGGAACGGTATTGGTGCCTATTACTTCCTGTACACCAGCGTCTTCCATGATCTCCATTGCTCTACCTACAAGCAATGGGTGAGTACAGAGCGCAAAAACTCTCTTCGCGCCGAATCCTTCAAGGTACTTTGCGGCCCGCTGGATACTAGTTCCAGTGCTAATCATATCATCTACTAATAGAATATCACGTCCTGAAACCTCGACATTACTCTCTTCCATTACGATTTCCCCCGTAGTTCTACTCCGTGCTTTTTTTAACGAGACCTTCTCGATTCCTAGGATCCTGGCAAAAGCTTCAACGCGGGTCGAGCCCCCGAAATCGGGGGAGACCGCCAAAGGAGAGTTGAGGGTGATTTTTTCCTTTGCAAATTCCGCCAGAAGAGGAATCGCTGAAACGCTATAGCTAGGAATTGAAAAGTAGCCCAACCCGTGACTGCTGTGGATGTCAACGGTCACCAAAGACTTTACCCCGACTGTTCGAAAGAGGTGGGAAATCGCAGCAAGACTCACTACCTCACCAGCTTGGAACTCAGAATCCTGTCGGGCATATGCAAGATACGGAATACATGCATGTACGGAAGCTCCCTCTTGGCTTAGCTTATGAGCGATGAAGAGAGCTTGGACCAGATGGGTGTCACAAGGCGGGTGCGTACCGTGAACCATTATCACGTTCTTATTCATCACATCTGCATTAAGCCTCACTTTACCCTCACCGTCGGGAAAGGCCTTGTAGTCAACTTGGACGAGTTCGAGCTTCATCGCCTTTGCCAAATTCTTGGCTATTTCTATGGAGGATGGACCACCCAGTACAATCCAATCACTCAAGCTACCCAAACTCCTCCTCCAATAGTTTGGTTAATAACCACTTGGCTCGCCTCTAGAAAACAGTTCACATATCGCCATAAGCTTTATACCAGGTTGGGCAATGTCCAATCATATGGCCGATAACTACTGCCCCGAGTGCGGTGGTCTTCTTACCTTCGACGTAGCCGCTCGGAAATTTGCCTGCAAGAGCTGCGGCCTCTTTCTAAGTCGTGACGAGTTGTCTGAAATGAGAGACAAAAAGAGAGATCAAGAGGATGATAAAAGAAGCAAGAACAAAGAAAGAGGCGATTACTTAGAATGGTGGCTGAGTAAGAAAGGTTAACGGCCTGGAAACAAATTACGAATCATTTCTGGTTAACGATCCGGCTCGAGGAGATAGAACCGCGTGCCTGCCGAACCTTAGTGGAAATCTCATCAAGACTTTTCCTGACCAGCTCTCTCGAGTTATCAGGATGTCTTGTAGTCACCGTCAGACTAAGTTCAATGCCGGATCCCTCACCTTTAGGATGAGATTTTATGTAGACTTGAGGAAATTCCTTGAACACTTCTAAAATAATTGGTGCGAGATCCGCTTCTCGAAGACCTTGAACCCACAGTATTCCTTCTATGAAGAAAAATTCTTCAGCGTCCTTCTTTATCATTGGGAGAACGGACTCATCTGTTATCGCCTCCAACTCCTGCGGAACTCCCGGGAGGCAGATTATGTTAGTTTCTAGCTCTCTCAAATAAGCCGCAGGTGCCATTCCTATGGGATTGTTTACGGGTGTCGCGCCCTCGGGAAAAAGAGCCATCTTTCGTCGAGCGTCTGTTAGGATCAGTTTAGCGTTTCTTCCC
>JAPUKB010000024.1 GCA_027295865.1 Nitrososphaerota archaeon
CGGTATGTGAAGAAATCTGCCATACCTTCCTCGGCGAAATAAATCTTCCCCGTAACAACTCGTTCGGCACTGGCTATAAGACCGGCCACTTCATCCGCATCAAGGAGGAGCTCGGAGCTTCCAAAAATACTGGAATCGTATAAGACAAATCCGTCAATATCTATGGTGAGTTCATCTGCAACTCCCGCGAATCCACCATTTCTTTCCCAAGTTAGCTTCGTGATTCCCCCAGTAACATCTCCGTTTGTTGAGACTAGCTGGAGAGCATACAGTCCGCCTATGGCGATTGCGAAAGCTCCGATAGTAATAGCTAAAATGACGCGACGAACCATGATGAGCATGGAGACATTAGCAGCTAATATTCTTATTTCCTAGAACGTTTGTTCTTGGCTCATGAACATTCCAAAACCATCTTGTTATAGCTCTAGTATTCCATCGACCAGCATGAAGATTTCCTTCGATAATCCTGGATCTCCTTGCGATGTCAGTAAGAAGAGAAGGTTGTCACCCATCCTGAACTTTGATACAACTGAATGCAAGAACCTCAGAACAACATTCCAATCATGATAGAGCCCCAGAGTATCTATAGAATCTACTAAGCATGCATCAAATCTCTCTTCGCGGAGGAGGCGCCCAAGCTCTATCCCTATTGATGTTACATCACTGGGAGAACCTATTGTGATGGCCCCGGCTGAAGTCTTCCTCTCGTCTTCTCTGGGGCTTGCGTCCAAAAAGAAAAACCTATCACCCTCAATGTTGAATCTCTCGAATTCCTCTAGAATCTTGTGGTAGGGTTTGTTAATCGTAACATAACAGGTGGTTTTGAACATGTTACTTAGTTTCCTAGCTAGAACTATTCGTTGCTGTTGATATTCTTCCTTAGTGAATAAGACAAGATTGATTTGAGAGTTCTGCGTCCTAGCTAGATCGACAATATCAAACGTCTGAAATGCAGACTCGTC
Organism: Nitrososphaerota archaeon; assembly: GCA_027295865.1. Taxonomy (GTDB): domain Archaea; phylum Thermoproteota; class Nitrososphaeria; order Nitrososphaerales; family UBA57; genus B1T1B5. The sequence goes on from JAPUKB010000024.1 coordinate 963, forward strand.
TTTCATTTAATCCTAACCCCTTTCTCGAATATCCAGGTCCTTGACCCCATTAACCACAATCCGAGTATTGGAGAAACTATGGAAGAGAGAAGTACTGGCAGTAAGTATGCCTTCTGGATTATCGAAAGATCCACTAGAATATGGGCATATGTCAGGAAAGCAATTCCACCAATGATTAGGAATATTCCCCCAAAATATTTGCCGAAAATGTGTTCCAATTTGATGACGTTGATCCAATATAGATAAGATTCTTCCACTGTCTCATTTGTAACAACCCTAAGCTAACATAGATCTAGATCAAGATTCAGAACCTCGTGGATAGAGTCCACTTCATGGCGTTCCAGCACGCTCAATCTGGAGCGAGCCCATTCCACCAATGAATACCAAGGCCGTCAAATAAATCTCGAGGACAGGCTGAAAGTAATTCCTAAGAGAGAAAATAATAGAAGGCCTCCAGGATCTCATCCCAGTGTACAGAGACTAATCTAGGGATGCGTCCTAGGTGTCTTTGCAGATCCCATCAGTTCCAAACAGACTTGCATGTGGGCATTTGAATAACCGACGTAGTCAAAGTTAGTGTCGGATCCCTTCTCCAAAATGATGGCCCATAGGACCCCGAGATATCGGGCCACTAGCTCATAGAGGTATACTATTTCTCGACCTCCCTTTTTCTCGAAATACATATCGAGTACATTCCCTTCCCCCGCTTCATCAAGGAAATCCGTTGATGGAGCTCTGAGGGTTGAGAGGAAGTTTGCCAGATCAAACAATGGATCACCCATTGCAGCAAATTCCCAGTCTATGATTCTCACTGTTCCTGTGGGAGTCATAATGAAGTTTCCGGGATTTAGATCATTATGGCAGAGAGTTCTTGGTCTGTCTAATCGGACAATACGCCTTTCGATCTCCCTAACTTCTTGGTGAACTCTCTCGATGCCCTGATTCCCCATCTTCGAGGGATTTGCTCTTTTTGCCTCCAATTCATACTTCTCTATTGTTCTAAATGGGTTGAGCTGATTTACAAGAGTGATTTCCGATGAGTGAATTGATATTATAGAGCGGACGATCTTGCTTAAGATATTTCGGTCACGGAAATCATCTTTCGAAGTAGCTCTACCAGGAATGTATTCGAAAAATTCGACACGCTGCGCTTTGTTAATCCCTAGGAGCTTAGGAGCTAGCCCGACGCTTTCCAGGCGCCTCTGATTTTCTTGCTCTACATCCCTATCAATGAAAAAGTCTGTCTTTGATCCGTACCTTCTCATGACACAAGACTGATTGTTTATTTTGACAAGATGAGTTGAGATTATGAGATTAACCTCTCCTTGATTCAGAGTGTTTACCACACAGTGTGATAGCAATAAGTATTCTGGTGGCTGTAGGTCTGGATGCCATTACCCTGTCCATCTCTTGTATTGCGATTTCGTTAAGGGCAAGCAGACAATAGCCAACAGATATCTTTTATCAGTCGGCCACCGGTTAAATGATGTCTGTTCAGAATTGATGTTTTGATGAAACTCCCGATCGATCCACTTAAGGCAAGTCTAAATCCGATGCTCTTCAGTCTCTATCGTTCATTCCTGTATGCTAAATATGGCAACACATACGACCTTTCCCAACCAGAGGTCATCCACGAACATGCAAAGGCAAGAATCTCTAAACTAGAACCTCTTTTTGAGGATCATGCTGAGCTCTTCGACCCGGGAGAAAAGCTATCGTTTAGAATCTCGAACCTGAGGATACGGGGGCCCGTTGGCCTGGCAGCAGGTTTTGACAAGGATTGCGAAATTCTGGCCCCTATGTCCCATGTTTTTGGGTTCCTCACAGCTGGTACTGTCTCTCGTTACCCGCGCCCTGGTAACCCACAGAATCCCCGAGGTGATGGAAGTATCCGCTTTGCAGTAGATAATTCCAGAAAGGCGCTGATAAATGCCCAAGGTTATCCCAGCAAGGGTATCGAATTCGTGCTAGAAAGGATTAAGTCTTTCCGAGAGAGAAAAACGGGAAGCTCGCCACTCTTCCTTAGTTTCACCGGAGCAAACAATGTCGAAACTGAGGATGCATTCCTGGACGCCTCGAAAGAGATCATTAATATTTCTCGCAGCTACGTAGACGTCTTTGAAGATAATAGGAGCTCACCGGGGACCGCCTACAACAAGGAGCTCGAGACGCCTACGTTCACTAGGAAAATGATGGAGCTTATCAAAACACATGCCCCAGGGACCCCGGTATCCATGAAGGTTTCCTCATACCTGAGCCTTCCACCTTCAGAATCAGAAATGACGAACAAGCTTGAGTCGATTAAGGTTTTTCATGAATTAGGAGGCGATATGGTTGTTTTGAACAATAGCCGTCTAGTGAGTACAAGAAACAATACGGTTTCACGAAATTTCCTCAGAAATGAGGCGGGTGAAAGCGGCGTTCCTTTGTTGTCATATACGCTTAAACTAATTGAAGATGTACATAATGAAGTACCCACTCTTCCCATCATTGCCTGTGGTGGGATCTTTAGCGGGAACGATGCGTGGAAGGCACTCGAGGCCGGAGCTTCATTGGTGGAGATTTATTCAGCGATTACTTTCCGAGGCTTTCAGGTTATCCGTGACATTAATGGAACCCTCCGCACCCGCCTTGGGGATAAGAGTCTAGTGGAATACGTGGAGAACCGCGATCATTTTCGATAATGACCCAGCTTGCAGTTCTTTTTTTATTGACGAGGATTGCTCACTAGGTAGTGCTTTGACGGGTCCTGACCCCGATCATTTCTATCCCCATGCCAATTGACCCACCGATTCCCATTCCACCTATGACACTAATAGCGAACAGGGGCATAGAACCGACTACTAGAATTGCCAACGCGCCGAACACCGCTCCGATGAATAGTCCAATTCCAAGTCCAAGAGCCACACGAGCGCCTAGACGCACCTTTTTGGACACGTTCTCACCCTTTGATAGGGTGTACCAGTAGAATATTAGAGTTCTCCCCTCAGGCAAGTTAGGCGAGGAATGAACCGGCTGCCCCTCAGGTGGCCTTTGGACTTCGTAACATTTCGAAGAAATCATCAATGGAGGCTGCCACGGCCCTAAATTGTCCTTGTTCTACCCTTACAATCAGACCACCATCAACGAGATCAGTGGTTCTCCCTCGTACTGATGATTTCTGAATCTCACCAAGGGCTGCCATCTCTTCAGTGCTAACGAGGTCTGGGATGCTCTTGTCGAGCTTGTGGGCCAAATACCGAGCGAAAACTATTATTGCAATTCTCGTCTTGTCTGTCAGACCTTTTGCGGTGATAATAACTCGCCCTTTTGTGGTAAGCTTGCAATATTGTAATAGTTTCTCCACATCACTTGTCAATCTCTCAGCATTGTAAAGGTTCTCATCTACGATAAATCGAGATTTTAGATCTGCGAACTTATCAATGGAGTCCACCATGCCGTCGACACATTGCTCCCTGATATTTAAAAAATGGTATTTGCAGCTATGAAATTATCTGAATTTACGAAAAAGATATTTCCATCACGTTTATGGCAACCCTTCAATCTAGAATCTAGATATTCGTGATTCACGTGTTCTATTTGGGGGATAGGATTACCAGTGGAATATCCCTGCTAGTCTTATATTGGAATTCCTCGTAAAGCGGAAATTTCTCTACAATTTTTGGCCAAAGTCTTTTCTTATCTGTGGCTGTGGCAGTGGAGGCGTACATTGACGAATTCACTTCGCCTATCTTGACTTGTACATTGGGATTTGCGACCAGATTTAGATACCAGTCAGGGTGGGTCGGGCTACCTCCTTTTGAGGCGATGACTATCATTCTGTCTCCGTCGGAAAATTGTATTAACTCGACCATGTGATTCTTGCCAGTTTTCCTTCCTTTAGTAACCAATTTTAATAGAGAGATTTTCCGTGGTCCATTCTCCAACATTGTAGCATTCTAGCTAGACGACTTAATCAGAGTTTCTGACCTTGCTTTCTGACGTAGTACGTTGGTTCCTCAGACGATATACTGCAGAGGCCGCAATAATTATCATTAGTAGCATTATTATCGCCACAGCGAGCGGAAGAAGATGGCATGCAGACGTCCGAGTCACGAGGACATTTTTTACGAATATGGGGGAGTAATGACAGGGCACTTCCTATAAGAATTGGAAGGCATTTCCGAACTCATACCTCTGTGAGCGCGGCTCGTCCTTCTTCATCCTCAATCACCCATAAATGTCCGCCTTCGCAGCGACCCGAGGTCTCACCAGGGTGGAAGACGTTCCTCCACATTATCCTAAGGATCTGGCCGTCTCTCGGACATGACCAATTTAACGTCTCAATATCCGACTTTCCTCCGGAGCTTTGCTCTCGCAAGAAACCTGGCATTTGTAAGAGGCAATCTTGTTTTTCTTTAGTAGAGGATAGTTAACATGTCCTCTCACGCCAATCAAAAAGGTCCGGTGAGGGATAAAGTCCTCTGCCGATCTAACTCTTCTATCTCAGATATCGTTTATTCGTGCAGATCGGGAACCCTTGTGTTTACGTTTTAGTCGAGGCGTCTTCTATGATTCAAGACTTAGGGAGATCTTCCCAAAGGCCGATGACATTATCTTCAGTGTCAGAGACTCGTGAGTAGAGACCCATATTTCCCACTTTATTCTTAGGGGCGACTACCTTCCCACCATTATCTTCAATTTTCTTCACATATTCATCTATTGAGGCTACGTTGATGACGAGTACGGGGGTCTCGCCTGGTGCATTCCTCATGGTCAAGCCGCCGTTGATAGCTCCGGGTTCTGTAGGGATTTGGTTCTCATCTACGGGCACTGTATTGACAAAGGTGTAATCCATCTCATCTACCTTACTCATTTCCCAACCGAAGATGTCCTTATAGAATTTCTCCGCCCTCTCCTTATCGTTAAAAGGGATTTCGAAATGTACTACTTTGTCCATGTCTTTCAAATGAGTGTTCTATGATATATGGTTGTTCTTTGTTGAGTTGCGACGGTCCCTGAGTTTAACTATGTTTATCATTTGATATCGCCAAATGCATATTAATCCACTGAGTTCGGAGAACTTTGTGGAGACATCCAAGACTAAGCTTACAACTGTGCGAATTCCTAGAGCGCTTTACAAGGTGATACAAGAAGATGCGGAATCTGATGGCGTAGGATTCAACACCGTGCTCACCCGAATACTCCGAAAATATGTCGAATGGGATAGAGTTGCAGAAAAACTTGGAATGTTGAGTGTGACTCGTGAGGCAATGAAGAGCCTTATGGGAGCTATCAGTGAATCTCAGATAGACACTATAGCGAAAAAGGATGCTCCTCCGGTAACGAAGGAGATGGCGGAATTCTGGTTCATGTCTTCGTCCATTGAATCTCAGATCCAGTTGCTGGAGAGGTTTTGCAAATATGGCGGCTTGGGCGACTATAATATTAACAAGGCCGAAAATGAAACCAAGTTGCATTTACGTCATGGTCTAGGCAGGAGTTTTTCAAGAATGCTTGCAGGAATCTTTGGTACCATCTTTCAGAGCGTTAACCCCCAAGTCGAGGCGGAAGAGAACTCGATCACAATCGTATTAAGAAACAGAGTGAAACGGAAGAAATAGATCTCTGATCTCAGCCGGTCTCAGGCGAATACAAGTGAAATAATTGTTGAATCCGGGTCAATGACCAATTTGTACCATGTGATCGCACATGCGTTACTAGCACATCAATAACTATCATCTCTGATTTCCGAACACGAGTTGAGCTCACAGATTAATGCCGACTTCATCGACACACTTAATGATAACGAGAGTCAAATTTCTCTCGTCGTATTTCCTAAGGAGGATTATCATGCCCAGCGCATCGAACTGGCGAGAAAGCTCAGCCGAATTTTTGCAAAGATATGTTACATTTCTATGAACAAGCCCTACCATACGCTTGTTGAGGAATTTCACAGACATGGAATTGATAGTAACAAATTTTTTTTCATGGATGCAAGTCCCAGAGAGCGTCCACCAGAGACATCTCCAAGTGCCCAAGTCGTAGGCTCTTCAAATAACATAACCGGTTTAAGCATTGATCTCGGCCGTCTCCTCAAAAAGGAGCGATTTGACGCTTATATTTTCGAATCCATTGACATTTTGAGAATTTATCTGGATTGGGACATCGTCCTTAGGTTCATTCATTCCACAGTCACAAAAATAAGAATGACAAATAGCAAGTTGTTCCTCATAACCGCCTCGGAAGAGGGCGAGGGGCTTTCAAAAGAATTGATCATGCTTGCCGATAACGTGATCGAGATTTAACAAATTACACCCGGTACTGCCGGGTCAAAGGTTGCTACTCGTCGGCGAAATTACCTGCCGTATGTACCAATTAACTCCGCATCAGCGAGGATATGTCCCTGCATCTTATCCAAAAGGTCAGTTTTTGAGGCGCCAGCCTTCAGGTCCAGTTGCAGGTCTAAGGCGTAGAGGTGGAAGACGTAGTGGTGTGGTTTACCACGCGGAGGACATGGCCCTCCATATCCGATTCCAGGATAGTCATTTGTTCCCTGCTGTCCTCCCGTTGGCAGGTCTTTCGCCTTTGCGATTCCACTGGGTAAACCTTTCGTTTCGGCTGGGATATTGAAGGCCACCCAGTGGGTAAATGCTCCTACTGGTGCATCTGGATCATCGACTATGATTGCATAAGATCTTCTTTCTCCAGGAGCTCCTCGCCAAGAAAGTTCAGGGGAAACGTCCTCCCCATCGCATGTGTACCGCCTAGGAATCACCCCTTTATTGATGAAAGCAGAGCTCATGATTTCGAGACCCATCATCTTCAACAGACGGTGCGAATCACGTGATAAACCTTAATGGATCGTTTAAGCACGTTGAGATTTACCAAACAAGAATTGGGTCAAGGAGAAGAAGGAGAAGGATGAAGCTTACAGGGTCGAAGCTGAAAGAATGGGTAAATCTAAAGACGGAAAAACGCCTTGAGAAAGAAAGCATAAGAGAGTATTTATCTGACGAAATATTGATCCGATGTTCTTAGCACCTCGTTTCAGATAAAATAGGACGTTCCGAGGCGTTATCTCTTTTCTTAACTCATTATAACGATAGTTATATATTGCCGACGGTGCCACTATTAACAGAAATGGTCTATAGTCCTCCTAATCGAGCAATGAGCAGCGAGATAGAGAGGATGTCG
>JAPUKB010000025.1 GCA_027295865.1 Nitrososphaerota archaeon
TTCGAACAGTGATCCAGCATTCGGGATAATGGCAAAGATGGTAGCCAGGGTATTAGGAACCAGGACCGCTGTTCCAATGACTGAGAGCCACAGGATAATCGTCGAAAGCCGATTCGCGACATCTGTCTGAACTACATTCATACCTGCTGAGAGAACCTCAAGAACATGTTCGGCTAGTTGTATCTGTCTGTCTAAATCAGCGAGAATAATATCGAACTTCGTAAGGAATTCTTGCCTATCCGTTATCATCTCAGGATCTCCATTCCTCAGGGAGTGGACGGTGGTGAAGGTTGCCCACACGGCAGTGAGAAAAGTTAGGATCGCCCTTTTCATTTTTGATAATTCGAGTGTAACCATTTTGATTGGTCTTTTCTCACTCGTTAGTTCTATCTCGATCATCTGGGCCCGTTCGACAATCAGTCTTAATGTGTCATAATTTCGTTCTGAAATTTCATCGATAATCCTTGCAAAGAGGAGAGTTTGTCTATCCACCCAGTCATCTGGGGCGCTTGGGAGCTTCTTCATGAATTGATCCGAATAGGTTGAGAGCCTCAACAGCCTCTCAACGCTTTCATCATGGATGGATATCACCCTGTTCTTTGTCACATAGATAAGGACGGGGCTGGGATCGACGGTTCCTGCAGCGAAACGAATCAGCGGGATCGTTACCCCAAGGACCTCTCCCGCGTCCTCGTAATTTGAGAAATATCCGCCCAGGACAGAAGATGGATCAAGTGTAATTCCAAGCTCTTCTGCTATCTCGCGGGCTCCCCCTGGGACATTGTCAACTACAAATTCTAACCATGAAAGAGAGAAGCCTGGAAGTATTGGAATTATCTCCTTTAACTTGGCTGAAGGCCTCTTCACCGTACTGCCATCCTTTGCCAGGGCCGCGAGCCGGAGACTCTTTATCATTACCAAGGAAATTCGATCGTGGGTCTATTTAGTTCTATAGCGTTAAGCGGATGGATTGTCCCGACACCCAGCATTAGGTCGTCATCCCGCCTTTTTAGGCGGTCAGAACGCCCGTCGTAGCTTGCGAGTGTCGTCAGGACCCCAGGGGGATATGGCCAAATCAGGATATTTATTCAGAGTTTCATCCGCCAATTATGGAGATACCTTCAACATGTATGTAAGGAAGTAGAGCAGATTCCATCCATTCTCTTTCCTTCGAAATAGCACTAATGTTTCTTAAGAGATCAAAGACATTTCCTGCGACCAACGTTTCCTTGATGGGATGCAAGATCTCTCCTCGTTCAATTAGAAAACCTCCCTTAACTACACCAGAAAAGTCTCCACTCACCGCGCTGGTATTTCCTGAGAATCGAGTCACGAGAACGCCTTTTTCCAGTTCGCTGATTAATTCCTCCTTAGATACTTCTCCTGGATCGATCATTATGTTGCTGGGGCCGACACTCGGCGACGATCTCGGGCTTCCAGTCGCATGTCCGGTACTTTCTGCTCCATCCTTTGACGCCGTGTATGTATTGAACATGAGTGATTTGAGCTCACCGTTGTCAACCAGAACTATTGGTGAGGTAGACACGCCTTCTCGATCGAAGCTTGACGCCCCTGGCCCATTAGGATTAGTACCATCGTCCCTTATGGTTAGGGATTCAGAAGCCACACTTTCTCCCAACCGGTCCTTGAATTTACTCCTGCCTTTCTGAACATTATCAGATCTAAGGGATGATACGACTGTCTGTAGCACGAGTTCCATTAAAGCTTGGGGAGATAGAATTACCCCACCCGTGAAACTCTGTATCTTCTTTGCTCCAAGGGAGTTCACAACGTTCTCAGCAAAGACCCTAGCGGCAGCGGTCGCATGAATCCCTCTCACTTCATGAGTCGAACCTACCTGGTAATCGAAACTGGAAACCTCTGCGCCTTCGGTAGCCATCCCCATTATCGCCCAAGAAAAGAGGCTTATTGTCTCTGATCTTTCAATACCACTAGACGTGCAAATCACGTTGTCAAATATTGATGAATTGAATGCGCCGCTATCAACCGTTACCCTTGGATCATAGGATTTGGTAGTCTCCAGCATTTCAAGAGCAACCTCAAGCGAGTCTGATGCGCCAAAACCCTCAGCGGCCTGATCATAAAGGCCATCATGGATTATGGAAGATGACTTCCGTGGCAAGATGTTGTTTTCATCACGTGGGGTCATACCTGCTATTTTCAATGCGTCTCGTACCGCCTTTTCAATATGATCTACGGTTAGTTCGTTTAGGGATGCAAAACCCATGGCCATTTCTTTAAAGACCCTAATTCCGAGGATCGCATGACTATGGCTCTTTCCTAGCTTTATGTCATTCCTCTCAAGAAATGACTCTACCTCTTTGATAGATCTTCCATATACTTCTACTTCACTAGCTCCAAACTGGAGAGCTTTTTCTTTGCCGATCCTACATGCCTCCATGAGGTCAATCAACTAGGTGTCACTCCTCCAACAATAGTCTCACACCTTATGTGCGGACCTCCCCCATCGACCTTTGCCATCTGCCACTTACCACAATAGCCCGAGCCTATCTCAAAACCAAAGTCTTTTCCTACAGCATCTACAGAAGACAAGGTATCGAATGCCTGGCCACTGATTGTAACTCCTCTCAGTAGCTTTCCGATTTCACCATTTTCAATAAGGTATGCCTCTTGTGCCCCGAACATGAACTCTCCGTTGGCGTCAGCTTGACCTCCCAGTGCTCCTTTGAGCAGGTAACCATGGTGAACCTCCTTTACCATCTCATCATGGCGATAGTCGCCAGGTTTGATGTAGGTATTTCTCATCCTAATCAGGGGCTCATCAGTGTATTCGAAGGCCCGAGCGTTCCCCGTTGATTCTACATCGAATAGTGCGGCAGTCTCACGATTATGAAGGTATGATGAGAGGACACCACTATCAATGACGACAGTTTCTTGAGCAATCACTCCCTCATCATCAACTAGGATCGTTCCTCCTGCACCTGGCTTGATGCTTCCCGGACCACTATCTAGAAGTGTGACAAGCTCGCTTGCAACTTTTTCTCCCATCTTGTCTTTTACTACGGATCCGGACAGGACAAAATCTGCTTCTACTGTGTGGCCGATCGCCTCATGAGAGATCAAACCTACCATTGCAGGATCGAGTATCACAGTAGCCCGTTCCCCTTTTGGTTGGCTTGCTCCGATCAGCCTAGAAGCAATATCGGCAGCCCTTTCTGCCATCTCCTCAGGACTTCTCTTTTCAAACAGCCTCTTCCATCCTCCTGTGACCCCAGAGGACTCACTGGCACTTACCACCTCACCCTTCTCCGAGGCAATCGCTGTTATTCTAAACTCGGGCTTCATGTCGTGTAGCTCGGCGGCAGCGCCGTCACTTGTCACGATAATCTTCTCGTCAATAATCTCTCTGTAAGAACAGATTGCGGACTTTACCACTGGTGACTTGCTCCTTGCCAGTTTCTCGATTTCTCGTACTAGGGCTACCTTTTCCTCGGTGGAATGAGAGTCAAGGGAGTCACCCGATGAACTAGTGAACTTCCCCTTTGCTAGATTTGCATCTCCTAGCTTCAGAATTTTGTTAGCTACCCCTCGCGACGAAATCTTTGCAATTGATGACGCGTCTTTTAGCGATCTCAATAAGTTTTCTTCATCCAGTGAGGAGGAGCTACTGAAACCCCATGCCCCGTCGATTAGGACCCTTATGCCTACTCCCGACAGAGTTGTAAATCTTGCTTCCTCCAGCTCTCCATTCCCCATCCTCACTTCATTGAATTTCCTAGAATGGAACCTCGCTTCAGCGTATTGGGAATGGGCTTGATCAATTATCTTAAGGAGGAATGATGGAGATGGCGCCATGCGGGAGCATTGGAAAATTCTCTACGTATATGAGTATGTTTGTTGTAAATTGACGCTTGCTAATGCGTCTTTGTGAGAATTCCATAAATCTGGCCGTGGTATTATGGGTCTTCTACAATGATCTTTCCGGTCATGTAGGGATGGATTGAGCAGTAATATTGATACTCTCCAATTTCACTAAAGGTAAAGGCAAAGGTCCCTCCAGGGTTAAGTAAGTTTGATAGATACCTCTGATCTCGCACGCCTGGTATTCCAGATACGACGTCGTGCGGTTCGACGTCATAATTGATCCAGAGTACTCGGGCTCCTGTCTCAATTCTCAGGATAGATGGGTGGAATTGAAAATCCTGAATCGGGATTATCGATGAGGTAAAGAAAGGAAAGGCGAGGTAACTTAGGCCCAGTACGGCAGAGCCTGCCAGAATCAACATGACCCTTCCGCTCCTTTTCATGTTGCTCTCGTAACGCTAGCTGCTAATGTATATTCACCATAATCAAGATCGTATAGATGATGTTAGGAGGGCCGTCGGTGGGACTCTCGAAGAAGTCTACTCGAACCCACGACCGAGAGGTCACTGTTCTTTTGAACCACAGCCTCCTATGCTCCCAATCTACACCACGACTTGGCTACCCTTTTTGGGGGTATCGGCCACGTTGAGATGTCTGACGGCCTCAACAGCTTGCCCCATTGGATTGATTTAAAGTATCAGTTTGAAAAGTCAGGATTCGATCCAGACTTGGATATCTCAGATGGGCATTTAGGTGGCCTCTAGAGGCATTCAAGTAGTCAGGGGTATAAAGAGCGCATCTCTGAAAACCAAACCCTTATCAATTCCAAACCGTTGATAGATCTTTCTCGGAATAGAGATGTCAGCCAGATATAGATCACCATAATATCGTTTTGATTCTGATCCGAGTCCCGTTTTGGGTAAAGCTAAGGTAAGGGTTGCGCCAGCTCTTATGCAGGGAGAATAAGCAACCCCCGATGATGAGTCTAAGCCAGAAGGAACATCTAGAGAAATAATTGGCCTCCCCGATTCGGTTGCCGTCCGAATTATTGACGCGATCCGGTCGCGAGGGTCCCCCCGAAGGTTATAACCAATCAGAGCATCCAACAGGAGATCGAAATCATGGAAATCCAAACCTTCAGGTTGTCCAATCCCAACTCCCATCCGCCGGAGAATCTCCAATTGCTTTCTTGGAACATCCTTCAATTCGCCTTCGTCAGCGCCGAGAATCACATGGATTGATGCCCCCCAATTATGCAAGTGACGGGCTGCAACAAGTCCTCCACCACCGTTGTTTCCTTTTCCTGTTAGAACCGCAATCTTCTTACCTTCTACGAAATCGCTGAGAGTCCTTTTGGCGAGTTGGGCGAGAGCCTTTCCCGCATTTTCCATCATCATCAAGAGATCTATCCCGTACTCATCAATCATCTCTCTATCGACTTCAGCCATCTCCTCTCTGGTAACGAAAGGAAGGTTCGTCAATTCGGGATACAATGGTTGAAATTGATTCTCAATTTCAAAGGCTATTGATTGGCCCAGTACTGTCTTGTTGTTATAAACTTCAGCTTTGCCTCCATAAGATCTTTGAATAATGCGGTGTCATCATCGTGCATCTTCGCAAGAACCTTGGCTGCACTCTGGGGGCCGATCCCATAAACAGAGAGTGCAAGAATGCCCTTCTTGCCGTAGGAGAGTATGATATCAGCAGACCTCCTAGCTTTAGTGAGAGCATCTTGTTCTGCTTCGTTTATCTTCTCATGCGCGAGCTTTCTTCCTATTATCAGCTTGATAGATCTTGATGACCATGGAGCTAATGCAAGAAGGCCGGAGCCGCATTGAACACAAGAAGGCCTTTCACCGAGTTGCTTCACCATAACCCTATCCAAAGATGACCCACATTGGAAGCAGACTAGATCAATGAAACGATTCTCCAGTGCCATCTTCATTCTCTCCACATTGCTTTTCTCAATAGAATCCGGCGCAACCAGTTCAGGGACATCCAAATGCCTGTAGAGTATGTGATAGCCTATGGGAGTAGGTCTTTCCCCTGAGAGATAGAAGTTTAGCCCAATAGTGCCATCTTGCACGCCGTCTAGAACATTGAGAGTTCCAGGAAGGTCAATTAGGTCTGTAAGAACTTCGTTTAATCCCTCCTGGTAAACTGGGGTATTCGCAAACCGAGAACCTAAAGAGCAGAGTTGTGGGTGACCAAGGAACTGACCCCGCTTGTAGATTCCAAATCTCTGTGCTATATTTTTTAACCTCTCCGGAAATGGGAACTCCTTCTCGAGCCTATGGAAGAAGGTTTTTCTCATCTGATCTGAATCCATAGAGAACAACTTTGTTCTTACCAAGCCTTCAAGATCGAACTGATCGGTCTCAACTGTTAATTCAAAAAGGATTCTATACCCATCCGCCCACCAGTATCTTAAGAGACCCTCCGCCGCCAGTATCTCTTCGAAAACATGACCGAAGGTTCGGTTGATCGCTTCACCAAAGCAACCATGAACAATAAGGTATCTATCATATCCCTCAATCAGGATCGTTCTATCATCAGGGACGGGTGCACCAATTTCGATATGATCGGCAAGTTCATCAACAACAACCTTCCTGGCACTCCTCTCTCCGGGGATAACGTCTTTCAGCATCTTGATTACTTGGTTTCGTTCATTTTCACCAAGAAGCCCTGAGATCTTTCGTCGCAATTGGCCCGTCCTTTGAGCCAGCTGAAAGTGAACTGGTAGAATTTCACCGTCCCAGCCTGGAACTGCGGCTAATGGATCTTCGGCAGGAGTGACATAGACTTTCGCGTCATCTGAGATATTCTCGATTCTCCATACTTTTCCTTTACAGACGAAGTTCAATCCCACCTTCGCCTTCAGAAGAACAAACTCTACTCCGAGAATACCCACCTTTTGTTGGGTAGTCAGGTCAATGACCGGGTACCTCTTCTCATCCGGTATCATTGAGAGATTCTGAAAGTAATACTCCTTGCTTCTCCATGCCTTGTGGATAAAGGTCTCATCGCTCTTTACAATTCTTAGATTTTCCATGTAATTGAGGATGTCATGAAAGACTTCCTCGGGAAGATCTCTAAATGGGTAGGCTCCTCTGATTATGGAAAAGGCCTCGGTAATCCTGATTGTTCCGTCAAGGTCGAGCGCAAGTCCTACAATCTGATGAGCGAGTACATCGAGAGAGTTCCTTCGGAGCTTTAGAGGTTCGAGGACGTGAGAAGTTGCCAATTCGACGGCAGCAGCGCCTTCCAAGACATCATCCGCGGAGACCGCCAAGATCACTCCCTCAGAATCTTTCGTCAATGCGTGTCCAGATCGACCGACTCTTTGTATTAGACTCGAAACCTGTCTAGGTGACATATACTGGATAGCGAGATCTACTGAACCTATGTCGATGCCAAGTTCGAGTGTCGATGTGCAAACCATTGCCCGAAGTTTACCGTTCTTGAATGCCGCTTCGATCCTTTCTCTTTCCTCCCTCGGTAGTGAGCCATGATGAACAGCGACATCCTTCCTTACCATGTTTAGCTTAGCCCCCAACATTTCGGCGATGCTCCTGCTATTCACAAAGATGAGTGTCGATTGATGGCTCTCAATCATCTCAATGATTCTCCCGATTCTGGCTGCTGCTTCGGGTGCAGTGAAGAGGGTCTGGGCCATAGCATGATCGTCTTCGTTCGGGGTGGGATACTCAAGAAAGTACCTTACCTGCTTGGGTGCCCTTGACTCGATAATCGCAACGTTTCGAGAGGTGCCGGCCAAGAACTTTGCAGCTTCAACGGGAGTACCTACTGTAGCGGAGAGACCAATGATTTGCAATCCAGATGGACTCGTTATGATCTTTCGGAGTCTCTCCAAACCTATTGAGAGCTGAGCACCTCTCTTGCTCTCCACGATAGCATGGACTTCATCTACGATAACAAACCTGACAGTGCTGAGATGTCTCCGCATACTCTTCGAGGGGAGAATCGCCTGCAGAGTTTCGGGTGTCGTCACTAGAAGATCAGGTGGGTTGATAGATTGCTTTCTCCGTTGTGACGTCGGCGTATCCCCGTGGCGCACCTCGACCGAGAAATTGAGCCTTCGACTCCAATCATTGAGCCTGTAAAGGAGATCCCTGTTTAGCGCTCGCATGGGAGTTATGTAAATAATTGAAATACCCTGGGCCGGTCTCTCTTTCAAGAAACTATTCAGAATAGGGAAGAGCGCGGCCTCCGTCTTACCAGAACCTGTAGGAGCAAAAATTAGAGCACTTTCACCCTTGACTAGACGTGGTATCGCATCCTCCTGGGGAGGGGTCGGAACAAGTATCTTTGCCTCCAGGAGAGCTCTTCTCATTTTCTCAGAGAGAAATTCAAAAGCGGAGCGTTGGATCAATTACTACCTACTCCTATTCTTCTGAGGTAATAGGTATTAGCTTCGACCGGAGCCCTGGGATCGACGAATTTTAGAATCGCAAGGGATATTTACTTGGTTGGAAGGTTGGGAGGTGCATATCCGAGCAGGAAATCGAGAATGGGGAAACTAGGAACTCTTGGGGGCCAGGCCTTTCGTCGAACGGCATTAACCCTACAAGAGGTCTCGTGGGTGAATAAGGTCGGTTACTTAGAGATGTATCTCGCTGCATGGAGGTACAGATCCTTGACTTACAATGGGTTTGGTCGTCTTCTCGCCTCGGCGAGTACAAGACAGCTCGACAGCGCTGAA
>JAPUKB010000026.1 GCA_027295865.1 Nitrososphaerota archaeon
GAGAATTAGTGAGGATCTCCTGGGTCAGGAATCTGGTGTCGAATTCAAAAAATTGAAATCGGTGCAGCAGGAGGTTGCCAAACTCAAATTGGACCTTCTAAGGGTAAGGGTCGATGTTGAGCAACAATTTGCATCTATGATAAAACCGATAAGGAAAATGAGACATCTACTATCTCTTGATGACGAAGAGGAGCGAATTATTGATCAATGTCTGGAGGATTTTTGGACCGCAGTTCTGACTGTGGACGAGGAGCTTCTCTCAGAAATCCTCAGGAAACTGCTAAAGCTCATAGAGAAAGGGGCGGTTGAGGTAAAGCGAGAGACTAAAGTGATGAATAAACTAGAAGCACTGATCAGAAATATCTCCTCGGTTTCGTTTCGGAACCGCTATCGGGCTATTGAAGATAGATTGAAGGAGAAAAGAAATGAGGCAGAATCAGCGTTCGCACTCAAGATCAGAGCACTCAAGGTAGCTGCTTCAGATAATAAGAAAGAACAAGATAAGCTCTTAATGCGAATAGAAGGGCGAAAGCGAGTGCAGAACAGCCTCTGGCAACAAATGGAGAGTCAAATTCCAGAAATAGAAGCACAAATAAACGAATATGGGCTTGGACACCTTCACGTCATCGGTATCAAAAGTAAGCTAGCTGAGCAGCAAGCTAGCTGATCTTGAGGAAGAGTCTATCCTTGTATTTTCACGGTATGATTTATCTTGTGGGAATAACCTAACGGAGTCAGGAAATGCAGAGGACTAGCCTGAGAAGTGGGGAGAATCTGCTCGAAGTAAGATTTCATCCAGAGCTAATCGGGGAACTTTCAACCAGACTCTACTCCGATCGTTTTGCACCCGTGAGGGAGCTGATCGCAAATTCCTGGGATGAGGATGCCAGACACGTTAGAGTCCAATTAAGGGAGGACAGCATCACCTTTCAAGACGATGGGAATGGGATTGTAGACCCTCAGCAGTTTCTAACGAAAGGGGATCCATCAAAAAAAGAGAGATTATTTTCAAAGATCTACCGAAGGAGGTTGGTCGGGCAAAAAGGGCTTGGAGTCCTCAGTGTTTTCATGATGGGGGATAAGTGTGAAGTCACAACGAAGACTGGCAAGAACCGAGGATTTAAGATACTTCTAGACAAGTCGAGAATGTTAACAGACCTTACAGCGGTGTCTATGCCCCTTACCCGATTCGACATCGGGTCATCGTCAGGTACTCTTTTTAAAATAATGGGTCTGAGTAGTCTGTATAGCTCTGAGGAGATCAGCAATTACATTGGCGTCGCATTTCGACCTCAGCTGGGAGTGCGGTTCAAGATTTCAGTTAATGGTAAGTCTATCAAACCTCCACCTCTTCCAAAGGGTAAGGTGTATTCAAAAATAGTCAGGCTAGGAAAAGGACGAACACTTAGGGCAAACCTGATTGATCCCGAAAGAAGCGAGGAGAGGGTGGCGGTCCTACATTATAATCCGATTCTTGTTAAGTCAATTCGTCTTCAGGAGAGGCCACATCTGACAGGATACCTGGAAACTGACTTTCTCCGTGTCAGGACTGACAGAAGTGAATTTCTAAGGGATGAAGAGTACAAACGTTTCGAGAGGGGTCTCCATTCTTTCATAAAGGATATTCCGCCATCTACTGAGATGGCGGGAAAAAGGCTCCTCAGAAACCTACGCAGAATAAGCCGTTTATTAGTGGGCGTCATAAACGAAATCGGATTACCGATTACAGGATCAGGCAAGGCGGCATCCGGGTCGCTACTCTCATTGCCGTCCGGCCGAAAGATTTCGAATCAAGAAGAAAGAGTCTCAATCTTGAAAAGGAAATCGAGGCCCATTGGGCGAAGAATACGAGTTAGATTCTATTCGCTAAGCCCGCAGCTCGCGAGCAGACTCCCACGAAACATTGCTAAAGGTGTCAATATCGAATGCCATGAGCTGAGTCCCAGTGAACCACCAGTCCAAAGGACCTCCGGGAATACCATGATCATCAACCTATCCTTCCCGCATATCGGATCCTTGCTCAGGTTGCCCGAGGAAGGCCGAGAATTTGCGTTAATTCCATATGTGGCGAGAGGCTACGCCGAGTTCATAACTCGTGATCCATCAGAGCTCATGCAGGTAGCTGACCACGTTACTGCAGAGCTTACAAACCGCTATCTACAGAGCAAGCAATCCTAGGAGCCATCCAGTAGAGTGAGAAAACGGAGAGATCCCCGGTCCTTAGGCATCACCTTGGCCCCGCGCAAACTGGTTCTTGTCCTTGTGGTAATCGTAAGCTTAGGTGCATTAGTCTTTTTCTCAACAACCATTCTTGCGGGGGAGCTCAGCTCAAATCAAGAATCTAGCGACGAATTGGAGTGGCTAATGTTCAGGAGAGATTCTAGCCGCTCAGGAGCTTCGATCTCCACCGATGGGCCACGAGAAGGGATTCTACTTTGGCAGGCTCCTATAGGCCCTATCACTTCATCATCAGTTATTGCGGAGGAAAGGGTATTTGTCGGAACCCTTGATGGGAAATTTTATGCTTTGAACCTACATGATGGTAGTATTATTTGGGAGGTGGACGTGAATCTCCCGATAGCGTCCTCGCCGGCATTTGATAAGGGAAGGATCTTCTTTGGCACCCTAGAAGAAGGGTCGGCACCGGTCGCGGGTGGTGGACCGAGTGTAGCAACTTTGGCATCAGGACTCTATGCACTGAGCGCAAGAGACGGAAGTATCATCTGGTTGCATGAGATGAATTCGAGCATCTACTCTTCGCCTCTCATTTCCGAGGACTATTTGGTGTTCGGAACAACGGATGGGCGAATCGTCGCATTAGATCCTGATAATGGGGATCTTAGATGGATGCGCCAGACAGGTGGTCAGGTCCTTTCTTCCCCTGCAGTCGAAAGTAGAGAGCTGTATGTGGGATCAGATGATGGAATGCTTTACTCTTTTGACTTGATCACTGGTTCGAGCAATTGGATATATGATCTGAATAGCTCAGTCGGGACCTCATCGCCGGCACTTACTGAAAACTTCGTCCTGATAGGTACACTTGACGGAAGAGTTAACGCCGTTGAAAGAGACACGGGGACTCTCGCTTGGAGCTACTCAGCGGGCGGTGCTATCCTCTCGTCACCACTCATCGTGGACGAAACAGTTATGATTGCTTCAACCGATCAGATGATTCATGCTCTCAGGATCTCGGATGGGGGCCTCTTATGGACATCTAAATTCGGCGGTGAGATCTGGTCATCACCAAGCTTTGCTAGTGGAATTGTATATTTCGGATCAATAGATGGAAAAATATATGCACTAGACATGACAACCGCGAGCCCGTTGTGGAGCTTCGCAACAATGGATTTCATAGATTCGTCTCCGGCGATTGCACAACAGACCATGATAATAGGCGGTAGGGATGGTCATCTGTATGCCTTTCGCGATCAGTAACTAATCTCAGCGGAAGGACGTAGGTGACGTTTCCATCCCTTTATTCCGCAGGCCGTGCACCTGTACAAACCTCTCCCTCTCCGGGAGTTAGTATCTGGATCCTCCAAGATCTCATGCTCCGTCCTCTGAAGGCACTTCCTGCAGAATCTGAACTCATTCAGTTTATTTTGCCCCCACTGTCCCAAGCTCTGCTAACATAGCCGAAAGCTGGATCTCTGGATTGGATCCGACCACAAGACGATAATCATATTTGGCAAGGATTTCCGATATCGTACCTAAGTTCTTAACGGATGATCGTATGATCTCTTCATTAGCATATTTTAGGAAGTCTCTCTCTGACATACCATAGACACTTGTCAGGAGTATTAGGTTCTCATGTGCCTTCTTGAAGTTGGCTTTTAATGCGAATTGAATTATCTCTCCTACCCTTGCCCTACCCGATATTCCAGCAGCTTTCTCAACGTTCTCAACATCGATCTCTCCCAAGGTCGCACTGGATTGGAGCAAGTTCAGCGCATGTCTTAAGTCGCCTCTAGACACTTCGTAGATCTTTTCAAGCGCATCTCTTGTACAAGTTATTTTCTCTTTACCGCATATGCCTTCAAGGTGCTTTACTACGTCAGGTTTCTCTAGCCTAGAGAAGTGAAATATCGCACATCTGCTTTGGATCGGGTCAATGATCTTGGAGCTGTAATTCCCGATAAGAATGAAGCGAGTGATCCTTGATGTCTCTTCCATGATTCTCCTGAGGGCGGTCTGAGCATCTTGGGTCATTTCATCAGCTTCGTCAAGGATTATTATCCGGAAAGGAATTCCCACGCTTTCATCTGAGTATCTCGCAAAAGTCTTTACTCTCTGGCGTACCGTGTTGATCCCTCTTTCATCAGATGCATTGAGATTCAGCAGGTAGTTTTTCCATGCCTCCCCCAGAATTGACCTCGCTAGCGCAAGAGCTGCAGTAGTCTTGCCGGTGCCTGGCGGTCCTGCAAATAACAGATGCGGCATCGATGCAGGGCTTTTTGTGAAAGGTCGAAGTCTATCTACAGCAATGGTCTGATCGACTAGGTCGTCCAAATTTTGCGGGCGATATTTCTCGACCCACATGAGATCGCGGAGAGTGGACAAAATGATAGTGCCTCAGGATAGGAAATTAGACTTGTCATGTGATTAATACCTTTGGGTCTAGGCGCGCGCACAGGGCCGTTCATAGCTTAGTAGCTATCTTTTAGAATCGGGAAACTTAACGATGGAGACAACTATGTCATGGATGAAGAAGACCAGCGGCGTATTCGAGCTAGAAAGCCTACTCGAAGACATGGATTATGACAACAAATTACGCACAGTGAAGGTACTCGCGAACCAAGATCTAAATCGAATTGAGATGGGCTCCTACATTTTGGAGGCCACGTCACGAGGCTCAACCATTGAGGTCCCACGGTGGTTGGCTGAAATTCTCGCTTCAGAACGTCTCGTTACATTTCAAGATAGTGATGTGGAGCTAGAGCTCTATAAGGCCCTTAGTCTCGGAAAGATCCAGGGGAGTCTCCAGTTGAGTTCCCTGAGGAATGATTTCTATCCGCAGATGAGAGCTCTTGGGGCGATCTACAGACGGGATAAAGAGAGAGAAGACAGAGAGAAATTCGCGGTGGCTGCTCGAGACCTGATCACCATAAGGGTCAGGAAACTCCTTTCGCTGGCTGCGCTTTCTGCACCCCCGTTAGATATCGAGGGGCAGATTCCAAAAGAAGAACGCGTCCTCTATGAAAGAGTCAGGGACCTGGTAAGGTTGTGGCGGGACTCAGCGCTTGGTGACTTGGGTGCTTGAAGACTGAAGGTAAACAGATTGAGGATCTAGAGAACTTCATCAACACATTTAGGGATAAGTCAGGTCGCGTCAAGTACCGTGCCAAACTATCACAAATTGCAGCCTCGGGGTCGAAGTCTCTAGTTGTGGACTTCGACGATCTAGTTTCTTATACGGAAATATCGACTCGACTCACCTCTGAGCCTGAAGAGGCATTGGAAAGCTTTGACAAGGCTGCCTACTCAATCCTCTCAAACGAGAGTCCTGAGTTCGCTAAGTCCATTGAACGAGATTTTCATGTACGAATTTCACCTGGTGAGACTGGAGAGGTAACACCACTAAGGGAGGTGACCTCGAAGAAATTGCATAAGCTCATAACTGTCTCTGGCATGGTAGTTAGAACATCCGAACTGAAACCATTGGCAGTAATAGCAGCATTCACATGCAAGGCGGGACACCCCAACAACGAGCCACAAAAGGGTATCATACTTAGGAGACCGATAAAATGTGGAGAGTGCGAAGAGACTAGAGTGTTTGAACTAGATGAGAAAAGGACAGAATTCATTGATTTTCAGGTGATTCGGCTCCAGGAACTCCCGGAGGAACTTCCACCTGGGCAGTTACCCCAAGCCCTTGACGTGAACCTGACAGGAGACCTGGTAAATACGGCCAGGCCAGGTGATAGACTCAATCTAACTGGGATAGTGATGACAGAACCGGAGTACTCGCAAGGATCGAATAGATTAAGGATCTTTAGATCACGGATCGAGGCTAACAATCTAGAGGTACTGGGTAAAGGCCCTAGAGACATAACCATATCCAAGGATGATGAATCCCTAGTCGAAGCGCTCTCAAAGAAAGACAATGCATATGGGAGACTTATTCAGTCCATTGCTCCTTCGGTCCATGGGCATGAGACAGAGAAAGAGGCGATTCTTCTAATGCTTCTGGGAAGTCCCAGTCGGGTACTACCTGACGGGAATACCCTGCGGGGAGACCTGAATATCTTGCTGGTTGGAGATCCTGGAACCGCCAAGAGTGAGCTGTTAAAGTATGCATCGAGGGTTGCACCACGTGGACTATATACCTCTGGGAGAGGATCAACGGCGGCTGGCCTCACAGCTGCAGTAGTCAGAGACAAAGCAGGTGGAATGATGATGCTTGAAGCTGGAGCAATTGTGCTGGCGGACCAAGGAATCGCGGCGATCGATGAATTCGATAAGATGCGGTCAGAGGACCGCAATGCTCTCAATGAAGCTATGGAACAACAGACCGTCAGCGTGGCAAAAGGGGGAATCGTGGCCACATTGAATGCCAGGACATCCATCCTTGCCGCATTGAATCCCTTGTTAGGCAAATACGATCCTTACCGGAACATTTTTGAGAATGTCAATTTACCAATCCCATTGCTAACGAGATTTGACTTGATTTTTGTAATTAGAGATTCTCCAGATCGGTCCAGGGATGAGAAAGTTGCAAAACATATCCTTGAACTCCATCGACGAGGTCGGTATGAGGATGAACCTCCGTTGGATTTTGATATGTTGCGAAAATACCTGATCCAGGCAAAAATGATCGATCCCGTTCTCTCCAAGGAGGGTGAAGAGAAGATACTCGACTATTATTTGCAAATGAGGAGTTCAGCTTCCGATGAGTCGATGATTACGGTAACACCTCGGCAGCTAGAGGGCCTCATTCGATTGGCAACCGCGAGGGCGAGATCACTCCTTCACGAAACGGTGACGGAGGATGATGCGATCAGGGGGATCAATCTCATGAGAAGAATGCTAGAGACAGTCGGCGTAGATGTCAAGACGGGTAAGATCGATCTGGGAGTCCTACATGGAAGACCTCTGAGTGAGAGAAATCTTCTTGAACTCGCGATTGACACCTTCAAGAGCCTTGAAGGGCCTAAAAAGGACGCGGTGGAGGGGAAAAGGTTTGTGGATGAACTGATCAATAGTGGGAAATTCGGACAAGAGGATGCTCAACGAATGCTCAGTAGTCTGAATCGGAGCGGTCAAATATATGAAGTAAAGCCTGGCTTTTACAGAAAGCTCTAACTCAAGATCCCGCGACAACATTGAAGATATCATCCTTACCATTGCCAAAATCATTTGCGTTACTTCTTCAATCTCAAGGTTACGATGACCTCTATCCACCGCAGGAGGAGAGTGTCAAGGGAGGCCTTCTTGAAGGAAGGAGCTTACTGCTTGCTACCCCAACCGCAAGTGGAAAGACCTTGGTGTCTATCCTCGCTGCTATTAGGGCCATAATGAATGGGGGCAAAGTGGTTTACCTCTCCCCCCTCAGGGCATTGGCGAACGAGAAATTTCAGGAATTCAAGATTCTTGAAAATATGAGAAACGTTAACGGACAGAAGGCGAAAGTATTGATCTCAACAGGAGACTATGATTCCTCAGGAGAGTCTCTTCGAACAGGAGATCTCATGGTTTTGACGAACGAGAAATTTGACGCGCTACTGCGACATCGGGTTTCGTGGCTCAACAAAGTGACGCTTTTCATCGCAGACGAGATACATCTGCTCGGCGAAGGAAGACGTGGACCCACGATTGAGATGATCCTTGCCAAGGTCCTAGCGCTTAGGCAAGATGTACAAATCCTAGGACTCAGTGCAACTATCACGAATGCAGACGAGGTGGCGCGATGGCTAGGCGCAAATCTAATCAAGAGTGAGTGGAGACCTGTACCGCTCATCGAAGGAATTCACGCATATGGCCGTATACAATTCAAAGACGGAAGAGAGATATTAGTCAAAGAAACTGGGAGAGGAGCTCCGATAGACGTTGCGATTGATAACTTGAAGGAAGGTGGTCAATCTCTGATTTTCGCGGAAACACGGCGCAGAGCAGTTAGTCTTGCCAAGAAAGCTGCTGAAGTTGTGGAGATTGTTAGTAAGGAGGAACAGCATCTTTTGGGAGAGCTAGCTGACGAGGTTAACCGAGAGGGAGATGAGACAGAACTACGTCGACGGCTTGCTGACCTCATCTCAAAAGGCGTTGCCTTTCACCATGCAGGCCTCTCGGCGAATCAGCGGAGGATAGTCGAGAGAGGATTTCGGGCGAGAGCGATAAAGATCTTAGCAGCAACACCGACCTTGGCAGCAGGAGTGAATCTTCCCGCACGAAGGGTCGTCATAAGTAGCGTTTTCCGTTACAATGCTGAATTTGGAGGTCAGGCTGCAATAAGCGTCCTCGAGTACAAGCAGATGTGTGGAAGGGCGGGGAGACCGAAGTACGACGATCTGGGAGAGGCAGTGGTGCTAGCCGGAAGTGAATTCGAAAAGGATGGGATAGCAGAGCGATATCTCGCTGGCCAACCAGAGCCGCTGATATCGCAGTTGGCCGAGATTTCCCCACTCCGCTTCCATCTATTAGCAACCATTACAAGCCAATCTGGCGCGAGAATGCGGGACCTTGAGGAGGTCTTCACCAATACACTTCTGTCTGCCCAGAAAGGAGCTTCTAGAGTCAGAGCTAGATTGGGCTCCGCTCTCGATTATTTAGTCGCTGAGAACCTGGTTATCAAAAAGAATGGAAAGCTGACCCCTACTCAGTTTGGCAGAAGAGTTTCTATGCTATATATTACGCCTGAAACAGGTGTCTTGTTTCGTCGGGCGATGAAGATATGGGAACCCAATTTGGATCACGAGGTAGGGGTAGTTCAACTAATAGTTTCGACCCCGGATTTCTCTCCGAAGTTTTCTCCCAGAGGGAAAGATTGGGAAGGTACCCTTGATTTTATTGAGGAGCACCGGGACAAGTTCCTTCAACCGGGTCCTGACCAGGAAGGATACGATCCTTACTCTGGTTTCTTTGAAGGATTTAGAATGGTACGCGTCCTCCATGCCTGGGTTGAGGAGTGGACCGAAGATCGAATCCTTCGGGATCTCGGAATTGAACCGGGAGATTTGAACAGGGCTGTCGAGAGCGCATCGTGGTTAGCTTACTCTCTACGCGAGACAGCGAGGGTTTTGAGGAGACCTGACCTTATGCCTGAAATATCGAGACTATACATACGGATTAGGTCCGGGGTAAAGGTCGAACTTCTACCTCTTGTTGGATTAGAAATGATAGGAAGGTCAAGAGCCAGGGAACTTTACCGTGCTGGTTTTACTGACTTGAAGAAGCTATCCGTAGAACCGATAGAGAAGTTGGCCAGAGTGCCGAAGATAGGTATGACAATCGCCTCTGGAATCAAAAAGCAGATTGCGAAGAGGGCGTAGATTGAATGGCCTGATCCAGGTTCGTGGAATGCTTGGCATTGTGGATCCGGAGGAACGAGGTGTTCATGAGGTCAATGAGGTCTCCCATCTACTGGACCACCGGGCCTGGGGCGGGTTCACTCGGATCGATCGGTCTTCGTTAGCACAAGATGCGTCTGTAGGTGATAGCGATCTTGTGTTCCTGGGTTGCCTGGCTCAAATCAATCAAAGAACGGAGTCGAGGGGGTCATTTGGAATGATTCATGGCTCTGTGTTAGGTGGGTCCTCATCTCTTTTTGATGGGTTGCACAACTCGTCCACTTTCGACGAAGTAAAAGCCTATGCTGAAGCCATTCTGAACCTAGACGGATCTTTCTCCTTCATTCTCACCAGCAATCACGGAGTAATAGTTGGAAGAGATTGCATGGGTGGCAAGCCACTTTACTTAGGACGGAAAGGCCCTGTCAAAGCAATATCTTCAGAGATGAAACCCCTTCGAAGGATGGGTCTGGAGGTCGAGCACTTTGCCCCTGGAAGAGTACACTTGCTGGAGCAAAAGAAGGACATCTTCAAATTTACATCTAAGGACCTAGTTCAAAAAAAGAAGGATTCGATGTCCTTTTCAAAAAAGGAAGGGTTCCGGGATCTTGATGGAGGTGAGCTTCTCGACCAACTAGAGTTATCGGTAACGCGCAGGGTAGGGACTGCTAAACGAATTGCTATCG
Source organism: Nitrososphaerota archaeon (assembly GCA_027295865.1). Lineage (GTDB taxonomy): Archaea > Thermoproteota > Nitrososphaeria > Nitrososphaerales > UBA57 > B1T1B5. The sequence continues at coordinate 10,190 of JAPUKB010000026.1, forward strand.
CTTTCTCTGGAGGTGTCGATAGTTCTCTGATAGCTTTCATCGCTAAAAAGCACACGCGTGTAGTAGGGATTGCCGTTGGTGCTGAAAGCTCGATCGATCAACTTGAGGCAAAGGGATATGCAGAGCTTATCGGCATTGATCTGATCCAGGTCCAACCGACCATGAAGGAGGTTCAACAATTACGGGAGCAGATAAGAAATCTAGCCGAAGTTACGACGCTAATGGATGAGAGCATCGCCCTAGGATTCCACTTAGCGGCAAAAGCATCTAGAAACGCTGGGTGTGATAAAATGTTCGTTGGCCAACTTGCCGACGAGCTTTTCGGGGGATATGCCAGATATGTTAGAGCCCATTGTTCCGGTACTAACGATGTCCTGGAAATGATGGCCACTGATGTGATGAACGCAGCAGAGCACAACTTTGAGAGAGACGAGAAGGCCAGTTCACCATTTGTGGACCTTGAGATTCCGTATGCATCTCTCGGGATCGTCGAATATGGATTGCTATGCCCAACGAACCGGAAATTTGACTGTTCGACGGGCATTGGGAAAGTCATTCTGAGGAAGGCAGCAATAACAGCGGGACTACCTGAGCGGGTAGCACTTAGGTCAAAAAAGGCAATTCAATACAGTTCAGGACTGCTGAAAATCCTGTCCAAGCTAGGCTAATAGCAATCCATCCTCACGTATCTAAGACTACCATTCCATTCCATACACCTCTCTTTTTCTCAAGCTTGAACTTGTGCATAGTCACTGCCTTGACGTCCGCGGAGAGTCGGTGTTTTTGCGAGTCTATCTCCTCACCGAAAATCTTTGCTTCCAGAACATAGTCATCGCGCTGGTGGGAGATATTTATCTCGAATGCGCTAAAGAGCAATTTCTCAGCGTCTTTATAGTAAACAAGCGTTTGCAGAAAATCGAAAAGGAGGTATTCGAGATTATCAGATCTAATCTTCACCTCTCGCTCAGTTATCCTAGAAACACTTGCCAAGTCCTCTACCATTGTGTTCGATAGTGCTTTTGCGGAATCCGTGAAAACCTCCTTCAGGGTATTGCCTGACACCACAAATGCTGCATCGGCCATAGCTACATCTTCCAAATATCTATACGGCAACGCTCAAGCCTAGCCCTTAACATTCCCTATCGGTACAAATCTAACGACTCTCCTAGAGATTCCCGAATCGACAGTCGCCTTTACTACCTCGTCTATGTCTTTGTAGGCCGCCCCTGCCTCTTCTGCAAGACCTGAGAATGATACTGAACGCACATAGATACCCCGATTCAGCATATCCTTTCGGAGTTTCTCGCCGTTGAATAGTCTCTTTGCTTTAGTTCTACTCATCGTTCTTCCACTTCCATGTGCTGTACTTGCGAAAGTTTCT
>JAPUKB010000027.1 GCA_027295865.1 Nitrososphaerota archaeon
TTCACCGTAATAGCTCTATACGAAAAACAACTCAGTTCTCTATTTCTCATATGGAATCCTCTATTTCAGAGTTGTATTACTAGATCGATCAGCTGATACGGTTAGTGACAAATCATTAATATCAATTTGTCAATATCCTACCGGTTAATCCGCTGAGTCAAAGCAGAAAGAGTATAATCAGAATATTTCTTGTATCGTTGACATGAGTGGAAGCGAGTTGTGAAATGTCTTCTAGAAATTCCCAAGCTGGCTAATGAATAACTTCTATCGTTGTCGCCATTGTTGCTGCCGAACGGACTGCCCGTGTACTTTGGTATTGAGATTCCCTTTCTCCTAAATCCTTCCTTAACAAATGACCTCCGTGCTCTCCGTGCAGAAGTGACTGTTCTCGAGGTAGAATTGACTGTTCTCCAGGTAGAATTATCTTCCTGTAGGACAAACGGTTGAACTATCTTGGCGTCCTGCTAGAGGAGCTAAAACCTCTTCCCCAAAGAACTCTTTTATCTATCCGATCAGTCCCACTTTCTTGTTCTCTGGCATGATAACAGCTAATCTACGCGATAAAGCATCCAATATCATAAGAAGGACTTAAATCACTATCAAAGTGAAATCGCTTAGAGGAATCTAGGAAACAGAAACGAACATGAGTAGCATCCAGACCACTCACGCGTATCATTCGTACGAGATAAGCCACAATAAGTTGAAGCAATCTGAGTATGCTGCACATTCAAAATATTGTAGGTATAGATGCCCACACTGCAGATTCGAGAGCTCAGCAATTAAGCTCAAAAAGCATTTGCAAGAGAATCATGGGATTTGATTTTTGTTGTATCTATGTTGGGCTTGTTGGAGCCCGTAGAAACTGGAGTTAACGTTGTTGGTCGGTGTCTACTTATCTCCGCCTAGTCCCAACCAGCCGTGTAGATTTAGAATCTTCGTTAGACCGTGGATTGGGTGGGAGCAAGGATATATTCCCAGAGGACCTCTCGTTTAGTGTGCGGAAATGCCCAAATTGTGATGGTACAATGGAACCGATGATCTACGAAAGCCACACTGATTGGATCTGCTCTAAATGCAAGAGGAAGATAATGGAACTCGAAATGGATTATGATTGACTTGTCGGAATGATTTAACGAAAGGGATTAGTGGTCGGAAAAAGGATCGTCGCCATCAATGTTTGTTGCACTTGTGCGTGCGGCAGTCAGGAGAGAATTCGTCGATGCCTACGAGTGATTGTTGCAATCCGCCATCATGAAAGAAGAAATCAGCGGATTACTGGAATTTCGAATCCTCTGTCGTAAGGCTCAGGGTGCACCATATGTGGATTACACAGCATGGAAATCCAGGGATGACATGCTGAGGTTTCAGAAATAAACCCATCCCAACAGAATCCAAGGCAGAATTGATATGAGTTGTCGGAGGCGGCGTTTGCCTGGACTCCTACTGCTGACGAGTACGAAACTGTGGACTTCTAGTTCGGGGTACATAGCCACCTTAATAATCCTCGGACTTCAAACCAGACAATGTGCGGAGAGGGACTAGTTACAAAATCATCCTCCTTTCCATAATTCCCATCTTGGCCCTGCTACTTGTCCAACCATTCGGTAGTATTGTTAGAACATTTCTCGATGCAAGCCCAAGCGAAATTGAAGAGGAAGTCTTAAGACAAGAGATAGTTGGACTCGACGAATGTCATTCCTCACCCGACGGTGAATATTATTGTCATACCCACGCGAGCAATATCTTCTTCCCAGAGTACGACCCTGCAGATCTTCGTGATCCAATCCCGGAGTCACTACGATCACCCACTGTCGAAGCTAAACTCGAGTTAGTGGGTCACATTAACTTTGATACAGACGGCGACGGTCTCTCTGATCCTGGTGCAAGATCCGTCTCCGACGTATGGGCACTTGGGAACTTTGCTTATGTCGGGACATATGACAGACCGACCTGCTCCAACCACGGTGTGAGAATAGTAGACATCTCAGATCCTTCACATCCGGTTCAAGTGGCCAACATTCAATCTCCACCGAACACAAGAATTAATGATGTCAAGGTAATTCACATTGAGACCGTATTCTTCAAAGGTGACATTCTAGTTCATAGCAATGAACCATGTACAACAAGTATCGCACCTGGAAGTGGAGGCATAAGGATCTACAACGTAACTGATCCTACGAATCCAATTCTCCTAAGCCAAATCTATAGTTTTCCGGTCCATAACGTCTTCATCTACCAGCAAGGCGATAGGGCCTATGCTTTGGTTGTGGATATTCAACTCAAGAACCATCTTCGGATCCTCGATATTACATTTCCAAATAGACCTAATCAGGTAGCTGCCCTCGGGGTGAAGGAATTGGGTCTCTCCGGGCCCACCCTTGGAAGCGATCCGGCCATTTATTTACACGATATCTGGGTAAAGAGCTTCCCCAGTACCAGTCCGAATCCTCACTATTCCGGTAAGACTATTGCGTACCTTTCATACTGGGATGCAGGACTTGTGATCCTTGACATCACAGATGCATCCTCCCCTGTATTCCTCGGTAATAGCAGATATGCCGATCCCGATCCCTTAACAGGAAGAACTCCTGAAGGTAATTCTCACGCGTCCGTGCCCACAGCCGACGGGAATTTCGTTCTCATGGCCGACGAGGACCTGTTGCCCTATGGGTTGGTCTTGGGCATCGAAGAGGGTACACATCGAGGGGAAGAATATCCTGCAGTCCAAACAATGTCTTCTCCTCCTGTAAGTTTACTCGAGAATGAGAGCTTCCTTGGGCCCACAAACTATCTTGGTCTAGCTTGCGATTCAAGCGTACTTGAGGACGCTCAGGAGGTCTCCTTCTTCCAGGATATCTTACTGGGTGAAAGGATGATTGCCATAGTGGATCAGGGGTCTTGTGGGTTTGACCTTAAGATCGCCAATGTAGTTAGCAAAGGGTACGGAGCAATCATCTTTCTCGGGCAAAGCGAGGATCTGTTGCTCATTGGAGGAAGAAATTCTGCAGATCCTATACCTTCTGTCTTCGTTCGGAGATCAACGGGATTCTCGATTCAGGATGGAGTGAAGATAAGAGTGGGAATCACCTTTGATGGGTGGGGATATCTTCGTCTCTTAGATGTCTCAGACCCGGGGACCGTTAGCGAGGTGGGGCAGTTCGCTGTTGAGAATACATTCACCGATCCTCCTCCTGTGGGTAACCATACCATTCACAACATAGTCGTAGATGGTGATCTTGCTTTCATTGCCTGGTACGCAGACGGCATAAGAATCCTAAACATTTCTAATCCACATGATCTAAGGGAGATTGCTTCTTTTTCAGTTCCAGCTATCTATGATTCCGAAGGTAACATTCTTGCGCATACCGATTTCTGGGGCATCTATGTGCATCGAATCGAAGGTGAGATGTTTATTCTTGGAACGGACAGGAACTCAGGCCTCTACATTCTGAGACTCATCCTATAGGTAACGGGCATATATGGCCAATCCATGAATCCGGGTTTCATAGGTGTCACTCGACTCGAGAGATTCTCGTCACTTGATTCACGCTCTCCAACAGAAACTCGATAAAGTTGCGACGAGGAACTCAAAGAACTGGTGGGAGGAGTATCTGAGAAATTCTATTGAATTTAGAGGTGTGAATATAGTCAAGATAAGGGATGAGATGAATCAATGGTATGTCGATCAGAAAGTGGGGCAGATGAGCACACGATCTCAAATGAATCTCGCGTTCTCGTTTTTCCCCGAGAAGTACGCAGAAGACAAGCTGGCAGGAGTCCTATTCCTCCAGGAACACATTATTCCAAAAAACGAGATTGGTTGGATCGTACTACTATCTAGGATTGAGGAGATCTTCAATGGTGGGTATATTCTTGACTGGAATGTTTGTGATTGGTTATGTGTCCGTGTCATTGGGCCTTTAGTTGAGACAAACGGGAAACCGTGTGCAGAAGCGGTCGCGTCCTGGCGAAATTCGGAAAATCTTTGGCAGGCGAGAGCATCCGTGGTATCTTTCGTAAATATGGCCAAAGACGGAGATCAGGTTATCAGAGGATTGCCTAAAATAATCCTAGCTGCTTGTACGGAAGTAATTAAGCGGAGCGAGCGATTTGCCAAGACAGGTGTGGGCTGGGTCTTGAGGGAACTATCTCTGTCGGATAGGGAAGGCGTCATCAAGTTCATCGACGTGAACAGAGAGCATTTTTCCAAAGAGAGCTTGGAGAATGCTATCAAGAAACTAACTCCCTCTGAGCAGGAACAGTTGAGGTCCCTATTGCATTGATGTTAATTATTCTAATCATAGGTAATTACCAACAACCTACTTCTCCATCATATCGAGTATGTACGCTGTCGAGATATCCACCTGCCACCGAATAGCATTCCTAAACCAATAAAAATCAAGAGAAAGCCGACCAGGATTCCCAGAAATTCCAGGACGAAAACTAGTAGGCGGAATAACGCACCACGGAGGAGGACCAGAAAAGCCAGCCCAATGAGTATCAGAACCGCTCCAGATATCTGAAAGCGATTGACCAATCTCGAGATTGTTACGTCGATCGAGCATTATTTCAAGGTGACGTTAGCTTTTTTATTTCGGATACTGAACTTTTTCGGGATCGCAGCCTTAAACAAATTCTTCGCCAAGCTCTTCTAACATATCTCTATTGTTTGAAAAGTAGTCTCTTGCCCTTGTGAATATATCCGTTAGCTCTCTAGCCAGGGCTTTCTTCAAATCTGAGGGATGGAGCTCTTTTTTGAGGTAGGAATCTTGGAGGTCTTGGAAGTTTTCAAACGCCACATCTCCCCCAAATTTGACTTCCCTCTCGATCCTCATATCACCCCTTATTGGAAACACAACGTACTGGCACAGCTGGATGATTGGGTTATCCTCTACTTCCCCCAAGGGACAGTATGCATTAGTAATCTTCTTCTTTATTTGGTCTTCTGAGTCATATACCCGGATATGAGATTCCCGGATAGAGGCGCTCATTTTTTCGCCCGATCCTTTCAACGATAGAATTAATGGGGTCATTATCTCGACTCGAGGTCTGTAACCAATTTTTGGAAGGTACTCTCTAGCAAAAGCCAGAATATGTCTTTGATCTATCCCGCCGAGCTGGATGTCAACTCCCAGATATTCTTCGTCCAATGCCTGCATTATGGGGTAAACGAGTTCTGAGACTTTCGGATTCTTCATTCTAGTAACCTCGGAAGCTGCTCTGGTGGACCTTGCTACCGTCGCCAGAGTTGCCATCTTGAAAAGATCTTTGACATAATTCTTGTCGTATTGAAATTCGGATCCACGGATAAACTCAGGTGTTGTCTCCCAAGGAAAGGATAATTCTATGCACTTTTGGTAGTATTCTGATCGCTTCTCCAACTGTTCCCAAGGAGCTTTTAGGTCGTCCATAGCAGAGTGAACATCTGCAACTAAAATCTTGTTCTTAATCCCTGCTTTCTCAAAATCTAGCATCTTTCCAAACGGAATCAGATACCCCATGTGGAATGGACCTGTTACCGTTATTCCATCGTAAGCGACTGGATTCGCTTTGGTCTCCAAGAGAATTCGCAATTCTTCCTCTGTCAGAATCTCTGAAGTGTTTCTTCTTGCTAGATTAAGCCTGGAGTCAGGATCCAAGTAAGTCTTTTTCTTGCCGATCCTGAAGTTAATAACGACATCGACAATGTCGACTTCTTGATTCTTCATATTGAGTGCTAGCATACACCTTCTGATCGGGCATACCAGCCTGTCAGAACGTTCTAGACCGTTCTGGACTGTTCTAGACCGTTCTGCACCGTACCAAGTGCTTCAAAAAGTTTCCCACAGGTATTACACTGGGGGAAGATAGCGCAAATATCATACGAGCTGACGATCGCGACTAAACCTGCGGTAAAAAGTCTGAGTCGTGAGGTCACCCTCAACATGTTCAACGATGTAGACCCTCGAATATACCGTGTCATCCCCGTAAATGTTTCCCCGGAGGTCAATGATTGCTTCACTCTCAACTTCAACATCCTCTCTTCTTGGAGGAATCAGTGGATCTTCAAATTTCGTGCGACAGTTGGGGCACGAGAACTTTTTGATATTCCTGGCTTTACTAACAATTTTGTCGCAAATAGGGCACATCCAGTTCAGTAATGATCCGCACCCCGTACACTCTAATTTGTGATCGGCTCTCACCTGAATGCCCTCTCCGCAGCGGGGGCATTTATTGGAGATATTCATTGGAATCAATCCAACTTTCCTCTGACTAATCTTCGAATTGATCCACTTCTCTGTGATTCCCACCAGCCATGACAGGAGAGTCGTGTAAGAGTCTTCACGTTTGACTCCTCTAGCGATGTCCCCGAGGACGAGCGCCGTGTAATGCCCTCCTGCTAACTCAACTGCTTCCTTGAATGCGACTTCTGGGCCTTCCGGGCTCAGCAGTAAGACCTTCTTCCAGAGTTCGGGGTAGGCAAAGGGTAGGGCTTTAGATGCGAACACCCACATCTTATCGGAGCTTATACGAGCCTGATAAGACAGATCGACTAGTTCTTCTTCAACTTTGGCCTTTAGTTCCTCGTACTTTTCCTTGGCGGTGACGGGTTCGGAAGGGACCTGCACAGTTCGAGCAGCAAGGAGATCTGGTCCCGCACTGTCATCAACAGGATTCCTGTGTCCTGCGAGACTATACATCTGCATTTTCCCCCCGGGAAAAAGCCTATAATAACGGGTTCGGTTGATTTTGAACTTCCGCCGGATATCTCCAACCGATGGGCGTCTCGCCAAGTTCATCCTCACGTAACTGACGATTCTTACATGCAGAGCTTTGTCTTCAGCACTTAGCGTGGGACCCATCTCACCCAGGGTTACTGTTCCATTTTCCAATATTTAGTGAGTTATTCTCGCATTTTGGATTTATACGTTGCTCTCGCCACGACAAATAGTTCAGAAAAGGATTCCCGATATTCAATCATATTTCAGTGAATATGGACCTTCTCATCTCATCGAAATTTCTTTGTCCACCCGCGAGAGCTCTTTAGCCGCTTCATACGTGAAAGACAGAACAGACATTTCTTGTTGCTCAAAACTTCAAAGGACTAGAGGTTCTTCCTACCACTCGGCGGGCAGGACTTACGATTAACGGTTCTAAGTTGGGAAACTGTCACTTTTCAGAACCTGAAGGATTCGGAGTGTTATTAGCTGAGGGTCAAAACCCTAATATTCTTCAATTCGTTAGAAGGTCGACTTCTAGAATGAGATCCAGGAT
>JAPUKB010000028.1 GCA_027295865.1 Nitrososphaerota archaeon
TAGGAGTCATTTTGACTCTGGCTAGACGATCGGCCCACTCTAAAAAAGACGAGTCGTAAGTTATTTATCTATTCTATCTACTTCGTCTTTCCCAGATTATCAGTGTTGAGGTTGCTAAAACAGATCCCATCATCCCCGCTAGGATAGCTCTTACTGATTCTGGCGAGGAGAGAATGAACAGGATCATAGCTGGGATTGCTGGTACAATCATGAATCCTCCAAAACCTAGGGCAAATCCGACCGTCATTATTCCAAGGATAGCAATACTCCTGTTCATTGCTTACCCACTTCCGATTTTTGAAGATATCCGATTTAGATTGTACTGTATGACCTTAGTGTCAATTCTCCATGATATGAAACGTTGCTTTTGCGAATGAGATCCTGAATTAGGCAAGCCGTTTAATATAGATAGTTAAGCAGAGAGACTAATGCAGCTCCTCGGGATCGAGAGATCTAAGTATTTCCCTATGGTCCTCAAGATTCAAGTCTTGACAGCTGGGGCTTCAGTAATGACTCTCGAGCTCCTTGGAAGCAGGTTACTTGCTCCGTATTACGGAAGTACTCTCTTCGTCTGGGGAAGCCTCATTGGAGTAGTTATGGCAGGTCTAAGCATCGGTTACTGGTACGGAGGAAAAAGGGCGGACATCAATTCATCCTACTCCTCGTTTTCTCTCTTGATCTTTGGAGCGGGTGTTTATACATTATTTCTTACAATCGTCTCAGCAGATATTTTCAGGTTTGTTCTTGCGCTAAATCTGGGAGAACGGTACGGCCCACTAGCGGCGGCGATGTTGGTACTTGGTATCCCGTCGCTCTTGCTGGGGGCGGTCTCTCCTTTTGCAATTAAACTAAGTACAGCGTCTCTTGCACGAGTTGGGAGAACGGCTGGAAATATCTATTCACTTTCAACTGTCGGTAGTATCATTGGAACTTTTGCAACTGCATTCATCCTTGTCCCAGCCCTTGGCGTAAGTACAATCCTTTATTCTCTAAGCACGGTACTGATAGTTGTATCGCTAGTCGGTTTAGCTAACAGGTTCAGAGCTATTAGTGTGGTTGTTATCTCTATTTCCTTGGTATTCTCAGCTGCGGGCCAAGCAAGTGCTGGTGGAATAATCTACGAGAAGGAGACTCTATACCACAGACTCATTGTTCAAGATAATATTATATCAGGCACTAGGACCCTCCTTCTTGACAACCATTTCCATAGCGCGATGGACTTGAGAGATCCTGATCGGATTGTCTTCCAATATACTAAATACTTCCATCTCGGTCCCGCATTCAGCCCAGAGATCGTGAATGTGTTATTTATTGGAGGAGGAGGATTTTCGGGCCCCAAACAATTTCTCCGTGACTATCCAAATATGAACATAGATGTTGTGGAGGTAGATCCTGAGGTAATAAGGGTCGCAAAGGAGTACTTCCTTGTCCCAGAGAGCCCCCGTTTAAGAGTTTTCGCTCAGGACGGTCGGACATTCTTGTCTGAAACGGATCGAATATATGATCTAATTATCCTAGATGCATATGCAAAGAGCTACGTCCCATTTCATTTGATGACGAGAGAATTCCACGAGCTCGCGTTCAGCCGTATGTCAGATGATGGTATACTCATCTCAAACATGATCACCTCTCTTACAGGCAGAACCTCTGATCTCTTCAGGGCAGAATTGAAAACGATGGAAGATGTCTTTTCTTCAATCAAGATTTTCCCTGTCTCTGGTGATGCGGGGGGAATCGTTCAAAATGTAATGGTGCTGGCTCAAAAAGATGGCCTTGAACTCGACATTGATGCAGTGAGAGAAAATGCGAATAGCGTCGTAAAAATTGACTTGAATGATATTCTTGATCGTCAATATATTTCACCTATTGATAATGTTGGATCTGTAATCCTTACTGATGACTTCGCTCCTGTTGAGAACTTCCTGAATCCTCTAACAGGGAGTGTCTATCTCAAAGAGATAATATTGTCTAATAATACGGTCGTAACAGCTACGCTCGAGGTTACACCTACTATCGAGCCGTTTACCCCGAATATTCAGGCGATATCTCAAATTCTTATAATCTCCGTTGTCGGGTTTGTAGTTCTCTTGTCCATCAATTTTATCTATTCTGCGTCAAAACCAAGATTCAAATTCTAAGCTATTTTCGATTGGGTTGATTGACATATCTGACAACGATGTTTCCGTAATTGGAGCTGGCCCGGGTGGATATGTCGCTGCAATAAGGGCAGCCCAATTAGGCCGGAAAGTCACGTTAATTGAAAAAGAGAATGTTGGAGGAGAGTGCCTTAATTGGGGCTGTATACCATCGAAGTCTCTAATCGCCGCTAGCAATCTATTAGGAAAGTTAGATGATGCTGATGAGATGGGGATTAGTATTGATGGCATCAAGGTAGACATACAAAAACTTCAAGCATGGAAGGGTTCAGTTGTTGAAAAGCTAATTTCAGGGATAAAAGCTCTATGCAGGAACTATGGTATAGACTTGATCTACGGGACGGCCAAGATTACTTCTGACCAAGAGGTCGAGATTATCGAGAATCAGGGAGGCAAGAGAGTCGTCACATCAACATCGATCATCGTGGCGTCAGGATCACATCCACTTCCAGTTGAGGGTTTGTCGACAAATGGCTCAAACATCATTACATCAAAAGAAGCCCTCGAGCTAAATGAGATTCCAAAGAAACTGGTTGTAGTAGGCGGAGGAGCAATAGGACTCGAACTTGGCACCATGTATAGAAAGCTCGGCTCTACGGTAACGGTTATTGAAATTTCGGGATCTCTACTTCCGGGTGTGGAACCTGATTTAGTGCGAGTCATTTCTAGATCTCTTCAGAAGCTGGGTATTGAGACCCGACTCAACTCGAAGGTGAGTGGTACAGAGCTCAGTGACGGTGGATTGATCTTGTCGATTGCCAATGGTAACAAGGTCCTTAGAATGACTGCAGACAAGGTTCTCGTTGCTGTCGGGCGGGGAGCAAACACTAATGGATTAGGTCTTGATTCTATCGGAGTAGAGATGGATAGTGGGGGTTTCATTAAAGTCGACGAACACCTACGAACAAATGTGGACGGTGTCTTTGCTATCGGAGACGCAATTGGCCCACCTTATCTGGCACACAAGGCACAGTCACAGGCGATAATAGCAGCAGAGTGTAGTGCAGGAATGAACAAAAAATTCGATTTCAACAACATACCATCCGCCATATTCACGACTCCTGAAATCGGCTCGGTCGGGTTAACGGAGAAATTGGCTATTGATCAGGGGTATGATGTGTCCGTCGGAAAATTTCAATTCGGTGCGAACGGACGCGCTCTTACGGCAAGGGAAAAAGATGGTTTAGTCAAGGTGATAATCGACAAAAAGACCTCCCTGATCCTAGGCGTTCATATCGCTGGCCCTGACGCATCAAATTTGATTAGTGAAGCCTCTCTCGCATTGAGGCTCAAGGCGAAGGTTGAAGATATTGAATCGACGATTCATCCACATCCTACGCTTTCAGAAGCATTTGCGGAGGCTGTGTCGGCTACCGTGGGCAGATCTATCCATTCGATTGTGAAGCGTCAGCAATAGGATGGCGATCTTCCCTCTTTTTCAAAATACTTTCTATGACTGGTACACTTTCCTGGATCTGCTTGATTGGAAGAAGAGGATCATAGCCGATCTTATGTTGTTTCAGTGTGTCCAATGCAACTTGTGGGACCATCATGAGAAATTCTTTGTTTATTTCAAAGAGCGCTAGTAGATCGGCAGTTTTCATTCTCTCGAGATCTGACTTACGGCCATGGTAAAACTGACCTTTTGAACTCACTAGAGTGATTCTCGACCCCTCTCTGGATTCATCGATTACATCTTTCCAGAAGCTCATGTCGAATGCAGTTTCTTGAATTTGTCCCTTGTCGATTCTCTCCTTGAATTTTTTTACAAATTCCTTGGCTTCCTTTTCTTGTATGCCGAAAATGCTGGCTAGCTCATCATAGCTTAGTCCAAATTTATGAAGGTAGTAACATCCATCTTGAATTGATTCCCCATATGATCCGGGCATTGTCGAGATGTCCAAGTCATGATGAATAAATTTTATTACAATTAAAGCGGAACGTTCCAAACATATTGTTTCAAAGAAAATGGGTAGGAGCGCTCCCATGCCGATCCCGCAACGACGCTATACGTTTATTGCGTCGATCACGGAACTACTTCTTCTTTCGGGTGGTCTTCTTGGCCTTCTTCTTTGTTGTTTTCTTCTTAGCCATTTTTTTCCCCGATCCTCGGCATCATCCTATGTAGTATTTAAATGCGAACTTTTTACCATTATGATTATCAAAACCGCTAAGTGAGATATTTTTCGGACTGAAATATTCATGAAGGGTCATACCGACTGTATTTTCAAGTTTTTTTGCGTTCGCCTAGCTGAATGAAGGAAGTACCTTTTCTCCGAAAAGTCTGAGAGTATCTGGATCCTCGGAGTCAGGCATGTTTACCACTAGGTAATCGAGACCTTCGTCAAATATTTTTCTGATCGTTTCGATGCATGTTTCGGGATCACCAATTATGAATCTCTGTAGCCGTTTTTCAAAAGTTGTGACCCCAGTCGCTCCCGTTGTCGGCTCTGTAGGAATATATCTTTTGATCTTTTCTCTAAGCTCCCCTTCATCTTTCCCAATTATCACGTGTCCTAAACCAGTCTTCCAAAATCGATCATAGTTTCTGCCGAGCTCATTACAGTGGCCTTTGAGGGCGGAAAGCTTTCTTCTAAGTCTACCGAGATCGGCGCCTCCAAAGACATTACATCCATCAGCATACTTCGCGGCAATCCTTAACGTAACTCTTTCACCGTCACCCCCGACAACGATTGGTGGGTGAGGTTCCTGGGTCGGTCTAGGATTGCAAACTGCATCTTCGACCTGATAATATTTCCCTGAGAAATTTGTTCTTTTTTGGGTCCACATTAATTTCATTATCTGGAGGCTTTCCTCCAGTCTTCCAAATCTCTCTTTGAGAAGCTCATCGCGATAGCCATATGCCATATGTTCCTCCTTAGACCAACCCGCACCAATTCCCATTATCAGTCTCCCACGACTTATGTTATCAACTGTCGCACCAATCTTTGCGAGTAACGTGGGGTTCCTGAAGGTGTTACAGGTTACCATCGTGCCAAGTCTAATCTTGCTAGTCGAAGCAGCCAAAGCCGCGATCGTGCTCCAACCCTCAAGAATTGGATCCGTTGAAGGGTTAACTCCTGGTATTTGGATCAGATGATCCATCACATAGAACGAGTCAAAACCAAGATGTTCAGCCTGAAGGGCAATTCTCTCAATAATGCGGTATATCTCAGTTTTAGGCTCTCTAAAAGTGTGGTTTGGCTGTTGAAACCCAAGTTTCATTGACTATTCCGGAATAAACAGAAAGGTAAACTTTACTCTTTTCGAAGCGATAACAAAGTCTAAAAGGATGATTTTCTCAAATTATTAGCAATAGTATGACTATTGATCTTCAGGAAACACCCGAAGTTGGAGAACTAGTCCTAGCCACTATCAGAGAGATTACCTCGCACGGAGCATACGTCACATTAGAAGAATACGGAGGCCTGCGAGCATTTCTCCATGTATCAGAGATCTCTACAGGGTGGGTTAGGAATGTCTACAGATTCATTAGGCTAAATCAAAAAAGTGTCCTGAAAGTAATCAGAACCAGTAGGGCAAGAGCTGAGATCGATCTTTCTCTTAGGCAGGTTTCAGGTGAGGAAAGGAAAGAGAAACTAATTGCTGTAAAAAAAGCAGATCGGGCCAAGGTAATTCTTGAAAATGTTCGTAATAAAATGAATTTGAATGAGGAGGATATTCAAAAATACTCGCAAACTCTAGAAGACGAGTTTGACTCCCGATACGATGCTCTAGAGGAGGTCGTTAGGAAGGGACCAAAAGTAGTTGAGGGACTCGATCTGCCTCCAGAGTTCGTCGAGGTTTTAGACCAGATTGCAAGGGAAAAGATTGTAATTCCGTCTGTCGCAATAAAAGGAGAAGTAGAGATAATTACAGATCATCCGGATGGGAGGAGCTTGATTCACCAAGCTCTCTCAGCTGCTCAAAGTGTGAAGACTGGAGGCGCCCAAGTCACCGTTACTTATCTGGGGTCTTCGCGGTATAAATTGGATGTAACTGCGGAAACCTACAAAACAGCAGAAAAAGTGATAGTTGCAGCGACGGAGAAAGCTAAGGATATTATTGTGAAGAAGAAAGGGAAGTTTTCTTTCAAGAGAGATTAACAAGGTCGATTACTACTCCCCATGTACAAACTTCTTCGTTCATGCACGCTCTGCCATGCCTACACTCTTGAAATTGAGTGTCCTAAATGTACTGGAAAGACAATTTCCCCGCACCCCCCGAAATTTTCCCCGGATGATAAGTATGCAAGATTAAGGTTAAAGGATCGTTATGTAAATGACTATGGCGAAGATTCGATGGCTTCCTCAACTGGTACAACTTCGTAAATCAAAACCCCAGTGAAGATTCCCTGCGGGGCATCCTCCAATATACTAGAGGAGGCGAAAGCCAGCCTAAGTGGGCCCCCGCTATCTGGAAGGAACTTCATAGAGTAAGAATAGACAGCCGTTCTTCCCTCTTCCCATTGTCCTGCAACTAAGTTTCCTTGTTGATCTATGAAGCTACCTGGCTCGAATGGCCACAACTTTCCGAGGAGAGTATTTTCCCAGAAGAAAGGCTTTGGTGTGAATTCATCTGTTTCCAGAAAGTCATCGATGTTAAGGCCCCCTATCCTAATGAACCACTGTTTCTTACTTTCATCTCCGCCTCCTCCCAGGACAATGATGTCCCCTTGCCCTTGGTCTACCTTCTGCCCAACTACAAATACCAAGACATAATTCGCTTTTAGTGATCTTAACGCCTCCACACCTTCATCCTCGGGGGCCATAAACATACGGCCGAGAACAGCAATTCGTGTGGAGTTGATGGTGGCGTTATCGGCCACGCTGGTCCTGTTGCCCATTACCGTTATCCAGTATCCATAGTCCCACCAAGCTGCTATCACCGCATCTGGCGGAGTATTCGCTCTCATCCAAGCTAATGCCTCAAACCAGTCTGATCTTTCTCCTCTCACCCCGGTACTCGCATTTGCGATACTTACAGGAAAGTCTACTCCTGATATCGCATTCGTCGCGCCAGGGGCTATCACAGGTAGTGCTATTAAACCGATCATGAAGATTGAATATAGAATCTTCACATCGGATCTGCTTTGATAGACATGAGATTTCCTCTTACCACCTAAGATCAGCGCAGGCCTAATGATGCTAGACGTTATCTCTGCGAAACCCACTGCCGCAAGAATTGCAAAGGCAATGGATGAAAAAACCAGCAGCCGTGAAAAGGAAGAGGCGATATAGATCGCCGTAATTCCGATTGTCAATGCAAAGGCAGAGTTGATGTCCCTTCGTTTGAAGAGCATCCACGCACCAAACGCGGCCAGAGGAATAAGAGCAATGTATGCTGTGAAGTACTGAGCCCCGGTAGGGATGAAATGCTCCGCAACCGACTCCACTAGTGGGCTCCCACTTCGGAGGTATGGATAGAGTACCGTCAGGTACCTGCCACTAATTTCTGAGACAAAGCCGAAGCTGACAATCACCACACCAAACAAGCCTGCGGCGATAATGACTTTCGTTAATGTTCTAGTGTATTCGCGGGCCGGAGCTGTCATCCTAATTACATAAGACAATAAAGCAAAGCCCAGCCCTCCTAAAAGGGCAAAGCCTGCGGGGTTTGTGATAATACTTGGGCCCGGCCGTGGGAACATGGCACTAGACAGAAGGTAGATGGATACGAAAATGGTCCCGCCAAAAACCGTTCTCCGGTGATCTACTGCTAAGAACGGGGAGAACAGTAGTAAGAGACCAAAGACAACTGCAAAGTAGAGAGATCCTCCCCATGCTGTGTTAGCATATCCCAACAGGAATCCAGATGTGACAGCGGTTAATATGAAGCGTCTTGAGTTCATCTTGGAATCATAAAGAGTCAGAAAGAGGTAGCTACCCGATATCGCGAGGAATAACGCAAATGGCTCTGATTTGAACCATCCTAAATTCCCTCTAGTAATCAACGGAGTAGAGAAAGCGATGATAAGCGAAGCTAGAATGGCCCCGCTCGGGCCGACAAGCCTTCTTACTATTAGGAAGATAGGGATTATTGTTAATGCCCCAAATACCGCTGGAAACAAAACAAGAAAATCGTACAGACTAGACCCTATACCAAACAGATCTCGAGCAATAATGTATAGAACTGCCCCACCAAAGTGTAGTCCCACCTGTGATGTTGCTGCTACATCTCTACCCTCGGGAAACCAAGTCTTGAAATCTCTCCACGAGAAATAGTCTGCAAATCCTACAATCCCTT
>JAPUKB010000029.1 GCA_027295865.1 Nitrososphaerota archaeon
GTAGGATATTGACAAATTGATATTAATGATTTGTCACTAACCGTATCAGCTGATCGATCTAGTAATACAACTCTGAAATAGAGGATTCCATATGAGAAATAGAGAACTGAGTTGTTTTTCGTATAGAGCTATTACGGTGAAATCTCCCTATTGATATTTATTTGATATCTACGGGCAAAAGCCGATTGCATATCATGACATTCAGGAATGGAATCAGTCACAATATCGCCATAGATTTCTCGATATCCCTTGAAACCCATCCAAACTGGAGTGTGTTTATATTTGGAAACTATTACTGAGCCCAATCAGATGGCAGTCTACCGGGAAGAAAGGCCTTGGGGCAGGTTTGAAAGATTCACAGAAAACGAACGGTCCACGGTGAAGATTCTCCATCTAAATCCAAACTCCAAGTTGAGTCTTCAGTACCATAATACTCGTGAGGAGTTCTGGAAAGTAATCGAAGGAACTGCCACTTTCACGATTGGATCAACTAAGGTTGATGGAAAGGTCGGGGACGAATTCCATGTCCCTCTGAAGGCTCAACACCGAATTGAGACCAAGGCATCGACTGTCAGAGTGTTGGAGATAGCAATCGGAGAATTTCGAGAGGATGATGTAGTGCGGATCGAAGACATCTACAACCGCGTTTGAGCCTTCTGTATTGTTGGCCCCGGTCAGAATTGTATTCGACCGGTTTTTATCCCCTGCTCAAGCTCACCGGGAAATCTAGTACTCTCAAAGGATCCGCCTCCACGGAGAGAAGACAACTCAGAGGTCCCGCGAACAATCTCCCACGTACCCCTCGAGACTACTTCACCCAGTGCACCAGCTCCGCCGACCAATATGTAACGCTCTACTAGCGTCCCTGATCTGCCATCTACCGTACAGTTGCATGTTAGGTATCCAATGCCCTCAAAGACTCCATTCGGCTCTATGGTGAAGAAGAATTCAGCTACAAATGCTCCGCTTATTGTCCCGGTGAAATCTCCAATGAAGGAAGCCGTTGTAGTAGTCTGTCCATCCACTTCTTGAAGAGTTTCGGTGGAGACGAGCTCTATCGTCACTTCGGACAAGGTTGGCTCTGCGACCCGTTCCGGGAGAGGTTCAGTAGAAATGGAGGGAGTTGGAATAGCGAAAATTGTATTTCCAAGTCCTACTCCAAGGAGAAGACCTACGAGGATGGCAACGACCGCCAGAGAATTCCTCATCGACTCCCATGAAACTTTGTTACTGATATGAACTTATCTTACGAACCGTCAATCTCACCACGGTACTCTTCGTTGATGTCAGTGCAATTAGTGAGGTGAACCTGCATAGTGCTCTTATCCTGAAATCTCTGTCCACAGCGTGGACAGAATGAGATTCTTGCAATGTCTGACATCTAATATCGGACACTGCAGCTAAAACATACTCTAGAAGATGTAACTTTCTTCAAGAGGAATTCGACTCTTTGAAATGGGGCGAAAGGGCATGAGTCGTCTCGATTATAGATAGATCGGAATAGGTTGATGTAAGCTATGGGGACTTTTCCAAAGACCTCCTCGATTTCCGAGTAAATTCCCTTTATGGCTTCGTTAGCATCGGCCTCAGGCAGTATCATCGCACTCATGCGGTTCAATAAGAATTAGCAGGAATATATGAGTTCTTGACGGATTGTTTTAAGACAAGCTCCGCATAAATTCGACTGGATGACGAATAGATACCTCGTAAGGCTGTCAAACAAGAATCACATTATTACATCTAAGATAGAATCTGTAATAGCAGTGATTGAAGATACCCTAATTCAGGATAATGTCAAGACAGGTAATTTCAGGATAACCAACCGTGCAATAGAGTTCGACGTCTTTATGGACGAGGATAGTGATCTGATAAGGAAAAAGCTCGAGTCAAGTTGGGATATTCTCTCAGTAAGGAGGATTACAGAACGAGGTGCAAGAGGCCTCGGCGCAGCAATCGAAGAGACACGCAACCTGTTCTTGGAGGAGAGATTCTGGGAATGCCATGAAGTCTTAGAAAGCGTATGGCTAAAGTCATCAGGAGAGGAAAAGCGGACATTGCAGACATTGATTCTTGTTTGCGCCGCTTTGGTACATTTCCAAAGAAATCAGCTTGAGATTTGCCTATCGATGCTTCAGAAATATCGAAGTCGCCTAGAATTAGATAATAGGTATCAATTTGGAATTGACTTCAAGTCATTAAGGGAAGAAGTAGATAACATTCTTCGAACCCGCAATTTTGTTGCCTTTTGTTTGTAGGGTCATACCGCGCGTAAGTATTATAATGACCAGACCTACCCGTTTTTCTGTCTCAGGTATCGGTACATGTTTCTAGAAGATTCGACAAAAGTGCGGTGAGCTGAAATAGTTCTACCCTACATAATACTGTTCAGTCTACTTGGAGCGTTAGCCGCTCTTGTCGGGGGGGTAATACTTCTCTGGCAGGAGGAATGGGCCAAAAGAATCTCGCTAAGTCTTGTGAGCTTTGCGGCTGGAGCTCTGATAGGTGTAGCCTTTCTTGACTTATTGCCTGGGGCAGTCGAACTTGGAGTCGGTACCCCTTTCGTATTTGTGATCGGAGGGTTTCTACTCTTCTTCATCCTGGAAAAACTACTTGTATGGCACCACCACCATGTTGGAAAACATGGCCGAGGGGAATTCGATGAACATGAAAACGCTGCCCTAATCCTGCTCGGAGATACTGTCCACAACGTAGCTGACGGAATAATTATTGCAGGAAGTTTCCTTAACAATATTTCCGTTGGCATTGCGACTTCGGTCGCGGTCTTAATCCACGAAATACCGCAGGAGATTGGTGATTTCGGGGTTCTCCTTCACTCTGGTATGGGCAGAAGGAAGATCCTGGTGTTGAATTTAGCATCTGCATTGAGCACGGTGATAGCAGCTGTTTTTTCATATTTCTATTTGATAAACTTGGAGAACGTAGGCACTGTTCTATTGCCAGCTGCGGCCGGGATCTTCATCTACATAGCAGCTGCAGATCTAATCCCACAAACTCACAAAGAGGAGAAATGGTATAGGGCGGTGATCCAAATAGGCCTCTTGATACTGGGAATCTCGCTTGTCTGGGCGATTGGGGAAGTCTTTCCTGAGTAAATGGCGAGGGTCGAGTAACTTATGTAATTGAGAAAGAACGCCTCGTCAGACACATGCTCAACTCACAATTGCATCCCGGAAGGCACGCACGGGAAGAACTGATAATTCTTAAGGACCATCAATCATTAAGGATCTGAAGATCATGACGAATGTGACGCCACTCAATTATAACCTTGAATTTGACGTCGATTTGAACAACTCTGAATTCAATGGGCGGGAAGTGATTGGTCTCACAGTTGAGAATGAAACACGGACCATAGTACTGAATTCAGCAGATCTGAAAATCCTAGAATGCTCCTTGAAATTCGGTAAAGAGGTGATTCGTCTGTCCTCCTCAATCTACAACGAGAAGCAGGAACTGAAGCTTAGATCACCAAAACCGATTAGAGGTAAGGCTGAATTAATGATTCGTTTTAGCGGTCTCCTGACCGACGACCTGGCAGGTCTCTATCGGAGCAGCTATCGGGGAAGAGATGGAAAAGAGAGGTACTTGGCCACGACACAATTCGAGGCAACAGACGCGAGACGCGCCTTCCCGTGTTTTGATAGACCGGATATGAAGGCAACTTTTGAGATCTCAATCATCCTCGACAGAGGACTAAGAGCGATCTCCAATACTCATATGAAAGGAGAGAGGGTATTGGACAAGAAAAAGAAGAGAGTGACTTTTGCACGAACTCCAAAGATGTCCACATACCTCTTGTATATCGGAGTTGGACCGTTTGAATACTTGCGTGATACGTCTCAGGGAGTGGAGATAAGGATCGCAACAGTCCCCGGGAAGAAGAATCAAGGAAAGTTAGCGCTGCAGTACACAAAAGACTTGCTGGATTACTATCAGAGGTACTTTAAGATCAAATATCCGTTGAAGAAGCTTGATCTTCTTGCAATTCCTGACTTTGCATCCGGGGCCATGGAGAACTGGGGTGCGATCACCTTCAGAGAGATTTACCTGTTATACAACAAGAAAACCTCCTCGACTCTGACAAAACAGATCCTTGCCGAGATAATTGCACACGAGCTGGCTCACCAGTGGTTTGGAAACCTTGTGACGATGCGATGGTGGAATGATCTCTGGTTGAATGAAAGCTTTGCGACTTTTATGGCAAACAAGGCTGTCGACGACCTCTATCCGGGGTGGGATTTGCAGCAACAGTTTCTAAACTCCGACACAGCAAGTGCTTTCAGGCTGGATGCCTTAAAGACCTCACATTCAATAGACGTTAAGGTAAATTCGCCGTCTGAGATAGCCGAGATCTTTGATGAAATAAGCTATGCAAAGGGAGGAAGTATACTGAGGATGGTCGAGGGATTTGTTGGGAATAAGGCCTTCCGTGATGGCCTGCGATCCTACCTCACCTCTAACAAGTATGGAAATGCTGAGACAGCCGATTTGTGGTCTGCGATACAAAATGTTTCGAAAAAGCCTGTGATTGACCTAATGCGAACATGGATTAAGCAGATTGGTTATCCAATAGTTAAGACATCGGTCAAGGATTCTAAGATCCTATTCAATCAGACTAGATTCATGTTTGAACAATCCGAGGAAGACAAGACAAAATGGCACATTCCTCTCTCGGTTAGAAACCGAGACAGAACTGAATCCTATTTACTGACGGATAGGGAAATGATAGTTGAGACTCCGTCTGGTCGGGTAGGAAAAGTGAATTATGGTCAAAGTGGTTTCTATCGAGTCGAATATGACGACACTACTCTGGGAGAGTTTGAAGATCAAATCAGAACAAAAGCCCTTCCTAGTGTGGACAGATGGGGGATTCAAAATGATATCTTTGCTCGCTGCGTTGCAGGAAGGCTATCAATAGATCGATATTTAGAAATACTCAGTTGGTATTGGGATGACCACGATTACATCGTCAGTAAGGACATACAGGATAACCTGTACTCTCTCTACCTACTCACATCAAAAGAGAGGTTTTGGCACAAGATCAAGGAGTATAATATCTCATACCTGAAGAATGTCTTTGAAAACATCGGTTGGAATCCTCGGAAGGGGGAACAACATACTCTCAGCTTATTGAGAGGAACTACGATCTTGCATCTAGGAAGAGCTGGGGACAATCAAACTCTTCGTGTTGCTTCTGATAAATTCAAAGACTATCTCGAAGATCCTGATTCCCTCAATCCAGATCTCAGATCACCAGTGTACAGTCTCACGGCATGGCAGGGGAGCACTGAGACAGAGAGAATTTTAAGAAAGCTTTTCCTAGAAACTGAAGAAGTAGAGGAGAAGAGAAGATTCCTCGGCGCTCTATCGGGCTTCAAAGATGAGAGAATCTTGCGGTCGTCGTTAGACTATTCACTTAGTACCGATGTAAGAAGGCAGGACTCAATAATCTCTCTAATGATCGTTGCAGCAAACCCATTTGGCCGAGATTTGGTTTGGCCGTGGATTAGGGAAAATTGGGGAGAACTCTCAAAGAGATACAAGCTAACCAAGACCATCCTTGGTAGAGTTGTAGATACATTGAGTGTCATAGGAGACAAAGAGAAGGAAGGGGAAATTAGGGATTATTTCAGGAAAAACGCATCTGAAGGAATAGCGATGTCTTTAGAACAGGCGATGGAGAGACTGCGAATAAACTCGAATTTCCTAGAAAACATAAGGAAAGCCTTCTGAGAGTCGTATTACTGTTTGGAGTCTCTAATATGAACGGTCCGTTCTCTCGGGTCAAAAATATCCCGAAGCAAGTCTCCTAAAATTGCAAAACTGACTGCGGTAAGTGCTAAGGTAAGGCCTGGAAAGATAATTAGCCACGGGGCAACCTCGAAGAAGATTCGTCCTTCTTGAATCATTCCACCCCATGAAGGCAGTGGGGGAGGAACTCCCAGTCCAAGAAAACTAAGAGCGGACTCGGCTACGAGGGCTACGCTAACGTAACCAAAAGAATAAGACACTATTGGACCGAGAGAATGTGGCAGAACATGCCTAAATATTACCTGCCAGGATGGAGCTCCAATACCCCTGGCAGCTACGACGAAGTTTTCCTCCTTGAGGGATAAGGTTCTGGCTCGAGAAAGCCGCACTATTTGGGGGATGAGGGCGACGGCAATTGCAATTGTTATGGTGGAGACGGAGGGCCTCAAAGTCGCAACGAGAATGACTGCCAAAACCAGGGACGGAAAGCCAAGCAACGTGTCCATCAGTCTCTGAGAGACCAGATCAAGGATGCCCCCCCGATAGGCGGTAACGGTTCCGACGACAGCTCCTATGGAGGTGCCTATTGTTACTGAAACAATCGATATGAACAGAGATGATCTTGCACCGTAAACTACCCGGCTAAAAACATCCCTGCCAAAATTATCGCTCCCGAAGATGAACTCCTCGCCGGGAGGTGCGAGGCGGTTCGTTACATCCTGCAAGACTGGATCACGTGAGGTCACTACATCGGCTAGTATCGCCCCGGAGGTTATGATCACGATTATCGAGACAAATATAACAACTGCTGATCTCCGTAATGAGAGAGACGGAAATATCATGGATTTGTTAATGTGATTCACTTAAGTTCCTTCCTCCCCGGGGGATATGCAAACCCACTGTGTAACTGGACCTGGAGAGGTGAATTCTAGGATCAAGTATTCCATACATTACGTCGATGATGAGATTCAGCGTAAGAATCAAGAACACTAAGATCGTGACTAGGGTTTGGATCACGGGAAAATCTCGCACCAAGGCGGCTTGTATGAGTGCTCGCCCCAGCCCCGGCAAGCCGAAAATAGATTCTAGAATGAGTGTACCGCTTAGCAGAGTCCCGAATTGTAATCCAAGAATGGTGATCGTCGGAACCAGAGCATTGCGCAAAGCATGGCTCAACACGACATGTTGCTCAGGCAAACCCTTTGCGCGTGCCAGGAGAATGTAATCTTCATTCATAACTTCCAATATGTGGACGCGCGTTACCCGCGTAATATGGGAGCTGCTCTCCCATGCTAATAAAATGACAGGCAGGAAGACGATCTGGACGTGGTTCCAAGAGTCCTCCCAGGGGTTGGTATACACAATGGGTGGAGACCACCTGAATATCATTACCAAACCGAGGAGAAATAGGAGGGCAAGGAGAAAATTCGGGATTGCTTGCCCTGGAATTGTGACCAATCGAACTAAGTAGTCCGGCCAACGATTCCATCGCAGAGCGGATATTGCTGCAAGAGGTACCGCAATAACCACAGACAGTACCGACGCATAGGAGGCAAGAAGCAAAGTCACAGGAAATTGGCGAGCTACCATGTCCGATATCTGCTGACCATTAGCAAGAGATTTCCCTCCAAATCCCCCAGTCAGCATACTGTACGCCCATCTTAGGTACTGAAGAGCGAAAGGGTCATTCAGACCTAGTTCGTTTCTGAGCGCCTCACGAACTTCAGCACTATGGACCGCCTCACCCCCTCCGCTCAATATCCAACCGACGATATCTCCAGGTAATGTCCGCATGATGATGAAAATGATGACGGAAGCAATGAAAGTTGTAATTACCAATGAGAGAAGGCGATTGATAATGTATCGACGGGTCAGTCGAGCTAATTAGTTCACCTCTGGTTTTTCTGATGAGTGTCCGAGTTACTTGTCGAGCCACACTGTTGCGAAGTCGGTATGCGTGTGCCCATCTTCTGGAGGAAATACGACGCCCATGACATAACTCCGATATGGCACGACGTATGTTGCTTCAGCTATTGGGATGATGTAGGTTTGCTCAACAAATATATACCTCTGCAAATCTTGCCAGATTTCAATACGCTGATTAGTTGTGCTAGCATCTCTAAGATCGGCATAGAATCTATCAAGCCGAACGTCTTCATGCTTGCTATAGGCATCCGGGCTTCTACTATATCGTCCATATACACCTTCGGTGCCCTCCGGAATAGGCAATACTGACAAAGAACCCTGTTGGCTATCAAAGTCCAGACTTGTACGAGCTCTGTTCCACTCTCCCTCGTCCACTATCTGGAGGATCAAGTCCACCCCGAGCCCGGCGAGCTGATCCTTTAGGAATTGACAGCTTGCCAGATGCCTCGCTCGGCATAGGTGTCCCATAGAAAATCCAGATTCGAAACCCGCCTCCCGCATAAGTATCAGGGCTTCACCTCTCTTCTCCTCGAGAGGAGCTAGGTCGAACTTAGGCCAGATCACGAACCTCTTGTCTTTGAGAGGATTATTGGGGCTGATATCGGGAGATGTCCAGCCAAAACCGCCAAGCACAGCCGGGATCGCAGCGTCCTTGTCTATCCAGAGGGCCATGGCTCTCCTAACTCTCACATCCTGCCATGGACCATCTTTCAACACATTGAATGCAAGTCGGATTGTGCCTCCCTCGATTTGTCCGACAAAAAAATCATCGCCTAGATCGCGATTATATCCCACCAGCCGTTCCTCTGACAAGTAATGTCCAAAACCCCGAGCACCTCCGTCTAAACGTCCAGTTCTGAACGCAATATCCATGGCCAGCGGATCGGGCATAATAACATAGTCGATTCCGTCTAGGTAGGGGAGTTGTATGCCTTCAGCATCCCTCTCAAAATACTGATCGAAGCGGGTCACCTGAATAATGCTCCCCGGTTCATAATTGGAAAATCTAAAAGGCCCTAGACCTACGAGCCCAACATCGAGGGGGCTGATGCTTATCTCACCATTTGCAATCCGATCTTCCATGAGATGACGCGGATGCGCTATCTTCAACCTCGGATTGGCCAGTACGTCAGGAAAGAATCGATTGGGACCATCGAGCCTAATTCGTACTTGATCGGGCGGGATTACCTCGACACTTTCAACCCCAAGATCACCCTCAAAGTAAGCGGGCGCTCTTCTTCTATCCCCACTAATGGCGCCCCATACTGCCATGTCGAGCCAAAACTTCACATCTTCGGGTGTGAATTTGACACCATCATGCCATTGAATATCTGTGCGTAAAATGAACGTCCATTCTGTAAATGCCTGATTTGCGGACCAAGATTTGGCTAGGTAGGGACAGACGATGTAAATGTTCTCGCGGCAACGCATTACCAAATTGCCAGGGCCAAAAAGAGCACCGGCTACATGATGAAGGGCTATACTACTCGTCCGCATCGTATCAAACCCGGCTGGCGGATCTCCACGATTGGCCAAGGTAAGAATTCCTCCAGCCTTTCCTTCCCGCTCAAGGAGTGGGTTTTCTATTTCTATTACTTGATCTTCAGCTGCATCGGGACCAGGACTCAAGATTTGATCTGGCAGCACTTGTTGAGGTCCAGGATCTATGATAATAATTGACCCGATCGCCAGGAAGGCGATGATCCCAACTACCAGTACCGACCTAATACCCCTGGGTGATATCGTTATCAGAGCAAATACGTCGAACTCCAGATAAGAATCTTGTCCAAAGACTCCCCATCGATTCGATGGCAAGGGACGCTCTTGCTATGACTCATCCGCCCCAGATCCGTGATCGTCTGGAAAATTCGCAATTGAGCCACTTCGCCTGATGGGAGAGACAGATTAGAGGATTGGGACGAAAAATGAATGGCGAGCGCACGATAAAAGGCCGGAATTTCCCATAGAATCTTACTTCACCGTAACAGACTTTGCTAGGTTCCTCGGATGATCTGGGTCGTTATGCCTCTCAAGCGCAGTGTAGTACGCCAAGAGCTGCAACGGGAGCACTTCCAAGATAGGCTGCAGCAATGGATCGGTCTCCGGTACGGG
>JAPUKB010000003.1 GCA_027295865.1 Nitrososphaerota archaeon
AAGATGTATTAGGAAAAGGAATAGAAGGATCGATGTGATTACCTTTAGTCTATTTTTGCCAAGCCCCAGAACAGAATATGCTCCGACTATTCCAAATAGAGCTCCTGAGGCACCGAGAGAGACAAGTGGTCCCAACGTCAAAGTACCGACGCCAGCAGCAAATCCAGCAAAGAGAAAGGTTGTGAGAACGGTGCGTGAGTTTGATATTTTCTCAAGTCTACTACCGAAGTAAAAGAGTCCTATCATATTCCAAAGAAGATGTAAAAACGAAATGTGTGCGAAGGTGCTCGATATCAGTTGATACGTCCTTTCTCCCGATAACACCAGCTGGTTTACTTGGGCGAGAAGAAAGATCGAGTTACTATTCATACAGACTAGCCTCCATGGAGGATCTCCACATACGGGGACACCGTAGATTACATTAAAAAATATGAAAACGGTAGAATTGATGCCTATCAAGAAGTAAGTTGCTTTTGGTAATTGTAACTGCACCACATTCGATTCTTAGGTAAACCTTTGAGATAGATTAACCATTGTGGCAATCAATCTTGAATGGCTACTCTCTGACCTTAGGCATGATTATTATGCATGATATCCTGCTTTGACCTCGGGTGACCTTTAATTGTCTCATGATGACAGTATCTTAGAGACTGTAAGAGAATTCGTCCAGAAGGAAATCAAGCCTATCGCCTCCGAAATAGACGATCGAATGCTGATTCCTCCTTCGACATTCGAAAAGATGTCATCTCTCAACCTATTCGGAATGCTCGCCCCCGAGAGTTTTGGTGGTGTTTCAATGACTTTCTCTTCTTTCCTGAAGGTCATTGAAGAATTCTCAAGACATTCTCCATCAATAGCACTTGTACTTGCTACACATAATGCAATTGCATTATTCTTGCTCAATCGCTTTGGAAGTCAACAACAGAAAGATACTTTCTTGCGAGACATGGTGGAAGGAAAGAAGATAGGTTCGGTGTCTGTTGGGAACAAGGGTTCATTCCTGAACATAGATGATCTGAATGTCCGCGCTACGAAATCTAGTGGTAATTCCTACAGTGTTAGTGGCTCAAATTCTGTCATTCTGAATGGATCCTATGGCAATATCTTTCTTGTTCTGTGTAGATTTGAGAATGAGGTTGGCTTCGTTATTCTAGCAGACGACGATAGTAATACTTTGAAAGTAAAAACTAGGAACCTATTAGGTCTCAAGGGAGGGGGTATATCTTCATTCAAAGTCTCGGAACGTCGAGTGTTAGTAGAGAATATACTTGGGAAATTTGACGATGGCCATAATATCGTAAGGGTTGCCCAAGAGAACTTCTGTCTATATATGAGCGCAATCTCGATCGGGATATCTAGAGAATCAATGAAGCAGGCAGTTCTATACGCAAAAAACAGAGTCCAATTTGGAAAGCCAATATCGAAATTTGAAGCAATCCAAGATTTGATTGGAGAGATGGCTATCGGTTGTGAATCCTCTTCCGCACTTCTCCAGAATTTGGGTAACATGAAGAATAATGGAGATCGAATTGGGATGAAGGCGGTGATATCAAGGCTGCTTTCCTCCAGAGTTGCTGCTGAGATCTCAAGATCCGCGCTAAAGGTCCATGGAGGATATGGCTTCATTAGGGATTTTCCAGTTGAGAGATATGTTCGAGATGCGGAGACAGTAAAGATCTTGGGAGATGTAAATCATGACCTGCTGATGCTCGTAGGAGAGAAAGTCGCTCAGGGGGGCTCATACTGACCCTTTAGCTATGCACCTGGTACGATATCCAGTCCAGGATATGTGGAACTCCTAGATTATGCGGCCGCAACTCGCACTCAATGTGATCATGCTGCAGTATAGTTGCCTGGATTAACTATAGTGGCAGTTAGTCTCTAGCATTACTGTTCAGAGCGGTGAATCAGTTCATAAGAAATTAGTCTCTGTAATCTCAAAAGTCCAGTCATCCAACACGTTTCTTGCGCTTCCAGAAACTAGAATCCCAAAGTCCTTCTCGAAACAGAAGCTTCCTGTCCTTTCTTCGTCAACCATCAAAGATAGCTCGTTGCAAACAATCCTAAACCCCATGACCATAACACTACTCTCCCTCCCTACCAAATAGAAATCGCCTTCAGAAACTCCCGCAGGATCACTGATAATGATATTTTCTCCAACTTCGACATCCTTTGGTATCATCCATCCCCAAAAACTAGGCACGATTGGATCCGATATTGTAGTCTCAACCACTTCCCAACTGTGCAAGTCTATGATTGCCCATTCTGGAGTGGATGAGAATATCCCAAACTCAACCCATTCTATGCTTGCATTCACTCGACCGCTTGAAGAGAAGGAGTACGAAACTTTAGCATCAAAGAATGTTGATTCTCTCTCGCCTGCTATCTCTTCTCTAGTAACTCTGTAGGTAGCATACATTCCTACAAAATCCAAAGTCATCTGCATCTCATCGATCCTCTCTGAGACGGCTTCTATCTCACTAATCGCTTCTGCGAATCGGAATGCAATCTCCGGCGCCATCCATCTCGACTCGTCTATCATTCCGCGTGCTTCATTTAATGTTCTCGTAGCATCACTAATTCTGTTCTTCCACGTTTCCCCCTCATCCACGGTAGCTGTATTTGCGTTTGATGCTTCAATGGCGACATTAGTTACAATCATAGAAGATCTAGCGATCTCAACAAGCGCCTCCATATGACTCACTGTTGCTTGCGCAATGACAACTTCATCTGAATATTTCTCCTCTAGATCTCCTACGCTCTGAGCTGCTAAAATCTGAAGGCTGGCTAGGATTACCTCTGCCTCTCGTTGAGCCGAACTGTATCTCTCCCTTGCTAGTTCCAAAGTCTCAATTGCCTTAAGATAATTTCTTGAATCGAAATCGTAAATTCCTTCTTGAAAAATGGAGTTTCCTCTACTTATGGTTCGCTCCACAATTAGAGATCTAACCGCAATATCATTGGTAATGTGGAGAAAGCCAAACTCCTCAACGTCTTGAATTGGGAGCCCTACGGGGACTTCATCTCCGCCATTTACATCACCGTTATTTCCTTCTTCAACTGCAGGATCTGGATTTCCTACACCAGAATTAGGGATGCCTTCGAAGCCCTGCATCGAATTTAGTTGCGACTCTAATTCTGAAATTGTTGCATTGAGGGCCCTAATCTTGACATCGAGTGCTACAACGTCTTCTTGATCTGCAACCCCTAAGAAAGATGGAGAAACATAGAGGCTTGCTATAGTGGTACTCGTGGCTACAAGTAGACTTACTAATAGGGCCATTCCCGCAATTTTCTTAGTTGTAATCCCTTCTGAGCGTCGCAGACCGAACTCCGACTATAACACCATTTAGAGATTCCCTTTTTTTGAATAATAGTTTGAGTATCGAACGCCGGTTACATCATAATAACGGAATAATGAATAATCGAAGTCACAAGGTACTCAAGAGTACACCTATGATATATCCAGCTAGCGCGGCCACAATTCCTATAATCCCCATCTCAATGCCGCTTCTAATCCAATTTCCGACAGTTAGTTTTGCCTTTATGGATCCGATGATGAATAGCGCGATTAAAGATAAGGCTACTGAAGTTAGTATTGCGTTCGCTAATCCAAGGAATATGAATGGAACTAAAGGTAAAAAGGAACCTAAGAGCGATGCGATTCCTACGGTAATCCCATTAAGCGCCGGTCTCTCATAACCTTCTGGAAACAGACGGAGTTCCTCGGTCATCATCGTATCCAACCAGACCTCTTTGTTGGATGTAATTCTGTTTACGATCATCTTCAACTCCTCCTCGGTGAATCCCTTCTTCCGATAAATCTCTCTAATTTCCTCTCTTTCCATTTCAGGAACCTCTTCTATCTCTCTCTTTTCGCGTTCAACTTCACTGAGGTAAAAATCCCGGACTGCCTTCGATGAAGTGTATGCCACTGCAGCCATAGCGATTGATTCGGCGAATGCAGCAGCAAGACCACCAATAAGGACGATCCTTGCATCTCGAGTAGCTATTGCAAGACCTAGAACTAATCCGAGGACGTTCACTAAGCCATCTTGGCTTCCAAGGATGTAATCCCTAAGCTTAGATCCAGTTCCCGTTGAATGAGGTTCTGGAATCTGCTCGAATGTCAATTACTCTTTGGAGCGAATAAATGCGGTTTATTTGCTTTTTATGGCGAATAACTACTCTGGTTTTCTAGTTCTTTCAGCTAGTGTATTAATCGTTTCCCGACAGAAAGCGGGAAGGTCCTGCGGTGTTCTCGAAGTGATTAGATTGCCGTCAACTACAACTTCTCTATCAACGTACTCTGCTCCCGCATTAATCAGATCGTCCTTTATTGCCTCGAAGCAGGTTACAGTCTTCCCCCGTAAAACATCTGCTGATACTAGCAAAGAACCTGCATGACAGATCGCACCGACGACCTTCTCTTGGGAAAAGATGTCCTTTACGAAGGTAATGACGCTTTGATGCCTCCGAAGTTGGTCAGGAGCCCATCCACCTGGCACTATCAGAGCATCGTAATCAGAAGCTTCTGCATTCGCAGCATCCTTGTCCACCCTAACTGGATACCCATGTTTACTTTTGTAAACTTTGGATGTACCGCTTCCAATAACGTCAACAGTTGCACCTTCCTCCTGGAGCCGAAGCATTGGATACCATACTTCTAGGTCTTCGTATCCGTTCTCGGCCAACATCGCAATTCTTAGATCTTTTAACCTCATCTCAATCAACACTTTCACCCCCTCTTGTTAGATAAACAGTATCTTGGAGCCTCTAATCGAGAATGATTTATCTCAAACTGGCTATAATCTCCTTCCAAAATGCTTTCATTGGGCATCCTTGCTAGTGGAAAAGGGACTGACTTTCAGGCCATAATGGATCATATTAAGCTCCGTGTTCTCACAGGAACCAAAATCGCCATTCTTGTCACCAATAGATCTACCGCAGAGGTCATATCGAGAGCTGAAAAAGCCGGCGTGGACTCCAGGTATGTTGAGGGGATCTCAGGGATGAAGTTCTCAACAAAGGAAGAGAAGGAAGCTAAAAGACTCCAATTTGACAAGGAAGCTGTGGAGATATTTGCTGCCCAAGGAGTTGATCTCATAGTCTCCGCAGGTTTCAATCAGATCCTATCTACCCACATGGTCAAAGAGTTTAAGAATCGGATCACCAACATTCATCCAGCCTCAGATATCGAACGCTTTGGTGGCCCAGGAATGGTCGGCTTGAAGGTGCATCAGGCTGTAATTGATGCTGGAGAGAGTTCCTCAGGATGCACTGTCCATTACATAGATTCTACAGTCGATCGCGGTCCTGTAATAGTGAGGGCAGAAGTTCCCGTATTGAAAAACGATACGGCTGAATCATTGTCTGAAAGGGTACTCGTTTTAGAGCATAGAACATATCCTAAGGCAATCCAACTTCATGCTGACAATAGAGTAGTTATTGATGAGATGAAACGGAAAGTCTTTTTGGACCTATATAGCGATACTTGGGAATTAGAATGGTATAAGAGACAAAGGAGCTACTTCTCTTATCAAGAGGATGAATGGCGGAAGAGTGGCAGAGATCTAAGGATCATCCTGAATCCACTGCGATAGCTTCCGAAATATTTAGAAATTAGACCGATCCTGGGGTTTCCATGGCAGACATCACAATAGTACATGACCCCAGCGACGATAAATTGAGAGAATTAGGGGTATCCAAATGGCCTATCTGGACCAAGGAGGCCTCCGAGTTTCCGTGGACTTATGATACGCGCGAGGTATGTTACTTTTTGGAGGGAGAAGTTGTTGTGACTCCAACTAATGGTGAACCAGTAAAAATGGGTGTTGGCGATCTCGTAGAATTTCCATCTGGAATGTCATGCAAATGGAAGATCTTAAAGGATGTTAAGAAGAATTATCGGTTTGGTTAACTCAAATCGAGAAATAGATAAAGTATTATTCTTCTGAACGCACTACTCTGCAGTTTGGCCTCTGCGCATAGACGACTAATGCTTCCCTATAACCGGGGGCCCAGGCCGAGAGGAGGTAGCCCTCTCAGCGAAGAAGGGGAAATCGCGCTAGTTTTGTTAGTCTCTGAAGAGAAGAGAAAAAAAGGGGGCTTTTTTTCTGGTACCGAACAGAAGATCAAGTTCGTTTCAAAGTTCTACTACCCTTTCCTTCTTACTCCGTGGAAGGATAGATCTCTGATCCTAAATCCAATTTCTCGAGGTTCCCTCACATTTAGGCATAGTAAGCTCCCAAACATGGACTCTTTCATCGGTGACCTAAAGCGATCAAGCACGGCCAGAGAACTGTACCAAGTTTTTTTGATGGATAATTTGGATACATTTCGGCAACGAAAGGAACAGAAGGTTTCCTTGGACCGGGTTATCTCTAAAGAGTTTGGGGAAACCCTAGCAAAGGAGGCCAGGACCGCGGTAAGTGGGCCTGAACAAAGCAGTCTTATCTTGGAGGGGCAAGTAGATGAAGGGAACCTACAACAAGAGGTCGAAAAATTCGTTAACGCCAATGACAAGATTGAGGAGGACGTTCTTGCTGTTGAGTATGCGTTAGCTCAGCTTCAAGAGGGTGGTGCAATGCATATCAAGAAAATCAAAGAGCAGATTAAGGAGACTAGGGAAAAATATGAGCAAGAGATTATTCGGGTTCGGCCTTTCGTCCAGAAACGGATTGAAACTATGCGGAGAGACAAAGACAATGAGATGAGGACGCTCCGGAAGAGTTCGAAGGAGGAACTTACTGTAGCTCTAAAGGAAAAAGCCACTCAGCAGAGAGAATTGATGAAACTCGAACGTCTCGAAGCGAAATGCCAGAGGGAGAAGAAGGCTCGAAAGGCCGTCGATAAAGCTGCCTACAATTTCTGGGACAATCGTCTTGACAAGGTCAAGAAGGAAATTTCTAATGTTAGGAAGGCGGCGTCGAAGGCGACAAAGAAAGTGGATGCTATAAGATATGAGAGTGAAAGACGTGTTCTAGTTCTAGCTGAACAATTTGATAGGCGGTTAGATGAAGAGCTGATCAGAATCGACGATCTGAAAATTTCTAGTGCCTCCGAAGTTGAAGAGATGAATTATGAGGTTGAAGAACTGAAGAAGAATACGTCACAAATATCAGTGGATATGAAGGAACTAATGCTTAGGATGGAAGAGGAGAAGAGTTCAATTACAAATCTGACCTCGCCTGTTTCTCCTGAGTCAAAATCTCTTCTATGTATTCCGATGTATGTTGTGAAATATGAGAGCGATATGGTTCCGAGTTATGCTATTTACCCACCTATCTCTACTGAAGATGAGCAGGAGCGATCTCATAGAAAGATCTTCGGAAAATCTAGCCATGGTTTGGCAGATCACCTTACTCCGAGATTTGATGAGTATAGAGAGTTTGCTGAAGCATTCCAGAAACTTATCCCGAGTGATGGTCTGCTTGAAATAAAGATCAATGAGATTGGTGTAAGGAATAATATATTGAACCAGAAGAATCTAGAGAAGATGATCTTAAAAGGGGTTGATGAGATCTCTTCTAGAGGATGGATTGACAAAACTGATGGCAGTGCTCTCTTCAAATCCATTCGTCTAATATCTAGATAAAGCGCACCGCTAAGGTACTTAGTGGAAACAAAGTTTTGAGAGTTTATGCCAATTATTACTAAGACAGGCGCTCGGAACATCACAATTCTGTCTGGGAGTACAATGACTGTCTTAGCAGGAGCTCTTCTTGCTCCCTCATTGCCAGACATGGCTCTGGCGTTTCAAGATGTTCCTAACGCAGAGTTCTTGGTCATGCTTACCTTGACTATGCCTGCTTTATTCATTGCACTGGGGTCTCCATTCGCAGGAATCCTGCTGGATAAGCTAGGGCGTAAACCGGTTCTCATCGTCTCATTGATATTATATGGTATCTCTGGGACTTCTGGCTTTTTCGTAGACTCTTTGTTCGGAATACTTGTTGGAAGGGCGTTCCTGGGGCTTGCGGTAGCAGGGATAATGAGTGGTTTTACGACTCTAATTGCAGATTACTTCACTGGACCTCAGCTGAACAAGTTCATGGGATATCAGGGGGCTGCCATCGGGCTTGGGGGTATGGTCTCCTTCATCCTGGCTGGATTCCTCGCAGATATTGGATGGCGGTTACCATTCTTGATTTATCTCGCTGCCTTCATCGTCCTTCCGGGAGTCTTACTCTCTATTGATGAGCCTGTAAGATTGAAAGCTACTGAGAGCAAGGATCAAAGAGCTTCAGCTCCCTTTCCACTGAAGCCTTTCGTCATGATTTATTCTATCACCTTTGCTAGTATGGCGATCTTCTTCCTAATTCCTATTCTGCTACCATTTTACCTGACCTTGGGAGGAGGGGTAAGTAACAGTCAAGTTGGCATTGCACTGGCAGCTCAAACGGTTACTTCTATAATTATGGCTCTCCTATACTATCGACTCAGAGCCAGGCTATCATTTCTGAGTCTCGCAGCCTTTGTCTTCTTGTTTCTGGGCATCAATAACGTAATCATATCGATCACGCCAGTTTATAGCGTCGTGGTGGTGGCTCTGTTGATAGGAGGAATTGGATTAGGAATCCTTCCACCAAATCTAGGAGCCTGGGTTGCGTCCACTGCTCCACCGTCTATGAGGGGCCGGGCCGTGGGCGGGTTCACGATGTTTCTTTTTCTGGGCCAGTTCGCCTCGCCTCTCATTATCCAACCATTTGTGCAGCAGTTTGGATTCGCCGGAGCGTTTCTAGGTGCAGGAGCTGTATCGATGATACTTACGATTGTGATTGTGGGTTTCGTTCTCTATAATCACTTGCGAAGAAAGCATTAGGATTGGATTGAATTGGATAGGATTGGATCTATAGAATCTACATTTATTGAGTTTGAGTCTTGTAAGTCATTTTCGTACTTTGAGTAGCGAAAGACTTTAGCATGTCAGTTATGTACTCCCGTCGCTTAGTTCATTTGTATGGAATGATTGGTTCGACAAGCGTTTTGACCTTAGAAACCCAACAGAAATTCTAAATCGCGAGTGAGAGATTGTTGCAATTGCGGTCAAGAAACTCTTTGTCAAGATAGTGTAGGTCCTTGATTTGCTGAAGGATCATGAGCTCTTTGAGAGAAAGGTGTTGCTCAAGAGGAGTTTTTCTCCCCTGAAATTACTTAGGATAGGTAAATCTCTAAAGTTACCTTACTTTAATCAATCTCTCTCAAGAGATCTTGAAGAAGATAGGATTGCTTACGAAATTGCTTCCAGCCTAGATGATGAAGCTCTAGAGGAGATTTTCCGGAAATTCCCCCCATGGGGATGGGTTACCTTTAGAGGTAGCCGGTATACTCTCAAGGATGGAAAGCTTCAGCTAAAGGGCTCATGGGATCATCTACGGAGCAGATTAGAAGGTATTCTTGAAAGGTATGGCTCAAAGTCATCAAAAGTCCTTAGAACCTTCCTTCAATCATCTTCCAATAGCATTGAGGCACTTGAGAGATCATTTGCCAAGTTTGACATTGAGGGTTTAACAAGAGATCTAGAACACTCTAGTCTTATCGCCGTTTCATATAGAGGTGGTGGGACAAAGGAGTGGTATCTCCCTGAGGAACTCATTCCCCTAATAAGGGATGTTTTAGGTGAGGGAGGATCTGAACTTACCTATTCATTAGGACCTGAGACGCGGGTAGCCACGGAGCAGACCTCAAAGCCAAAGTCAGACGAAACTGTTGCAGAAATCAACCTAGTACAGAATATGGATGCTCAGTTTAACCAATTCCTCTCCGATTTGCTAAAGAATCGACTTGATGAAACCATTAGTTTTGGAAAAGAATTTTCCGCCCAGAAGCTCACTGAATACCTTTCTTCTCTCTTCGGGCGCGTTATCTATTTTGACAGCTTTCTCTCTCTTATTCAGCAGTATAGTCTTTCAGAGGCAGAAATCCTGACTAGCACAGGAAAAAAAAGTGGTAAACGTACTGGATTCAATCTTGCCCTTTTTGGTGAACCCGGTACAGGAAAGTCATACCCAACTCGTGATCTAATCCTTGGAACTAGGGATGGATCAGTACCTCCTCATGGGGTAGTTGGCAGAAATAGATATGCGGCTGGGATTACCCCGGCCAGATTCATCCGAATAGCTCAGGCGTACGAGGGACGCGTGATGAATTTCATTGTACCTGAGTTTAACGAGTGGTTCCGATATGAGGGGATGGTCGAGATTCTTAAGATAGCTATGGAACGAGGGGAGATAAAATATGAGTTCCATAAGGAGGTTGTTGGACCTTATCGATTCTCGTCGTTCCTTAGTGTAAATTACAACACCAAGGTACAGAAGAAGGGATATCAGAGCACAATTCGCGACCCAAACTTTCAGGCAATTGAAGATAGAATGGTTTGTAGACTACATAGGCTCACTAAGGAGCGATTCCTAGAGCTTGCCGAGAGTCAAAGAAGACTGGCTCTGGGAGAGGCTGATTTTGGAGAGATATCTGATAAGATAAGGGATCACCTCAATCTCGTCTATGCTATTCAGACTAGTCACCCTTTAGTCTCGAAAAAATTCTCGCCTAGGCCCATATTGCTAACTAAGGAGTTCTACGACCGTCTGGGAAAGGTTCGCAACTTAATTCTAGATAGTTTGGATGGTGAGAGTGTGCCATTCTCTGCACGCCTTGAAGATAGAACCCTGAGACTTGCGGGAGCACTCTCCCTCGTGGCATTCTTCCAATCTAAGGATCGATTTTTGGAGGTTGATAGCGATTCCATGTTCCAAGCTCTTTCATTCTACGTCGAAGAGGCTGCGGTAAGATCTAATGAGAGTTTCGAACCTTCAGAGATTCTCCAGAAAATCAGGATGGCATAGAAGTAATCGTTGTTCGAGTGTCAAAATTTACAGGGTAGAAATCGTTATATAGGTAGACCTCTACCTAGGTAGATGTCTACTAAGTAGTGATAGAGTATGTGGAGTCAAAAAATAG
The DNA here is from genome assembly GCA_027295865.1 of Nitrososphaerota archaeon. GTDB lineage: Archaea > Thermoproteota > Nitrososphaeria > Nitrososphaerales > UBA57 > B1T1B5. The sequence goes on from JAPUKB010000003.1 coordinate 10,963, forward strand.
GTGGAGTGAGAGTTGGTCCAATTCAGTTCATGATCCTGCTGCAATTGAAGAGAGAGCCGATGTATGGATATGAGATAGTCAAGACCTTACGTAATCAATTCGATGGAGTGTGGGAGCCAAAGACTGGAACGGTTTATCCCGCTCTAAGGACTCTTGAGCACCGGGGATTAGTAAAGACCGAGCTCAGAGACGATCGAGAATATTACTCTCTTACTGAAGAGGGCGAAGAGATTCTAAAAAATCTAGATGAGATTCTCGGGGCGGGTATTGAAAGAACTGGTAGGTACTATTCTATGTGGGATAGTTTCCCGGAGTTTAAGCGATTCTGGAATAAGTACGCGTATGAACCGTCGAAGGTGTGGATTCCTAGGTTCAGAGGGTATGAAAGAGACTTGGAACTCAAAAGTCTGAAGGCTATTAGAGATACTATGTCTCAAAGACTCAAAGGTATAGAGAAGAGGATAGAGTATCTCCAAGGCATGGTAGCATCTGTAAGGGCCAAGTAACGCGTGGGGTTCGATTAAAGGTAAGTATCAGTCCGGATGGTTACGTAGAAACGTTCGCAGTAAGTGAGAGGATAGCTGCCGACACCTAATATTTACATCCTCTTCAGTCACCAAGGCGGCCGACCGCAATTCCTCAAAACAGCGGAGGGAAGCAAGTACTACAATGAGCGAGGTACATGCAGTAGTACTATATTGCACCTCTGAGGACGAACAAATGCCCTCAAGGGGCGCAATAAAGTGATACTAAGCTCGTATTAAGGCCACAGTATCGATTGCTAGTGTTCCTGGGATCAAGGCTGATCCCAGATGTGTTTATGATCCTTGAGTAATATCAGATAGTTTAGGTATTACTTCACGTTAGGCCCCTCATAACTAGTGTGAATTATTAGTGAGGATCACCGATTATGCAACTTAATGATGATTAACGGAAGTGAAGTTCCCCAATTGAAGGGCGATAAAATATCGATATTAGCGAGGCATCAGGTCGACCTGACCTAATGTTTACAAAGAATGTATATGATTATTACCGTAGATCTTAGTGCCTTTTGAAAAATCTGATGGGAAACCTCATCCTTGTTCGACCGCCACGGCTGTCTGGATAGCTACTGCTCTGCTACACGCTGATAATAAGAATGAAGAAGCGTTTAGACAATCTCAAATCTTTAGAAAAGTCAAAGAGCTTCAGCTTATGAAAGTATCTGACTCTACAATAAGAACTCACATATCATCACACTGTGTAGCGAACCGAAAAGCTCAACCTGACACCCATAGGAAACTCTTCGCGGTAAGAAACGGGTGGTTCAGGCTCTATCGACCAGGTGACCCTTACGATATGACACGGGGAAGAGGACGCATCGCTCCGCTGCCTCGTGAGACCCCTGAAAAACATCGATGGTTCCTCAATTGGTATGAAGACGATTATGTCAAGAGACGAGCACCTGCTCCAACAAAATCAGAATCACCTAATATTCCATTTGCCAAGATCGGTGAAGGAGGAGTGATAAAAGTGCCAGAGGAAGTATTGTCGCGGTTGCAGCTAGGCAATGGAGATTACATTGCCTTCATTCAACCTCCATCTGGTGATGTGTCAATAAGAAAAGCAAAGGTAAGGCTAGAGCTGTAGAACGGGGAAAGGAGAAACTAGTACTCAACAGACTGCCGCTCGACTGATGTTGCCTCTATCGGTACATCAACAGAAAGGACTTGTTAGGCTGTCAAATCGTTTGACCTTGCGCAAAAACTAGTAAGCCCACATACGCAAGAGTTATGCTGCCGTAATACTCGGAATCCCAACCTCCTATCGGTGTCTACGAAACGATTATACGGCCACGACTCCCATTCGTATTTCTGCGGGCAACATGGTTATGTTAAAATGCCATAAACTCTGCTCGGACTATATGTCCACACGGTTTTTGAACCGTTTGAGTGGTAGTCAGAGTAGAGCAACACCCGAGAAACAGCGGAGAGATACGTCATCTTGAGAGTGTCTTTATTAGATTAGGATAGTCTTGGAATGATGTATGACAAATCGAGGGCTTCTAGGTATCATAGCTATAGTCTTAGTAGCAGCATTTGCTCTATACTTAGTATACCCTTCCCAACTTCCTGAGCAACCGGTATCTGATTCTGATGTGGTCGTAGTTGAACCTCCCGACAATCTAGAACCTGATCTTATAGACCAACCTATAGACCAACCCGTGATTAAGCCTGACGCCCCGCTGGAGCAGCCCATAGTTGAGCCCGAGTTTGATAGACCTCGAGCTATAGTAAACGGAAAAGTACTATCTTTAGAAATTGCTGACTCTCCTGAAGAGAGAAGGGTCGGTCTCATGTTCCGAGATCCACTGCCTGAGAATCATGGTATGCTCTTCATATTTGGGAGAGAGCAGGCCTACTCATTCTGGATGATGGATATGAAATTCAGTCTTGACATTATATGGATTGATAGTGATGGAATTGTGGTTCACATCGAGAATGACGTTCCTCCATGCTCGGCGGCATGTCCATCTTATCAACCTAATGTATCCGCATTATATGTATTGGAAGTAAACGCTGGTTTTGCTGACTCTATAGATCTTCGTGCGGGAACATTCATAGACCTAATTCTAAACTGAAGGTATGAAGGGTCTACTTCTTCTCCCTTGTCTGTGAACTATTTTTCAATCGACGAATCTCTTCCAAATCCACACTAAGTTGGGTGGCTATCAGTTGATCTGATGTTTCTGGGCTTTCTTTCCTAATACTATTGAGAATCCTCAGGAGATACTCGTCGTAATCTCTACTCTCGGGTGAATTCCAATGCTTCATAAAATCCGTTTTTAGTAGAGTTGCGAGTCCCTCCGACGGTATCTTATACCCACTTCTTGTGGGTTCCCTTTCTCCCGCTTTCTCCGGCAGTCCCAACACCACAAGATCGCGGTCTATAATCATGTAACGGATATCGCTTACAAGTAGATCTGGATCGAATCGTATCTTCGCTCCTGCCTTGACATACCTGTAGCCAAGATTCAACCTACTAGACGTTTTGGGGATTATATATCGAACATCTACTCCGCGGGAGGCGGCTAGCTGAATCTGCTTGAGTACTTTATCGACGTAATCAGTCCTGGCACCTCCCCTGCTTGTACCAGTTATTCTTCCGAATACGTAGTCTGAAGCTCCCTGGAGGCCTTCGAGTACATTGTTGAAGTATTCTTCCCTTGAGACGATCCTGGCTGTCTTACCCATCTCTGTTATCAGAGCCTCTCTTCCCTTCGCCTCCTTTCTTCCTAGGATGACTACAATGAGCGTTGCAGCTAGTAATGTAAGCTCTACAGCGAAGAGGAGAATTTGGATTGGATTCAGACCGACTGCCAAACTACTCGGCTCCAGGTACAATCCCAGATATTAGGGTTGTTCAGTCATCTTTTGATTTGTAAATCAGGACCGCAAGGACCCATCAATAAGATTTAATTCCTTCAAATCCGGATAATCCCTCTAGAAATGAGCGCGGAAAACGAAGCCCCAAAATTCAAGAGTACTGGTGATGAAGTTGAATTCTTGCTATCAAAGTACCCTGAGGCAAAGAATAACGATTTTTACCTTCAGTGGGTTTGGCTGAGAGAGATTATGCGATTGGATCTCCCAGAGATCCCCTGGAGGAAATTCCAGATGTTAGCGGGAAAGATGGGAAGTGTTAGGCGCGCCAGGCAGAAGATCCAAAGCCAAGGAAGGTTGCTACCCACTGATCAGCGTATCCTTGATAGAAGAAAGAGATGGCGAATGATTAGGCTCAACGAGAGAAGGCCTCTGGAGCCCCTCCCCTCACGTTCAGAGTAATTCCATAGAGGAGTATGAAATACTCCTCCCCCTTTTCTCCTGGATGCACCCCAGGGCCTAATTATCGTAATTTTCCTTATGCCACAGCGATTTCTAATCGGGAAAAGGCTATTATCTGCTCTTTGTTGAGGATTTGATAGCGTTGATACGTAAAGTTATCATCATAGGCTCTGGTCCTGCTGGGCTTACTTCTGCATTATATACCGCAAGAGGCAATCTAATGCCGCTTGTGATTTCGGGCTTTCAGTGGGGAGGACAGCTCATGCTGACCTCTGAGGTGGAGAATTATCCAGGGTTCCCTGAAGGTATAATGGGTCCGGACTTGATGAGTCTAATGAGAAAGCAGGCTGAAAGATTCGGTGCGGAGTTTATTGATGATAATGTGACAAACGTTGACTTTTCAAGTGCTCCGTTCAAGATAACTATTGGAGATGATATTCACGAAGCTCATTGTGTTATCCTGGCAACCGGAGCTAATGCTATGTGGTTGGGACTCGAGTCGGAACAGAAGCTTATAGGAAAAGGTGCTTCTTCTTGCGCTACCTGTGATGGAGCCTTCTTCAGAAATCGAGAGCTGGTGGTAATCGGCGGCGGTGACTCTGCACTTGAAGAGGCCCTTTTTCTTACAAAATTCGCCTCAAAAGTTACCGTGATTCACCGTAGACACGAACTTAGAGCTAGTAAGATAATGCAAGAAAGGGCTCTCAAGCATGAAAAAATTTCATTTCTCTGGGATAGCGAAGTTTTGGAGGTTCTTGGAAAAGACAAGGTCGAAGGTGTAAGAACGAGAAACCTCAAGACTAACGAGGAATCTGAGATGAAAACCGACGGGTTCTTCGTTGCTATAGGTCATAAACCAAATTCTGAGTTCCTCAAAGGGCATGTCGATCTTGATGAGAGGGGGTATATTATCAGAAAGAACTGGACTCAGACTAGTGTTGAGGGAGTCTTCTCAGCAGGCGACATACACGACTATCGCTACAGACAGGCTGTTACAGCTGCTGCTCATGGTTGTGAAGCAGCCATTGATGCTGAGAAGTATTTAGAGGCGAAGGGAGTCGAGTAGCTTTTCAGCCGGAATGGCTGAATAGTTTCTTTAACTTATCACCAAGACTGATATCGTCGTAGATGGTTGAATTGGTAGACGCTCTGTTGTCAGTCACAGGGGGATCTGTATCTGCTATTTCTATGTCTTGGATTAGTTCTTTAGTCTCGTAGAACACTCTTTCTACTCCCATTAGGTTGAAATCGGTACCTGGAAACTCTAATACCTTCATCCTCTCTAGCGGGTTATCCTTCATGCCTCGGTTCATCTTACAAACTCCTGTGCGAGTTGCATGTATGCTTTGGCTCCCGGACTCTTGGGTGCATAGACCATTATTGGTTTATGATAGCTGGGTGACTCAGCTAACCTAATGTTTTGTGGAATTATTGCATTGAATACCTTTCCATTGAATTCTGTCGTAACCTTCTGTTTCACTTGTCGGGAGAGAAACGTCCTCTTATCATACATGGTAAGCACTATTCCTCTTACTGTGAGCTTTGGATTCAAGCTTGTTCTTACTTTCTTTATTGTATCGAGGAGATGCGCAACACCATCCAGTGCAAAGTAATGTGTTTGGACAGGTATCACTACCTCATGAGCTGCAGTTAATGCGTTTATGGTAAGGATTCCAAGGGATGGTGGAGTATCTATGATTATGTATGAATATTCTGTTAGCCCTTTCAGTTTTTTCTTTATCTTAAATTGCATATCTAAATCAGCGGCGAGCTGAACTTGTGTAGCACTCAAAGTGGGGTGCGATGGGATTAAGTCGAGGTTCTCAATGCGCGTCCTAATCAATGCCTCGCTGGCAGATATCTTTGGATCCATTAAGAGCTCAGCAGCCGAGACCATAGGAGCCTCTTCGGTGAGGTAATCCGTTGCGTTAGCTTGAGGGTCAAGATCTATTAATAGGACTCTATTATCCATCGAGGCTAGGTAACAGCTCAGATTTACACTAACATCGGTTTTGCCTACTCCTCCCTTCTGGTTGGCTACCGCGATAATAGTCACCATTTCTTATACCGGTGTCTGATTAGTGGATTGTTGACTATAACGGATTGGTCACAACTACTTGTTTCTTTGATAGATCTTTATTGTCTCAAGGTATAACTTAGTGTCATCGAAAGTTATATATTGAGGCGAACCGCCTATTCATACAGGCTTGAGTAAACAAGCCGACTTTGAATTGGAGAACTGTTGAGCCGAGTAAGTGGCTCATAACTCAGTTCTCCTTTATGTTGCTGTGCACAATAATAAATCATTAAACTCCGATTAGATTTTCTGTTTGATCACCGACTCAAAGTAGGATGATATATCCTGCCTCTCCACTTCGCGCCTTTCTTAGTCTTATGTCTCTGATATGAATTTAGAAATGTAATGAGGAAAAATAATATTCCTACCACGTATATGAAAGAGTAGTACCACGGGTAATCTCCAGCCTTCTTAGAGAATTGCATCAAGACCACTATTAGAAGGAGATAGGCCAATAAACCTACAACAATCATTTCAGGTCTGTTAAGAATGAAACTCATTAGGATGAGAAGCGGGGCCCCTAGACCCCAAAAGATTATAATGGAAAGTGCCCAGCGTTGCAGAGGCATGACTAACGAGGACCCGTAGTAAAGGTTCTTGCTCCATCCCTCCCATATATCTCTCAGTCCTTTTGGATACATTCTTGTAGAAGCTATACCGGGTTCTGCGATTACCTCGAAATTTTTCTTTTTCGCTTTCAGCTCGTATGCTAATGCAATATCCTCTACAATGTTATTGTAGACTGATTTGTGGCCATCAATCGAGAAATAACAGTCTCGTGTAAGAAGGAAATATTGCCCATTTGCAATTGATGATTTGGATTTCTTGTTCTTGGATTCTCTGGAGCCGCCTGAAGCAATAAAGATTAGAAAGAGAACAACAAACATCATTCTTTCCCAGAAAGAATTCGCCTCTTGATGGGTTAGTACAGTTAATGCTTCTAGGTTGTTGGAAAGTAAATGGTTAACAATCAGTTTTAATGATTTCTCATTGTGTTTAACATCTGCATCTGTAAAGAGTAGAATTTCTCCGGTTGATCTCTGGGCTCCGACCCAACATCCCCAGACTTTGCCAATCCAGCCTGGTGGAAGATCTCCTTCATCAATTAATGTGAATTTGCCATATCTTTCTGCCACCCCTCGGGTCCCATCCTCAGATGAGCCGTCCACTATTATTACTTCGAAGTTTGGGTATTCTAACCTTTGTAAGCTATCCAGTGTGGCTTCTAGTCTGTTTTCCTCATTTCTAACAGGTATGATAATGGACACCTTTGGGTAGTGGTTCCATTCATTTGAAACCTTCAAAGATTCGAATGGCCCTCTAATCCACAATATGTAGGAGAAACCACCTATCATTGAGGCGAATACGGAGATTCCAAAAACAGTGAATAGCGGGTCTACAGCTACCAATTTAGGGTGGTTTTGGTTTCAAATACAATTGATATTAGGTGTTTGATTGGTTCGCCGAGACCTGTGTATCTAGAGCTACTATATTTATAACGGCGTTATATTATTGTCGCCTTTGCAAGGAGAGATCTAATTATTTCTTGACAAACCAAGGAATTTACCTCTCCGGATATTCATTTGATTGTGATGAGGTTTGAGTTTTCCCGCAGTTAGAATGAGGAGGTTGAGAGAGAGTGGACCTATTCGAAGACTGGTCCAAGAAACAGACCTAAGTTCATCTTCTCTAGTCTACCCGATCTTTATTGATGAGAGGATAAGATCTCCTACTAGCATTACCAGTCTCCCGGGACAGAGCAAACAGTCGCTAGAGAGTTTGAGGAAAGAAGTTGGTAGCGTTGTATCTCTGCATATCCCGGCGGTCCTACTGTTTGGACTACCGGCAAGGAAAACAGGTGATGGAACTAATTCCTACAGTAAAAATGGTATACTGCAGAGAGCGATTAAGGTTGTTAGAGAGAATTATGGAGATTCCATTTCTGTAATCGGCGATGTTTGTGTCTGCATGTATGCCTCTCATGGTCACTGTGGTGTTGTACGGGATGACATGATTGTGAATGATGCTACATTAGAGATACTCAAGAAAATTGCAGTTAGTCAGGCAGAGGCAGGAATTGATATTGTAGCACCATCAGGCATGGCAGATGGACAGGTTGGAGCGATTCGGGGGGCGTTAGACGACTCTGGTTATCCTCAAGTTGGGATCTTATCCTACGCGGCAAAATTCTTGTCGAATTTGTATGGGCCGTTTCGAGATATTGCCCAATCCGCACCGTCGTTCCGAGACAGGAGTTCATACCAGCTTTCCCCCTACAACCTCGAAGAAGCTATGAGAGAAATCCGACTGGACATTCAGGAGGGTGCTGATGTTGTTATGGTAAAACCTGCGATATATTACCTCGACGTTGTCCGTGAAGCCAGGAGCAGGTTCAAGCATCCAATAGCAGTTTTTAGTGTAGGTGCTGAATATTTCATGATTAAGGCTCTTGTGAAAGAGAAATTGGCTAATGAGAGAGATCTTGTCATTGAGGTATTAAGCTCAATAAAACGAGCCGGAGCCAATATGATTATTACGTATTTTGCGAAAGATGTAGCTCAATGGCTTAGGGAGTCGGCAAATTAGATTATAGGTCCTGAACATTTGAATAAATCCTTGTCTTTGTATGAACGTGCGAAACTAAAGATTCCTGGTGGAGTTAATAGTCCAGTTAGAGCGTTCGATCCATACCCATTCTTTACGAAGTTTGCTAAGGGGTCCAAGATTGTTGATCTCGATGGTCGTGAGTATATTGATTATTGTTTGGCTTACGGCCCTCTGATATTTGGTCACGCTTTTCCTCCATTATTAGAGGGAGTCAAAGAAGCGCTGGATCGTGGAGTAATTTATGGAACTCCTACGGAACAAGAAGTTGACCTGGTGGAGATGATATCGAAGGTGATTTCATCTATAGATATGGTTAGACTTGTAAACTCAGGAGCAGAGGCTACTATGCACGCTATTAGACTTGCGAGGGGATTTACCAAGCGGAACAAGATTTTGAGGTTTGAAGGATCGTACCATGGAGCCCACGATTCTATGCTTGTTCGGTCAGATCCAGATTCTTACGGCCGCACTATTCCTAGTTCTCTGGGCATTCCCTCTGAAGTTGTATCTAACACTCTCAGTTTGAAATATAATGATCCTAAAAGTGTTGACGAATTGTTTTCCAAATATGGGAATGAAATTGCAGCGATAATTGTTGAACCAGTTATGACAAATACGGGACTTCGAATTCCTCAACCCAATTTTCTTAAGGAGTTGAGGAGAATAACAAAACAATATGGAACTCTGCTCATATTTGATGAAGTAGTTACCGGGTTTAGGGTGGCCTTAGGTGGCGCTCAAGAGTATTACAGTGTTGATGCTGATCTTATTGCTTATGGAAAGGTATTGGGTGGAGGCTTTCCAATAGGTGCGATAGCCGGAAAAGAAGAGGTAATGACATTTTTATCACCTATAGGTGGGGTATATCAGGCCGGGACTTTTTGCGGCAATCCTATATCTGTAACAGCCTCAACTATTATCTTAGGAGAGTTATTGAAGAATGGTGTAAAGTTCTATTCATCTCTCGAGAAAAAACAATTGATGATACAAAGGCGTTTGAGGGATTTCATTAGCGATCGAGAAATAGGTGCAGTAATAACCGG
>JAPUKB010000030.1 GCA_027295865.1 Nitrososphaerota archaeon
CCATCGCAAACACGAGTGAGGAAACGATGAGTGCCGTAGCAAGCATAGCCGATACCACCAGGGTAGCGGTTCCGAACATTGCGAACGACGGTGAGAGAGCATAGACCCCTAAGGATGTAATTCCAAATCCTGCAGCCGACAGTCCCAGGAGCAGAATTATTCCCTTCCTCAGGATAACACCGCGTACTGACCGAGACACCAGCCCGAGGAGAGCGATCATGGGTAGTGTGAGGTAGATGGCTCCAAGCATGGAACTCGCCACGAATCCCGTTAGTGTTACACCAAGTTCGGGTGAGAAGGAGAGCAGAACATACACGCTGGACGAGACCGAGAGCACCCCTAGAAGTGGAACTATCATTCCGCGAGTGAAGGCCCTAGCCTGATCATCCTCTCGGATAGAGTCTGCTACTCCAGGACTCCAAGAATAATAAAAGGAGTTGAAAGCATCCATGAAGCTTCGCCCGGCAAAGGTGGAAAGGACCGTCTCATCACGGAAGCCTCGGAGAAATTGGACTTCGGGTGCCATCTCCGAGCCGTATGCCGAGGTGGCAATCACACATGTCGAGAAGGGGTCCGAGGGGTCCGGGTCACGAGGCTCCAATATCCCCCTCTCCGCGCGTTCAGCATCGGAGAGACCGTGAAAAGTAGTAATCTTAACTCCAGATCCTAGGACGCCGTGGACACCATCGGGGTTGATGACCCGCACGTCCCACGAACCCGTTACCACATTTCCGTCACTGTCTCTCCACAAGCTCAGTGGAAGGTCTACATTTAGCAGAGTCGGATTTCGGAAGGTGATTTTCCCACTCGACGGAGAGACGATTAGGATGGTTCCGTTTAGGAAAACGCGGCGGAACTCTACTTTGGCACCTTCAACAAAACCTTTCCCGTGAATAGCAATTGTGTGGTCCCTTATCTCGTCGAGATTGTAAAACAGCTCGTTTGGGTCGCCCTCCCCACCACCGAACTTACTCACATCCGTTATCTCCAGGGAAGTCTCTTGTGTCACATTCTGCGCGAGAGAATCTGGGGCAACGTTCAGAACACCCAACGTCATTATAAGACCCAGCAGAACGATTAAAACCCTGGATCTCATTAACGAAGTCGAGTTGCTTCACTCGCAGAATATTAGGGTTTTGAACAAGAATAAAGGCTCCGAACTTGCGCTTGACCTCTCTTGTGGCAGTTTACCGCGTGTAAAAATATTCCACTGAAGGTATATTGGCGAATTCGTGAGACGGGCAACCTGAACCTGTTGCAGAAAAGCAAAAGGTATGTCAAGTAATCAGCTGGCGAGAAAGAATTAGAACGAATGGTCATAATCGTTGAGCCTGATCATGGCGGCGTATGCACGAAGATAGCACCCGTTAGATAGTTTTATATAAAAGAATCCGTCCATGCCTGAACGGAAACCGTGCACCCTGGAAGGATCCTCGGTATAGTTATGGGCATAGTAATCCTCGCAGCGATCTTTCTTCTCCCATTCAATTCAGGGCCAAGCTCACTCACGCTCTTTGGAAGAGTCAGTCCGAGCCTAGGTGATATAGCAGGCATCCAGTCTCTCCCAGACCCGAATCTCATTGCATTTACCTACATTTTGATCGTGGCATTCATACTTCTGGTAATAGCTGGGATCGTTGGCCTCTTTCCGCTTGGAACCGGTGTTTTGGGAGTAGTCGCGTTGGCATTGGTTACCGTCGCACCCATGATCTTGGTCTTAAGGACCGATCTGCCTGGTTATGGACTGGGCTATTACGTAGCGTGGATTGCCTCGATAATAGCTCTAGCAGGATCGTTCTGGCACAGGAGAGCGAAGCAAGAACCCAAAGTTTCTGTTTCTCCATCAGACTAGATTAGTCTAGGGCGATATTGTTTCTTTAGGCATTCGAGGATGCCTGTAGGATCCAGGCTTTGATCGCACTGTCCTAAATGATTATGATCATACTCCGTACTTGCTTGTGCCAATTCGAAATTTGACGGGGCGTACTACAACAACATGGCGAGACCTAGGATTAGATTAGAAGATTTCGAACCACATGCCTGAAGGCCGCGCTGGCTCTCTATCCTTTTCTCGTCCATGCCTCTGGAGTGGCTTGGAAAGATGCCTTTGGGCCGACGGATGAGGAAGATATAATCCCCTCTTCAACATTCGCCTGGAAACGCGGAATTGTACTCTCCGAGATCTAGTCTTGCAGCTCCCACACTTGAAGCCGTTGACATAGCCATCCGAAGTCATCTTCTTTCCGCAGTTTGAGCAAAGAGGGTTTCTTTGAATGAAGGACTTTGACAACGCCAAAACTTTAAGATATTCGACATTCAGAATCTTTCCGTGCTTGTTGCCTTTCTTTCGGATTCCACCTCCAACTTCAATTGAATCGCCTTGTTGAAGGAGTGCCGCTTTTTTCTTCATACTCCCTGTAGGTTCATATACCGCGCAATTCAACGCACCCTTGGAATTTTCTAAGGAGAAGAATACATGTCCACCTCTCCCTGTCATAGGGTTTTCAGAAACCATACCCCGAATTTTTCCTGAGTTGTAAGCAGGTGCCTGGGGGTCGAGCTCTTCTCTTAGATGCTCCCCCGTTCCTTGATTACTCCGGAAGATCATCATTCTCTCTTTGGGTTCACCAAGTCGAAGCATACTAGCTGCTTCCTTCAACAGATGTGGATCTTCACCTCGAATTCCAAATAAGACCGGGTCTGGTCCGTGCGAAGATATCAGGATCCGACCTTCTTCCGGATCCAGATTATTGAACGTATGCGACTTTGTGGCTTCATCCATATGAAATATAGAATGGAGATCTATTTTCCTGGGTCCGTTCGCCTTCAGGGGCCTGTACGCAATTAGCTCATAGGTGTGATCTTTGTCGAGACTGTTACCGATAGCAGAAAGGGCCCCAATCAAGCCTCTGCCGGACCCTTCTTGGTAATGACGGACATTGTATTGCTTCAGAATCTTTACCACCTCTGACCGGCTGATCACGGTATGGAGGGCCCGTTCTGAAAGTCTTCGAAAATCACCTGGGATCTTGTGGGATTTGAGTAGGACAAGGCCAGGGTCCGCTTTACCTCGCTTACTTTCTGAATACATACTAACAATATCTCGACATTCGTCAAATACAGCATCCACGAGGTCAGTTCGAAATCGCAGGCAGATCGCAGCATTTCCTCGTGTCTTCCACGGGATGTTCGGGTTCAACCGAATCAGATTAGGATAGTCTAGGAATTCACAATTGTAATCGAGAAGCCGCTCAACTATTAGGGTTGCAAGATATGTGGTACACATCCCTTCTGAGGAGTCAGTATCATCAAGTCCTAGATGAACAGTCTCCATAGTCCGTGGCCCTTGGAGCTGTTTAAGTTTCCACAACAATCATAGTAAGTGTGGATCTCACTTTTTCCAGTCTTCTGATCTTCCACGTTATGGTCTCCTTCACTACTTCCATCTGGCTTGCCTCAACCTTCGTTACCACATCATATACCCCGTACACGACGTAGACCTCGGTCACATGCTCAATCTTCTTTAGTTCTTTTACAAGCTCTTCTTCGGCTCCAAGATCAGCGTTGATCAGGACATATGCTGTCGGCATGGCCGGATAGTGCTAGAGCCGTGGTCCCGTATCTTAAGTATTGCCCTAGGTCATTTCAACCTGTTTAACGATACTTTGGACGAGATTAACGATGTTGCTAGCACGTTTGTTAATCTGCTTATCGAGATCGGTTGTCTTTGTCCGGAACACTTCTGACTTGATCTTTCGTTGAATCTGCAGGTCGTACGTCTGAATGAACTGGGAAACTGCGCGGTCATACGACTGGTCTTGGGTGCTGAGTTCCGCAAATGAACTCCCGACTTTAGGCTCGAGCTCGATGATAGCTTTTCTAAGCTCAGAGACTCTTGTTGAGGTCTTTGACCTAATTAAATTCATTTCGCCTTTTACATTCTCAACCTGCCTTCTTTCCATCTTGCCGACTTCGAGTCTCTTGAAATTCGAGACGATAGAACCGACGATGGATATTTTGTCCTGGTAAATTTCTGCCAGCTTATTAATTTTCAGAACGATTTCTCTCTCTGCCTTCACATCTGCTCTTTGGCTCAAGAAAAATCCTAGGAGGAGAATTAGGAATATGCCCGTTCCTATCGGAAACGCGGTCCCCGAGGCCCATATGATGCCCGGCCTGAACTCATAGATAATGTCCGTCCCAAATAGCTGTTCTGTCTCATCGATGTCCACCGAGTTTGGTCCATCGATGAGTCTAAAGGCGGAGGGTAACTCAATTCCTACCTTAAAGCTTCCCATTAGGGAATCAACGGGGGGAGACGGTGTTACAGAAACTTTTACGCTTCCAAATGTGGATTCCAAGAATTCTCGGTCCAGATTATATTCGTAGATCACGAGGATCTTTTCACCCGGTCTTAATACGGATGAAAACGCTCTTTGAAGGTCCAGTCGGTTGCTGATCAAGAAAAGTCGAGTAGGATTCTTTAAAGGGGGATCAGATGTAGCGCCCACCGTCACTCTTATCACCGAATCATCTATCGGTATCATATTTAGCTCTGTCAGCGTACCGAATCCGACATTCTTCATTAAGAACTCCTCCCGAACCGAAATCAATCCGTTTGGAGAGACGACCACGGTCCTTGAGGCGTCTTCAAAATCGACGAGGGTAAACACCCCTGCGGCTGGTTGTTCCACCAGATGGACGAACTCGTTCCTCTGCTCCGATGAACTAACATTCCCAAATGTTCCAGAGATGGTAATCGCCAAACCTGACCCCCCTATTGCCATTCCATCAGTTACATTCCCGAATGTTAGTGTAGCTGGGACAACGATCGTAGACCGGACCTCGTTTAGCATGATTCCGTCGACTGTTGGAAGGATTGGCACTATGAATCGGTAGAAGTCAAGTGGGAAGGGTTCGACCGCTCCCTCCACCGCAAACCCTATGGTAATGATTTGAGACTCCCCATTGGGTGGGAGTGAGAGTTGGCTCATGTGAAAAGCTGAGAGAATAGTGCCTCTTGAGCTGTTTGTAATTGTTAGGATCATTTCAACAGGCCCGTCTATCTTTGTTGCAGTAATCTTTCCGAAATACTCCGAAGGCATCAGAAGATGTAACGTTGGCATTTCTACTGGTGAAGATGTCGGATTAGATACAGTGAAAGTTTCATTTATTGTTATCAACCCAAGTTCGTGGAGGGTTACCGTGCTATCAAGAGCAATTTCTAACTCGACTTCACCCTGTCCTAGCGTTTGAGGAATAAGGGCCAGCAGGAGAATCATGAGAAGAAGGTAAATTGCTTTCAACTCTATCAGGACAAGCCTAGATGGAAGGTCATTTATTGTTTTTGCAAGGGATTGATGTCAACTATTGTTTATTCCAAGCTAACTCTTTGGTTCTAAGGGAAATTATAAGCTTAGAATGAAAGGGGTCGCGTATGAGAGCTGTCCTACATACCGAACAAGAATTTGTTTCAGCATTAGACCTTCTGAAAGCACTCGGTCGCCAGGTCATGTCTTAGGTGTGAGTTCTGCCGTTGAAAATAAATTCAAAAGATCCTGGGAATTCGTCAGTTGACTACAGGATTGCTAGTTTCGGCCTAGGAACCGCAGGATGTCGTATTCTGTCTCAACTTGAGAGAAACGGGGTAAAACTTGGAAAGCATCATTATGCTAGTTGCACTCAAAGCGATTTTGATCTCGTTTCTGGCAAGAATAGAATCACGATTAAGCTTCCCGTAGGGGGAAAAATTTCCCAAAGATCTGTGAGAGGAGCCGCTCACGCTCATAGAGACCAGATTGATAGAGCTTTGGAAGGGGTGGATACCCTATTCTTAATCGCAGGTCTTGGTGGGAAGGTAGGATCCGCACTCGCTCCAATGATTGCCGAGATGGCTAGGGAGCGGAATATAAGATGTTTTTCGGTAGTGGTAATGCCTTTCAAATTCGAAAAGAACAAACACTTCACAGCGGGGGTGGCTCTAAAGTGGATTAGGAGTCTTTCCGACGGGATAATTATTGTTGACAACGATGAGATCCTGGAAAGATTCCCACAAGCTCCACTGCAAGAATCTTTCGAGCTCATCGACAAGACTCTAGCATTAGCCGTCAGCAGGCTTTTCGGCCTAGCGGATAATGCCCAAGGAGCGTCATTAGATATGGACAAGCTCCTCCAAGTTGTCGCGACTGATGGATACTCGGTCTTAGGTACTTCCGGGCCAAGGTCTGATACCCCACTCAGCGCCGTGAAGAGTGCGGTCAAATCCATTTCCAAAACCGCGGATCCGCGGGAAATCAAGAAGGCCATAATTTTCATGGCGGGAAACGCAAAACTCTCTGCCAGCGATCTCACTTCAGCTATCGGTACAGTTGAGTCTTTCATCGGGCCAAGATTGAGTAGTGTTGACCTCGGTTATTCAACGGGAGGAATGGTGAGCTCCGCTCTTATTCTGGGGTCGGGTTTTCCTGTAACGAAGTTCGATAAGTATGACCCACTTGATTCTATCCTTGCAGGGAGAGAAATTGACTTTTATCCAGAGTCATCGATCGAAATCGACCTGGGAAGGCTGGAAAATATAGAGTAGGCCTAGACGATCTATTCCGCAGGGGTCACCGTAACTACCCCGTCCTTGTCCTTCACCATCTTCACCGTGACCTTTCTAGGCGGTGTCCGTATCCCTCTTTTCCACATGATTTCGTTAAGTGCCGGATCTAACTTAACCTCATCAGAGTGCATATGTTTCTTTGCGAATAGTCTTAGGATCCGTACCGCCTTGGGCGCTCGCTTGTTCTTGGGAACAATCAATACCTTCCCAAGAGGGACTTTGTACGTTCTCTCGATTTCTTCTGACACCTATTTCACCTTCAACTTGCTCCTTCTCCAGAACCTTCTCTTGGCATGGGTTCGGACAGCTCTCCGAGTCCTTACAATCACCCATGTAGGTACGGCGTAGTTTTGAGTCCGTTTTTTCATAAGACGGCCTTTTACGCCGGATGAGTTCTTAGACACGCTAAGCCCACTTGATCTTGAAGTTCTTCTGAGGCTGTTGCATTGATGCGAGGTAATCCTTTATCTCTTCATCAGATACCGCTTTTTTCAACCTTCCCGAAGAGGCGAGCTCGACTATTGTGTTCTCTATCGCCTTTGCCACTTCGGGCTTTACCATCTTTATTCTTGTGAGCCGCTCCCTGGCGTCAGATGTTAAGAGCACTTTCAGTAGCCTCTCCCTAACTTGGATCTCTTGATCCTTGTTGGCTGTACCAGGGGTGTCTTCCTTTGACATAAGCGATGTTTCCCTCTCTACCTTAGTTCAGTGGCAAAGTCAAAAGGCTTTAAAGTTATTCCCCCCCGCTTCCTTAATCTAACTCTAGGCCACCACTAATATTACCATGCCCCAGAGGAATGTTGAACCAAGCATCGCCTATAGATTGCTCTATCCTGGCCTAACTGCTATTATCACCTCAAGTTGGGCCAACCTGGACGATGCAACTCCTGCTACCTCCTGCTCAGCCCTTTCATTTCGGCCAGCCCTATTTGGCGTCTCAATCTCGCCGCAAAACTTTATTCACGAATTAATCATGAAATCGAAGTCCTTTGCCATAAACTTACTTTCAGCTAAGGATATTCGGTCGGCCTCTATAGCGGGCGACATTTCTCGGCGGTTCAACACACGAAAGGTGATGGACTCTGGATTCACTCTTACGAAATCGAAGACGCTAGACTCGAAAGTTATTCGAGGGGCACTCGGAGTCATCGAGTGCTCGCTAGAGAGAAGAATCACAATAGGAGACCATGATCTCTTTGTAGGAAAATTCGAGACGGCCTATGCCGAAGAGGATTTCAGGGGGTACTGGACCTTCAATGAGTACGTACCCATCCTCTACACCGGATCTACTCATAATGGTACAAAGCACCGCTTTGCACAAATCTCAAAACACTTTGTCGAGATTCCATACCAGCAGGACATGGCCAAAAAAGAAGCCATCGAACTTACCCTCCAGATTCTCAGAGACAAGGCCGGAATCCGCACACTCGATCGATCAACAGCTGTTAAGCTGATCTCTGAGAAGCTAAATTTGCGCGTTCCGGACTCCAAATATCTAGTGGACCACCTAGTCCATGAGAAGATGTTTCAGTTTGGCCATGGATCCAAAACTACTTATTAGGTCGCATGCAGAGTCGGATGTTGAATAGTGACCTCGGTTTTTTCTCTCGGAAGGAAAAGAAACGCCTAGACGTCTCGGTCCTAGCGGAACCGGCAAGATCGTTGTTACGAAGCATTCGTACCCAAGTAGATCACAGATTTGATGAGGTGAATGTGGATGTTAGGGAGCATAGGATTGTATTTGCGAGGATAACCTCTCTTCGATGGTTCCTTGACATCCTCCCGACGCATGACGGATTGCTTCTTTCGATCCCTTCGAAAGGGTCGCCCGAGAACGTGAAGAAACTAAGGATTCGGACTGAGAATGAACTACAAAGTGCTCTCGAAGAGATCGATAAGTCATACAAATCGGTCTGATAATGCGGAAGTTATTATTAGGCTCAGGGGCTTCAATAAGTGGAATGACCGGGGTGTCGACAGCAGAGAATCTAGCTGGACCTAGCAAGGAATTATCAGGAATGAAGATAATTCTGTGCATAACTGGAAGCGTCGCCGCTATGGAGAGTCCAAGAATCGCACGAGAATTAGTGCGGCACGGAGCTGATGTCATTCCAGTTCTAAGCAAATCCGCTAGGAGACTGATCAAAGCAGATCTTCTTGCTTGGGCCACTGGAAATGAAGTGATAAGTCGTATTACTAGTAGGCTAGAGCACGTTCAGCTCGCTGGGGGTGGAAAAGAGGCTGCTGACCTCATTCTGATCGCGCCATGTACTGCGAATACCTTGAGCAAGATCAGTTCTGGAATCAGCGATACGACGGTTACCACTTTCGCGTCAGTTGCGTTGGGGTCCGGGACTCGAGTCGTGATCGCCCCTGGAATGCACGAACCAATGTACTCCAATCCATTGATTAAGTCGAGTCTAACTAGACTCCAATCAGTTGGGGTGGAGATTATAGATCCTTTACTGGTAGAAGGAAAGGCCAAGCTTGCGTCAGTTGATAAGATATTGTCGCATGTTATCCGCCTTAATCAGCCAAAAGATATGAGAGGAATGAATGTGCTTGTAACAGGAGGTCCGACCATATCGAGAATAGATAGTGTTAGGACTATCTCAAATCGCTCCTCGGGAAAGATGGGGGTTGCTCTTGCAAAGGTTGTCCGCGATCGTGGCGCCTCTGTCACTCTAGTTTATGGGCCTGGCTCAGCT
>JAPUKB010000031.1 GCA_027295865.1 Nitrososphaerota archaeon
GGAGGAGTATAATTGAAATAATTAGAGAAAAGAGGATTCTCTCTGACGAGGAAGTCAGACGAGTTCTTGATCCCGCGGCATTGACCAGACCCGGGATCCCAAGAAGCAATCTGTCTCGAGAAAGCTGATCATAATGGCAAAACCAAGGGGAAAGCGCTCTCAGACATACGGGTTTGACTCATTTCTTTCCGTATTTACTTGGAGATATGGGAGCGATAAAATGAGGCAAGTATTTTCCGAAGTAAATTATCGTGGAAAATGGAGGGAAGTTTGGACAGCTCTGGCCGAAGCGGAGCTTCGGTATGGGCTACTGACAGAGAAGGAGTTTGCTGACATTCGAAAGTATTCCGCTGCAGAATACATAGACATCGACAAATCACATCAAATCGAGCGGATAATAGGCCATGACCTAATGGCAGAGATTAAGGTCTTTGCTGGACAAGCCAAAGTTGGTGGAGGAAAGATACATCTCGGCGCGACCTCAGCAGACATTGAGGATAATACCGATATCCTAAGGATGAGGGAAGCTTTGGGAATTCTTAGGGAGCGAGTGATTTCGTGCCTTTCACTTCTCGGGGAAAAGATCCAAAAATACAAGTCGACAGCTTGCATGGGGTGGACCCACCTCCAACCCGCTGAACCAACTACTATAGGTTACAGGTTTGCAACATATGCCCAAGATTTAATTCTAGATGTGCAGTTGATAGATTTCCTTTTGGAGAAGATCGCACTCGGTAAAGGAATGAAAGGAGCTGTAGGAACTGCGGCTAGCTACTCCAGGCTAGTCGGAGTAGATCAGTTAAGGGATCTGGAAAAAGAGGTGATGAAAAAGTTAGATCTGAGACCATTTCCGATAAGCACTCAGACCTATCCTAGAAAAGTAGATTTTCTAATTCTCACTGTTCTAGCGTCGATTGCACAAAGCATTCAGAAGTTTGCGCTGGATATGAGGATTCTTCAATCACCTCCTTTTGGCGAAGTCTCTGAACCCTTTGAACGGCGACAGGTTGGCTCTTCGGCGATGCCGTTCAAGCGGAATCCGGTTCTGGCGGAGAGAGCTAGCTCACTGGGGAGATATGCTTCATCAGTGGTGGCAGTAGCTCTTACCAATGCGTCAAGCAGCATCCTAGAGCGGACCTTGGATGACTCGGCTAATAGGAGAATAATTATCCCTGAGTCTTTCTTAGCTGTGGATGAATGTCTTCTTCTTTATTCCAGGATCGTATCCGGAATGAAGATAATAATCAAGAGTGTTGAAAGGAACCTAGAACGCTACGGGAGTTTTTCTCTCTTGGAACCATTAATGATGGACCTAGTCAAAAGAGGAGAGGATCGACAACAAGTCCATGAGAGGTTCAGGCGAATCTCGAGAAGAGCATGGAATGAAGTTGAAAGAGGAAGGAGCAACCCGTTAGCGCGACTCCTGACTAAGGATACGAAGATACGCGAAATTTACGGCGACTCCTTTTCAGGGATGCTCGATCCGACCGAATATATCGGCGATGCTATATCTAGAACGGGCGATTTCTTGAGGGATTCAATCAGACCTCTCGTTAGTAAACGAGCCCGGACAGGCCCGAGTCATGGAGGATTCTAACACAACGGCAAGAGAATTTCGGAGATATCATGTGGCTCTTTGTGCAGTGGGTGATTCTGACAGCCTTGTCAGTCGCCTTACTATCGGCAGTTTATAGACTGGTTACCAATCGTGATTCTCATCAAGGGGATGCAGATGAACTCAATCTTTTCGAAGGACAGAATTCGGATCGCGATCATCTCGGCCCCGAAAACATGGAGAAAAGAGAAAGCGGAGAATCTAGCATCTAGTTATGAGAGTACATCTGGAAAAGAGTGGCATTAGGGCGATGGGGATCGCCGAATCCACCCGGCCCCTTGGAACAAGAAAGTCGATTCTATGTTCGATCGTCATGAGAAGTGATTTAATCATTGACGGTTGCATTTTTGGGCGAGCCACAGTCGGCGGGAACGATTCTACAGAGAACATAATATCTATGTTCAGGAATTTGAGGAGGAAAGATATCAATCTGATAATGATCCTGGGTTCCATCATCAGCCATTATAACGTGATTGATGGGGACAAGATAGCCGAAGAGACGGGAATCCCTCTAGTTGCCATAACTTTCAAGAATTCTATAGGCATAGATTCGAGCATCCGAGAGCGATTCCCTGATTGGCAGCAGAAACTGAACATGTACGAAAGGATACGAGATAGACGACGGGTCAAATTAGCCACTGGTTATCATGTTTACCTAAGACCGTCTCTGATTTCCTTCGAGGACGCTAGAAAAACGGTAGAGAAATTTACCCTACAGGGAGCGATACCCGAACCACTGCGAGTTGCTAGGTTGATTGCAAGGGCGAGAGCGTCCGATAATCAGTAGGAGACGCGGTCATTCTCCTGCAAGACCGAGTACGATAATTGTACCCCTCATCCAAGGATGGGGTTCACAGTGATATTTGTACTCACCCGGAGAAGTGAAAACAAACGTGAAGGTGTCGTCTATGTCTAGAAAG
>JAPUKB010000032.1 GCA_027295865.1 Nitrososphaerota archaeon
CTATTCTCTCTGGACCTGGTACTTCGACTTCAACGATTACTTCTGGACCTGGTACTTCGACCTCAATGATTCTGTCGGCACCTGGTACTTCGACTTCAACTATTCTCTCTGGACCTGGTACTTCAACTATTCTCTCTGGACCTGGTACTTCAACTACTACTTCGACTATCTCTGGTTCAGGCAAGACATCAGGAAGACCGAAAGCGGCTAGACTTCCCTCATTGCCCCTTTGGCCGAAGAGGAAGCCTCCTCCTCCACCTATGTGCATGAAGATCTTGTGCTTTCCATCACTGTCCATACCGATCGTCGGAGCGACACTCACTGGGATTCCGAAGAACTTCTTCGCCAGTAGCTCTCCCGTCTCTGAGTTCACCATGTAGAGATTGCCGTCAGCAGCATATGCATATACCACACCGCCTGTGACCAAAAGCCCCCCTCTGAATCCATTTGATTCACCAAGCTTAAGGCTCCAGACCAACCTTCCTGTATCGACATCGATGGCTTCTAGGAATCCTTCATCTACGCACTCTACACACTCGTTCGACAGCCCTTGAAGTTGATTGCCAAAGTCCCTCACATTCAGTGTTTGGAAGAGCCCTCTGTTGTTATGGAATGCAGCGTAGACCCTCTCTCCATCATATGCGATGTCAGACTCCAAGCATTCAGTCAAACATATAGTTCGAGCTGGTCCCAGGCTCGTCTCAGATCTATCAGTGCATATCCCTGTATTTACGTCCCACGCAAGGCAGTTCATCCATGGTTTGGACATGTGCTCTCTAGTCATATCACAGCAAGCACCTCCCATACCCGGTGCTGGATTACCAAACTGATCTTTAGAAATGCCTCCGGCTCCACTGCCAAAGTCCCTATCAATGATGGCTGGGTCATAGAGCCAGACAGGCTCCAAGGTCACTGCATCGAGTGCGTGGACTACACCAGTCTTGCATCCCTTGATGTATACTTTCCTCCCATTGACATCTCCAAGTATCCCTCCCCATGAGCAGTCCTGGTCCCAGAGATCATGAGGGACAGCTGCGAAGAACGCTTTCATCTCACCCGTCATGACATCCATCGAGAAGTACCCTGAGCCGTGCAGATTGGGTCCGTACTTATTCGTGGCGTTGGTGTACGGTCCTATATCTCCAGTTCCGAAGTAGATGATACCGGTCTCCGGGTCTATCGGCATATTACCCCAGATAGCTGCTATCGCACTTGCCGAATGCATCTCCATAAAGTGTGGAGAAGACGGAACTAGGTCGATCCAGTCATTCATTAACACATTATCTGGTACGTCTCTACAGTTCACAGCTAGCTGACCGCTCCTGAGAAACTCGGGGCGCTCGAAGAACCACCCATTTCCACTAACTCTGTCACACTGGTCAATCGCCCACATAGGCTCACTTCCATCCATTCTCGGGGAGTACCATGTCCTACCCCCCTCTCCTGGATAGATGAGTGGTATCGGATTTTGTGGATCGCTCATGTCCCATGCTCTCACCGATGACCTCCCTCCGCCTCCGCTAGCTCCACTTATCGGAATGACCATGATGTCACCAAAGAAGGATGGAGGATGGTTGCTGATGCTTGCTAATCTGCCCTTATTGGCGAATAATCCATTGTCGTTAGGATCATCAAAATTGCCGTACTGCTCGTTTGTCCCGCAGAGTTCCGCTGGGCCCATCTCCCATGCAATTGAGCCGTCATTTGCATTCCAGGCCGTTTGGAAACAAGGCTGCATGCTCATCATAAGCCACCCCTTCTCTCGGTAGTAGTTCATGGCGTGAACATGTCCAAACGCACCATTGATGTAATTGAATGGAGCTGTCAGCTCTGACCCATCCCTGCCGGACCACTCGTCATTGAACCATATCTCCGATCCATCCTTTGCATCTAATGCATGGATTGCCATCTGGTTCTTGACTACGTAAACCGTCCCGTCGACGACGAGAGGGGGTGCGTTAGATCCTACTTGACAAGTGCCGAGATTGCACTCAACTGCAGAGTATGGAAAGATCCACTTGAGTTCTAAAAACTGGACATTATCTCTGTTGATTTCCATCTGTGGACTGAAGCTACCGCCCGCTGCTTGGTAGTTAACAAACTCCCAGTTACCTGTAACAATAGTTGGTACGTAGAGATTTCCCTGAAGATGAGCTGCACCATATGCGTATCTTACTGATATGAGAGTCGATGACGCTAGTAGAATTGTTGCAAGTAACAGAGTTATGAGTATAACTCTTAGATTCATAGCCCTACCGAGAAGAAATCATGTATTTAAGACTCTCCGACGCCTTTAATAATAATTCGGCAGCCGAACCTATATTAGTGTTTGATAAAATACTAATTAATGGCGATTACCCGGCAAATGTCATCTAGTTCGAATAGACTGGGTGACGAGGGGACTTGGGGATTTTGTCTCCTTGCGAAATAGTCTGAGATCTAGAGCCAGGCTGTAGTAGCTAGTTGCGATGCTTTATGCAAAGACGTTTGTCCAGCTAAAATTATTAAGTGGCGACAAGATTCCACAAGCCCGTAATCCAACATTAACACTAGACAGACATTCCACACAAGAAGCACATTCCACTAGACCAGGCAGAATTGAGAGAAGGTACAGAATTAGACTTATTGTAGGGGGTTCGTTGAATATCTTCGATCTAGTATTGTGCTAGTATGACGTGATTCTCTAGTATGAGGTGATGAAGATGTTAGGACCAGTCTTCTCGAACGGGTTCTTCAATGATCGTCTCTGGTGGGTTTCTATCTGCCACCCTCATAATTATATGTGAGTCTACGTCCTTAACCCCCAGAGGGATTAGCACTCTATGGACCAAATTCCATACCTCCTCATTTTTCTTAGTAGCTATCTTGATGACACACCTCCTTTCCCCAGTCATATGGTAGAGCCTCAAAACATTCTTAATCTCAAGGAGTTTCTCATCTACTTGATCTATTAGCTCTGAAGGTATATTGCAGAAGATCAGTGCTTGGGTGGTATATCCTAAAGCTCTCTTGTCCACTATTGCAGTGTAGCCCTTGATTACTCCGGCTTTCTCCATCAAGCCTATTCTTTCCTTAATTGTCGATTCAGCCCTCTTCATTTTCCGTGCTATCTCGGCCGTGGTAGCTCTCCCATCCTGCTGTAAGATGTTTAAGATCCTGACGTTCATCGGATCTATTCTAATCTTCGGCTTAGTCTCCACGGAGCCTCCTGCAAAAGTCGGAGATAAATGCCTGACCCTGACCCACATTATCCGTCAAATCCTCGCCTCTTGCCATCTTTTCCAGACGATCCAACGGGCACGGAATATCTGGACGGATTGGTCGATAGCGGGCATGGTATTAGAGAAGAAGGTTGGGTCGCTCGTGAGCGAGAGTCCTCGATTAATCCGGGTGGCCTATTTAGCAATACTTGTCCCTACTCTATTTTTTTCTGGTGTAGGGATAGGCTATCTATTCCCTGGTTTGATTCCTGGACAAATCGATCTGGTGGAGACTAGAGATATCGTAACGGAGATCAATGTCGAGACTTTGGGCACACATAGTGCCTTGATACCAGAGACTGATCCAATAATGCTTGATAACGGCTTGATCGATAGGCACAGCAGGACAGGGATACTGACAGGAACTTTCTCCGGACCTGTTACCTCGATAGAGCAGGTGCTCATAGATTCAGAGGGTCGATTCTCGGCACTGATCTTTGATTTCTGCGACCTTTGCACTGTAGATGGCAAATCTGGAATGCTACTCTTTCGCATCGTGGGAAGAGGCCCTGTAGCTGCAGGGGTAGCGGAAGCTAGCTGGAGCATCGTAGCTGGAACTGGCGAACTGGCGAACTTATGCGGGGAAGGAACTTTCAAGGCTACATTCAATCCAGATGAAACCGTGAGTCGTGCCTACGGTGGTAGCATGAAATTCGTGGAGAGCTTCGACGAGGAGATATGCAACGGCCATCTCCAATCTGTCGATCAGGATCTTCCTGGACTTCTTTAGATGATGGATGACGTGTACAATAACGCCTGACAAATTATGAGTATGCTCAAGCTGGCGAACGAGATGAAGAGATCGGCTGTGAGCAAAGTTGTAGCGGTCGTTCTGATAGTGGCCGTGATTGTTGTCGGAGTTACAGCATTGATGTTCTCTTCGACGCTCAATCGTGGCCTGCTACTTGAACCCGGCCCGGAAGTACCGATGGGACCAGAACCGGAAGTACCTGCGGAACCGGAACCGGAAGTACCGATGGAAGGCGAGCCTGTACCGGTGGAACCCGAGCCAGAAGCACCGATGGAACCAGAACCCGAAGTGGAGCCAGACCCTTTAATGAATCTAGTAAGGCTGACCCTGACTGGCAGGGACATCAGATGGGTGATGAATGGTGAGCAGAATCCCATGATCGAGGTGCCACTGGGCTCAGTTGTAGAGATTGAGATATTTAATGAGGATAATGTCCCGCATCAATTTGCAATAGATGAATTTGGCATCAGAATCGATCGCATCAACTCTGGTGAGAGTGCAACTGTCTCCTTTATTGCAGACAGTGAGGGGACGTTCCGATATCGGTGCGTCATCCATCCGGTAATCATGGATGGAGCAATCGTGGTAACACCCTAGAGTGTATTTTCGGAAGGTCTGTGTAAACACAATCACTAAGTGTTTCCCAAACGATATTGAGAGGGCATCAGGTGAGGAGGAAATGTGGTCAGTTTGGAACTCAAAGTTTTGATCTATCAACTAGCGCTAAGGAACTCCGAAACATGAACCAGTCTGTGTGTTGTTAGACCGTTCTAGACTGGTCTAGACCGTTCTAGACCGTTCTTTGCGTTCTTACTGTTGAAAAATGATAATACAGATTCTGATCCCTATATGTATGGGTGACTAGGCAGGAATTCCAACTATTCTGCAACTTGAGTAAGAAAGCTTTAGATTATGGTACAAGTGCTTAGTCTTGAGAGATAACATTGCGTATTCTGGTCCATATTCGTAGGAGATGTAGGAATGCACTTCGATGTGTATCAGTCATTCAACGCGCAACCAGTGACCTTACTACATTTGATATATATCTCGGATCTGTTCCGTTAGCTCAGTTTGAAGGTCATCGTTATTGCGTTTTTCCTAGTTGTGTTGCTTGCTCCTCGAGTCGCTAGCGCACAGCGATCTGAAATTACTATTAGAGAGTGGGTTATTCCTACTCGCAACTCAGCTCCGCATGACATAGTTGTGGACGGTAATGGCGTTGTTTGGTTCACAGAGATAAATGCAAACAAGATCGGAAGATTCAATCCCGCTACAGAAGAGTTCAGGGAATATCCAATACCTACACCTTCATCCAGACCACACGGCCTAGTGGTTGACGATCAAGGGTTTGTGTGGTTTACTGAGCAAGCGGGGGACAAGATAGGAAAGCTTGATCCTGAAACCGGCATAATCGAAGAGTTCTCAACACCAACTCCGAATTCTTCTCCACATACACCCATAATAGGAAATGGAGTTTTGTGGTTTACAGAGATAGGCGCTTCAAAGATAGGTAGGCTGGACATGCAGACTGGCGCAATTGAAGAATTTCTGATACCAACCAGATCCTCGTCACCGTATGGGATAATAACCGATGCGGAGGGAAATGCATGGTTCGCCGAGCTCACTGGCCATCGGATTGGTAGAGTCGATGCAAGAACCGGGGTGGTTACGGAATTTCCGACCCTTACGGAGAATAGTGGGGCGAGGAGGATTGCGATAGACAGCAGAGGGTTACTCTGGTTCACCGAATACAATGCAGGGAATATAGGAAGCTTTGATCCGAGGACTAATGAGATGAAAGAATATGAAACCAGCTCCCCGGATTCTGGGCCCTATGCTATCTGGGTGGATATCCATGACGATGTCTGGTTCAGCATGATAGACATCTTCAAGGTGGGGAAGTTTGACCAGGCTACGCAAGCAATTACAGAGTACGACTTGCCGACTCCAAGGACCATAATCCGGTTTATCTACGCAGATCCTGAGGGGAACATATGGTTCCCGAACAACAATAACAACAAGATTGGTGTAATCATCCCAAGTCAAGATCCTCAGGGAGAGCCAGTTAGGGAAGTGCTTAGCCCGCAGGTAGCGCTTCCCCTAACGGCTATTGTAATCGGCATAGCAGCTGTCGCTGTTATTGCTGCTGTCATACTCCTTTCTCGGAAAAGGCAATAAGCCGTACGTTGAGAATGTAAACGATGGGAAAATAAGGAGGGAGCCTATGGCCCTGTTATCTCTGGTCCAAAGGAAGTAATAGTGAAATCGGCATGGGCCTGCCTGCCTCTATACTTCGACAATTGGGTTCTAAAAATATTTGAAAGATTAGCTGAGTCCAACCAAGCAAGTCGGCTGGAAAAGTCAAGCTCTCTATCTTCGCTCTCCTCGATTGCAACATATCCAAACCCTCCTGACTTAATGTAAACTAGGCGCATGGCGTAGAATATTGAGGCCATGCCGTAAAACCAGATGGAAATTAGAAGACTTTCAATGATAGAACCTCCTGCTTAGACGCTTACTTGGGAGCTCTTCTATACTTCTTGATCTCGAGTTCAAAGCCTTCATCTCGAGCGTCGTACACAAGCTCCTTCTCTGCTTGCACCTTCCAAACATCGAGGTCGTTTCGGATCAGACCCACACCACGGATATTATCTGCTTGATTAATGTATATAGAAATTGAATCAAGAACTATTTTCAGAAGATTGTCTATGTCCTTCTCGTACCGCTTTGACTGTTTCAGATCTTTGAATAGGAAGAACTTTATTCGGAGGGAAACTTGTTCCTTGGATCCATCTGAGTACTTATACAATATTCCACTGGCTCGTAACTCGTTGAGGAGTTCATCTCGTACTTTCTTCTTGTTTATCGTCTTTTTTCCCGAATAGGTTCTTGGTTCAAATCCTCTGATTCGAATGATAAAAGGAGTGACCATAACTAGTGTATCTAGATTCACAAATCTAAATGTCTTGAGAGGGACGGCCTTGAGATTATGTGTTATCCGGCGGAACGATTTGGGTTAGTCATTGTTCTGGACCAAACACTCGAATCAAGTCGGCATCACTTGGAATCTTCGAAGTCAAATCACACTTTGGA
>JAPUKB010000033.1 GCA_027295865.1 Nitrososphaerota archaeon
CAGAGTAACCGTCTCGCCAAGTGTGTCCCTATTCTTGGTAAGAACCTCCCACATCTTGCCATGAAGCGCATCACCGGCGTTTATTGCCAGAGGGATGTTGTATTTTTTCTGCAGGACCGGCTCTCCCCTCCTCAGCTCGGAGGCGTCCTCTACATCGTCATGTATGAGAATCCAGTTTTGAAATAACTCCAATGCCGTTGCGGTCAAGAGCGCTTTCTTGACGTCACCTCCGAAAGCTGCACTTGTCAAGAGACAAAAGGATGACCGCAAGCCCTTCGCCGGGCGCATGGGGTAGTCTCGCATCATCTGGTACAACAACTCAATTTCTCTAATAGGATGATACTTCGGGAGAACCTCTAGTATAATCTCGTCGATTAACTTCTTGTTCTCTTGTAATATCGCCTGCAGCTCAGTCATAAGTATCCTCTTACTCACCATTGATCCAATACTGCAGCGGGCCTGTTATGATGTAATCGGCGAGAGAGAGATCCTGAGTCTCCTTTGCTCCAACTAAGAACATAGTCGCCCTTACTTGTTGTATTATCTCTTCAATAAAGTGCGTTAGAGACTCGTTGGACTCCGCCGCATGTTTCAACATAGGATGAGCTAGTCCTGCTACGCTGGCCCCTAAAGCAATGCATTTCGCTACATCCACTCCGCTTCGGAGGCCACCAGAGGAAATTAATGGTATCTTCACCGCCCTCCTTGTCTTGATCAGACTCGCCGCGGTTGGTATTCCCCAATCCCATAGTAGATCTCCAAGCCGTGCCTTTGAATCAACATGCTCTCCCGCAGCTCGGATCTGCTCCACACCAGCCCAACTAGTTCCACCCAACCCTGCGATGTTTATTGCACTAACGCCGCTTTTTTCGAGCCTCTTAGCAACCCCGGCTGATATCCCGGCCCCCACCTCCTTGACAATTACAGGAATGTGTAATCGTTGAGAAAGCTCCTTGACTCTAGCCAAAACACCTCTAAACCTTGGCTCACCCTCAGGCTGGATTACCTCCTGAAGGGGGTTAAGATGAATTGCAATTGCATCTGCATGAATCATATCTATGATTCTCTGAACATCTCCATTTGAGAGCCCTTCTGCCAGCTGTGCCCCACCAATATTTGCGTAAATGAAAGCGTTTGGAGCCTCCTTGCGCACTATTTGGTAGGTCCCAGCCATTACGGAGGATCCCAGTCCAGCTCTTTGACTACCTACTCCCATTCCTAGGCCGAACTCATGAGCCGCCTGCGCTAGTCGGCCGTTTATCCTCGTGGCAGCTGGCGTCCCTCCCGTCATAGAGTCAATAAGGATCGGTGCAGCAAGCTCAAAACCCAGAAACGACGTTGATGTATTAATCTCGTCCAGGTCGAGTTCGGGTAATGCGTTATGAATTAGGTGTACGCACTCTAGAAGAGTTGAGGAGCTCCTTGATTGGACTCCTTCTTTGAGAGTTATCATCAAACCTTCCTTCTTCCTGTCCTGAATTCTCTGCTGGGTGACCCGCCTATTGGTCTTCCTCATTGGCCTGCTTCTTTCGGGTCGGAGGTTAGTTTTCATGATTGAAACCCCGAATTACGGTTCCTCCATCTTTTTCCCCTCTTAACGCTTTCATCAATTGGTCTCCCTTGAGCCCATTAGTGAAAAAAACATCAATGCCGTGTCCTGCTATTCTCATAGCCTCGAGAACTTTATTCTCCATTCCTCCCGTCACATCATTTCTTACTTTTGAGAATGAAAGTTTCGGCATCATCCCTTGATCCAGCTCATTGAGTATTGGAGTTTTCTTGCGAGGTTCTTGAGAAATACCATCGACATCGGATGCGAAGATAATCCTCTCCGGCCTGAGCAAGAGTGCCAGATCTCGAACTATCACATCTCCTGACAAAATTCTAAACCCTTTTTGCCCTAGCATAACGTCCCCATACGTCAGCGGGATCAGATTAATTCTCATGATTTCCTTTATCACTTTGTTGGCGTGATGTTCTAGCTTACCATCACGATAGAGAGCTATCGGCGGGAAGGAATAGATATTCAGGCCAAATTCTTGGAGAATCTTCGTCAAGGATAGGTTCAAGCGTAACATTGACTCTCTCGTCGTAGCAATCCCCTCGGGGTTACTTATTTCTCCCCCCGAGTCAATTCTGAATCTTCCCGCATTGTAGTGCCCGAAGGATCCTGCTCCATGAACTATTATGAGGGGTAGCCTGGACTCCTTTAGCGTAGTTGCCAATTGGGTGATAGCCTTTCTGTTAATGGTCAACGGTATAGCCTTTTTTGTTATTACTGAACCCCCAAGTTTTACTATGATCATTTCTCTTCCCAGCTCCTAACGCCTAGCTGTGGGACTTTCAGAAGGAAAGCTTCAAGTCCTGACTCCCTAAGTGCTTCGACTACCTTATTACCGATACGTGGCGGAGCAAGAGCAATAATGCTTCCCCCTCCCCCGCCCCCGGGAATCTTAGCTCCGACAGCTCCCTGAGACAGGCAAATGTCTACCATCTTGTCTGTGTCATTCGTCCCAAGGCCAAAATATGACAGGACTGAGTTATAGAAATTCATAACAGCTCCTAGAAGCTCTACATTCCCGGACACGATCGCCTTGGCCGCGATTCCAGTGAAGCTGTCTGACGACCTTACCATTGCCTCGAAAAAGTGAGGTGTCTCCCCCCTTACTCTGGCGAACATCTCAATCATCCTTGACGTCTTCCTCCTAATCCCACTAACGCCAACTACGATCTCGAGGTGGGGATCTGTCTCAAGGATCTTGGGGGTCGCTCCTCTTTTGAACAAGATGGCGCCTCCATAGATAGCAACTGCAACATCTACTCCTGAAGAATTGCCGTGAATCACCATCTCTCCCTCCATCGCCAAATCGAATAGAACTTGCCTATCAATATCCTTCCCATGCAACCTCATTATCGCGGCCACAGTCGCTACGGCTACCGCGCTCGATGAACCTAGGCCAGAAGCATTCGGTATCTCTGACTCAATGGTGATACTTACCTTCTCATTACTCCCCAGAAATGATAAAGTCCTTTCAATTGTTTTGAGAGCTGGGAAGTTCCCCTTTGCCTCCAGATCTCTTATTTTGAACTGAGACCCAAATGTCTTCGATATCACTTCATGATTACTTTCTATAATTCTCGCCCCAACCTTGACAGTCTTGTCTAACGCTAGAGCCAGAGCTAGAGCTCCATGAACGACAAAATGTTCACCAGTAATTATGACTTTTCCTGGAGCTTCTCCGAATGCCGTGGGACGTTGAGTCATGATACCAGGCTGCTACGTAAATGAAATTGAAGCATGATGTGGTTCACAATGCGTAAGATCAGAAGAGGCGACGATAATGTTCTTTCCTTTTATTCTTACTATCGTTTCGCCAAGCTCAACCGCAGTCTCCTTGTCCTGTCGAACCATACTTATTGGTAGAAGCTTAACGTCGTTGCCGTACAGATATTGTAGAAAGGGCAGTTGAACCTCGATTGAATGTTCTTCGCCGTGAGAAAGATCATTCTGATTAATGAATGACAAGGCGGAAAACTCGGCGGCGGCCTCAATGTCAATTTCGACGTTTCCTAATGGTGTCATCCACCACGCAGACGATGGCATAGAGACATCATCTCCCAATCCGCGGTGATTGGGACCTACAATGATTATTCGATCGAATCCTCTGGCTGATGAAATAGCGTGGTAGGAATGCGCAGCGATTGGACCCGAGTATAGGAATCCTGCGTGTGG
>JAPUKB010000034.1 GCA_027295865.1 Nitrososphaerota archaeon
CTAGATAATGCTCTAAACAAACTAGAGGCGCCGGGAGTAGGATTCGAACCCACGAGTCCTCGAAGAGGACACAGGCTCTCAAGGCGTACGCTCCCGTGTGGGGGATCCGCGCATTATTGTGTTCATGAGAGGTCCACTCTGCCTACGATCATTGAATGTATCCCGGCATCTCTTCCCGGCGCTCTGTACTTCAAATCTATCAGTATTAATAGGTAATCGCAAATCTCACGCTCCTAAAGATATGGGACCATGCCGCTCTCCATACTCTCCAAACTTAAATAATCTAGAATCAGATACGAGTCCATGCCGAGCGACCCTGAACTTGAGATAATCAACCAGAGAAAGATTCGCGAGCTCCAAACTCGTACGGAGGAAAAAAGTGGTGGAACACCTGTCATACTTTCAGATAAGGAGTTTGACAACTTTATTGCTAATCCCAATCCTTCAGTCGTCGACTTTTGGGCAGAATGGTGTGCCCCCTGTAGGGTTATGCATCCAGTGATAGAAAGACTGGCAAACAAATATGCCGGCAAAGTTGCATTCGGTAAGCTTGATGTTGATGAGAGCCAGGTAGCTGCCTCAAAATACGGAATCTTTTCCATTCCCACTTTCATGATATTCAAGGGCGGTAAGGTGGTTGACAAGGTGGTCGGGGCCGTTGGAGAACAGGGACTTGAGAAGGTGCTCATGAAGCACCTCTGAGAGACCACTTAATTTCGTAATTAATTCCGTAATCGAGATCTCAAATATCATGCCGGAGGCGGAAAATCTCTCAACGCGGAGAGCCGTTCGAGATGACAAAGCAGAGGTGCTAGAGATATGTGAAAGGGTCTATGGAGAAAGGGACTACCTTCCCGACGTGTGGGATAACTGGGTCTCGAATGAGCCTAGTTCGGGTGAGTTTAGGATCGGTATGACAGATGGTAGAATAGTGGGGTTCTACCATCTCGCCTATAGAGGGAACCAATCCTGGATGGAAAGTTTACGAGTAGATATAGGCCAGAGGAGGAGGGGTGTCGGAAGGAGACTGACGCATGATGCATTAGATCGAGTCACGGAGAGGGGATCGAGAGTGATTCGTTTGGTGACATCTCAAAAGAACTTGGGATCTAGAGGCCTTTTCCGAGGGCAGGCCTTTGAGGAGGTTCTGTTCCCTCACTATATGAAATTTGAGGGTGCAATGCATGCTGGCTCTGACAACGGTCAGGTTCGAAACGCAGAAAGAGATGAGATCCTCAAATTTCTCCACAACTCGGGAAGCTTGGCCCCACCACATTTCTTATCGCCTCTCTGGTGGAGGTGGTGGGAATTTGACGAAACCATGCTAGATGAATTGCTGGTAAATGGATCGGCAATAGGTTTAGGAGATAACAGAAATTTAGAGGCACTTCTCCTACTAAACATGACCTCAAGATTCGGATACAAGAATTCAGTACAAATCACTTTCCTAGGCGGAACAATTCAGATGATGCTCACTCTGATAAAACATATCCCCAGATTCCTTGATCAGACCTCCAGCAACGAGGGGATTACAGGATACTTTTCCATCCCAACGACGGGCTCTGAAGCTGAGACGGCTCTTAATCAGGCGAGTTTCCATTATGGAACGGAGTTGGTTGTTGTTCAGAAACTCTTGACTTGATGTCAAGGAGCCCATTGATTGTCTCTTATTCCTGCTTCGGAATTAGATTCTCTTGCGAGGACAAAAAGCAGATCTGAGAGTCTGTTAAGATATGCCTGAATTACCGGATTTATCGTGTCATTCTCCCCCAAAGCAACTACCCCTCTCTCCACTCTTCGGCATACACTACGAGCAACATGCAGGAATGACGCCGCTTTAGTTCCCCCTGGTAAAATGAACTTAGTCAGCGGAATAAGAATCTCTTCCGCCCTGTCAATATCGTGTTCAAGTCTCTGTACGTCGTTGATGGTAATTCTTGGAAAAGCAGGAATTCGTTTCCCAAGATCAGATGGGCCCGTAAGAGTCGCGAGTTCAGATCCAATTGAAAAGAGATCTCGCTGAACCTTTTCTAAAATTTCGTCAAGTTTCGAGTTCCTGTTCTCCGATCTCACGACTCCCAGTACTGAGTTCAGCTCATCTACATCTCCATAGGTTGAAACGCGAGCGGACGACTTGCTGACCCTGCTTGATATCCCAAGCAGGCCTGTTCTTCCATCATCTCCTTTTTTCGTATAAATCTTCAATCTTGTCTTAATCGGCTGCCGAGACTCAAGAGGAATTCTCTCCCGTGCCCATATCCTGATATTTCCTGAGCGCCTCTGCTTGCTCAGCCTCTATTGATCCTGGCCGTAGCCGTCTTACGTAGGAAATGGCATCTTGGGCGCTATAGCCAGTAGCTATAAAGTAGGCTGCAAGGGCAGTTCCGGTACGTCCCAATCCGGCGGCACAATGAACCAAAACAGGAAGGGCGTCAGCAATCGAAGAACGCATGAAACCGACGGCTTCATCCAACTGTATGGGGTCTGGGGCCTCATGGTTGCGAATAAGAATGTTCTTGTACCGAAGACTTCGGCCCGAGATTAAATCGTTTGCCAGTGGCTCTTCTGTGAGACTCAGAACAGATCTCACTCCCTCTTTTGAGAGGAAGTTCATTTCCTTGATAGAATAAGGCCTACCTGATGCTGCAATTTTCCCTGACTCTACCCATCCAAATTTGGTAGGCTTTGCTACCAGGGCTCCGTATGCCTTGCGATATAAATCGCCGATTGTCATATCTATCGACGAGGGTCAAGCTAGGTCTATAAAAAATCAGGTAATTGTTGGACTGAGGGTACTTAGCCGGTCTGGAAGGAGTGTCCACAACCGCAAGACGATGTTACGTTGGGGTTGTTTATCTTGAAGCCAGAGCCCTCGATGCTCTCAATGTAATCGACGCTTGATCCTTTCAAGTATTTTGCGCTGAATGGATCCACGAAAATCTTCAATCCCTCCTTTTCTGTTATGATATCCTCTTCTGAGGGTCCATCCTCTAGCGCCATTCCATAGGTTAGGCCGGAGCAACCACCCCCTGCTACATAGAGTCTCAACCCTGCCTTGGCGGGTTCCTTGTTTTCATTCTTAAGAAATTCTGAAACCTTCACTACTGCCCGAGGCAAGATAGTGACCATCTCGGTCTGACTCAACATCTTCTATCTAGAGATCGAAAGTCCATCCCTCCATATTAAGTATTTCTGACTCTTCCTTGATACTGAGTCCCGCAGTCGATTCAAGGGCTGAAGGATCGTATCCTCTCTACGGTACTCTCATCTGTCTTCAAGATGTATGTTTTGTTTGGATCGCCCAAGAATACCGAAATCTTCTTCGCGAAGTCAGCTTTGGCGCCGGTCCCGCTCGGGCAGACGGGTAGCGACTTGAATTCTAATCCGGACCCACGAATATGCTCCACAAATCTCTTGAACGCACCAAAGTCCGCCCATTCCTCCCCTGATTCTTCACGGAAGGCAAACCATACATCCGATAGGGAATTGTACAGAAGCTTTTCGCGCAGTTCCTCTAATCTCATTGCTATAACTATAACTCACAAGCCGCGATATATTAGATCTCTTTTTATCCCGCGTAGAATTCTTCCAGCCTGTCTCTAAACTTCCAAATCGGAGAGATCTCTCTGAGCTCGCCAATAATACGAGGGAGGACTGCAAGTAGACGGTCCACCTCCTTTTCACGATTCCATCTCGATAGCGAGAAGAGGATAGTTCCATATCTTTCGACCTCATTGACACCTATGGCTTCCAAAACGTGAGACAAGTCCAGGTTCTTTGAGGCGCATGCCGATCCAGTAGAAGCCGATATTCCATTTTTGTCGAGTTCCATAATCGCTTGTTCTCCCTCTACACCGAATATACCGATCATCGCGTTATTGGGTAGGCGATGTTCTCGATGACCGTAGACGGAAACTCCTTCTACAGTTTCCGAAACAGAGTCCATGATCTTATCTCTCATCCGTGTCAGGCGCTTCCCATCAGATCCCATTCTTCGTTCGGCAATCTCAGCAGCTTTACCCATTCCTACGATTGCTGCGACATCCTCTGATGCCGACCTTAACCCCCGTTGCTGCCCCCCGCCAAATATTATCGGTTCTATCGGAGTACCGTCTTTGATGAAGATGCCTCCCACTCCCTTTGGCCCCGAGAGATCGTTAGACGGTATGGTCAGTAGATCGATCCCTGAACGAGCTACGTCAATAGGGATTTTTCCTGTCGAGCTTGTGGCGTCAACGTGAAGGAGAATTCCTTCATTCTGTGTCACTGAGCTAATCTCTTCAATTGGTTGGATTGTTCCAATCTCGTTATTTGCGTGCATGATTGAGGCTAGAATTGTGCCCGGCTCAATGGCATCCTTGAGAAAGTTGACATCCACTATCCCATCCTCTCCGACCGGGAGAATGGTTATTTTGAACCCGCGTAGTTGGAGGTACTTCGCGGCGTTCCTGATCGAGACATGCTCGATTGCAGATATAATTACATGATTTCCTCTCTTTTTGTTTCTGAGTGCAACCCCTCTCAGCGCAAGGTTGTTTGATTCTGTCGCCGACGAAGTAAAGTAGATTTCCCTTTCCGGATCGGTTGAGCCAATAAGTTTGGCCACTCTCCGCTGTGCATCTACCAAGGCTACTCGAGCTTCTTGACCGAAGGAATGTAGGGACGATGGGTTTCCATACTTAGTGGTCATGTACGGTATCATTTCATCTACGATTACTGGATCTACAGGCATGCCTGCTGAGTAATCAAAATTTATACGATTCTCCCTCTCGTTCTTCAGGCTATAATTCTTCAAACCTATAGACATAACTTAGGATCAGTATTCGCATAAGACAACCTAGAAAAATTAGAACCTGAAAGAGCAGGAGCCTTTTCCAATATTTATGTATTCAGAGCTATTGTTATGGACTGAGTTCATCTACCTTTCCGTCGTTTCTTGCTCTGAAAAAGGTATCAATATGCATGGTGAAAAGGCCGTTTGCTATGATTCCAGGAACCTTGAGGAGATTGATCTCCAGCCCTTTAGGATTCCCTATGGTTCCAAAGTCAGTTTCAAATATCAAATTGCCATTCTGCGTAAAATATGGATATCCCTTTTCTAGGCTTCTCAGGTGTGGTCTCCCTCCGAGCTCCTTCAGTTTTCCCTCGACCAGATCCCTCGAATAAGCAGTAACTTCAATTGGGATGGTCCTAGTTAGGTTCTCAACAAATTTCGATTCATCTGCTACGATGATCTTTTGCTTTGATGCCTCCATCATCACTTTCTCTCTAAAGTGAGCTCCGCCGCCTCCCTTTATCATATTGTACTTAGCATCCACCTGATCAGCTCCGTCTACCACAACATCGATCGCCATTAGTCTTGATGAGTGCTCCAACTTGATGCCATTTGCGGAAGCAACCTGCTCTACCTGGATAGAAGAAGGAACCCCCGATACAACGATTTTTTCTTTGCTTATTCTTTCGCCGAGCGCAACCACGAACGCTGCTACCGCAGAACCGCTGCCTAGGCCGATTAATGACCCATCTCTAACTAGGGACGCTGCTTGCTTACCCATTGCCTTCAGTGCAGATTGCAAGCTCATTAGCTCTCGATATCCATCTGCTCCAATCTGGCAAGTGCTTCGAGTACTTCGTTTCTGATGGCTTTCACCCGTTCATCTGCCACCGGCACGTCGGTCACTTCAACTTTCTGCGGGGGAGGATTTGTATCGGATTTCTCCATGATTACTGGAGAAGCATCTATCTCCTTTCGTTTCTCCTCAGCCCTCGGCGGCTCTGTTGCTGGAGTTCTAACTCTCTCTTTTGGCAGCTCCACTGGTGGAACCACCACGCGAAGTGGTCCCTTAACCTGCTCTAACTTAGATATCAGCTCTCCCAGTCTCCTTTCCATTTGCGCAATTTTGGTCTTGAAGAGATTCAGCATTTCTTCTCTAAGATTCGCCAGTTCGTTTGCCTCCATGATTAATTCAGAATCCTGGAGCTTTTCATCCAGCTTCCTTATCTGTTCTCGATATTTGTTTGATAGGAGCTCTCGTTCCCTCCTTGTTATTCTCCTATCTACCTCTGCTTGGTAGACCCGTGTAAGCATCTCGGCGTGTAGCTCCTTTTCAAGCCTCACTGCCTTGTACTCTCCCCTTGCTCGCTCAACTTCGAACTTCTCTAGGATGGTCTTCATCTCAGGGAGGCCTGTCGTACCGACCT
The DNA here is from genome assembly GCA_027295865.1 of Nitrososphaerota archaeon. Lineage (GTDB taxonomy): Archaea > Thermoproteota > Nitrososphaeria > Nitrososphaerales > UBA57 > B1T1B5. The sequence continues at coordinate 6,202 of JAPUKB010000034.1, forward strand.
CCGGTGTGCCTTTTGTCTTCCAAGTTGAATGCGGAAGAACCCTTGTTAGCAGAAAAGCGGTGATTCCGCCGATTCCGATCCCTCCCAAAAGAAGGGAAATTATCTCAACTGTAGGCATGGGTAGGACTCTCGATAGACCTAGTAAATCCTTAGCTCATAATTATTTGATAAACAGTACTACAAGTTGATGTGGGACAATTTGAAATCCCTGATTCTAATTTCTTCGAAGCCAACTGTACGTTCTAAGCTTTGTCGTGGCCCCGAAGCCGCAGCTTGAACATCTCTTCTTAGTTACGTGATATGAATGGCCACCGCATCGCCTACATCTCATGTGCGTTTTGCCTTTGCCACGCGGCCCAAAGGAAGTGGTACCTTTAGTCATAGAATTCTTCCTCCCAGATTATCTTATCTTGGAGGAGGAGAGATAATCACGACATTGTCACCCCTGACAATAATTGTCCCTAAGTCGTTCGTCTTTCCGTCCTCGATTATCTCTTCAGAGTTGTCGAGGGCAAGATTCATGTGCTGATCAAAACCTTGCAACTTCCCCCGTATGACTTTTCCTCCCTTTAGCTTTATGAGAACAACTTTCCCGACACTTTCATCCAGCGCCTTAATCGCCATATCTACCGACAAGGTATGTGAACTCTGTGATGAAGCGAACTACGCTTATTTAAACCGATCAGATCGTCCTTTATCATACCGACAATTCGCCACTCTCACAAACCAATAAATTTCCCTTCAAGACAATTAGCTTGGATGAAGATATACAACATCCCGAGGAAGGAGATTCTTCAGCTAGTCAATTCTCTGAATGAATCTCTAATGATCGAGGTAGGGGGTAAGATCAAGGATGCTAAAGTCATAAAGCTCGATGAGGCCGAAGTCATTCTGATCGAGGATAGGTTCCAACTAGTAAGGAAGGATGGGAAAATTTTTCCGTTTCTAAGGGATCAAGGCCTCTTGGATCATCTACCTGCTGTCATCGTCGACAAAGGAGCCATCAAATTCGTTTGCAATGGGGCGGATATAATGAGGCCTGGGATTGTGAGAGTCGAAGGGGAATTTAGAAAAGAGGCGATTGTCTCGATCAAGGAAGAAACGCATAGTAAGTTTATCGCGGTGGGAGCTTCGATTCTTTCCAGTGCAGAAATCTTGGCGAGTGAGCGCGGAGCCATGATTAGGAACCTCCATTTTGTTGGAGATCGGCTTTGGGAAGCGATGAAATCCATTCGCTTGCTTTAGAGGCGCACTTGCCGTGTTAGATTAATAAGCCTCCTATGCTCCAAAGATTAGGTCTTGCCTCGGGGATCTGTTTCCGGAACTGTACAGGCTAAGAAGGAACAGATGTACCTGAAGGCCTTTCCCCTGCGGAATATTAACGAGATTGCCAAGATAAAGGAGGAAATTTCAAAGAACATGATAATCATACTTAGGATTACACCTCTGGCTCAGAAGAACGTGGATGAGCTCCGAAAAGCGGTTGAGGAGCTCTACGATTTTGTTATCTCTTTAGGTGGAGATATAGCGAGGCTCGGGGAGGAACGCGTAGTTCTCACCCCTCCCGGCGTACGGGTTTGGAGAGGGGCAATCTAGCCTGTCAGAAGAGCTTTATCCCCTCTTGAACTTCGGGTCGAAGCGTGGCGATGCGGTAGATTCGAGAAATTGAATTCGCAAGATTATCCACCTTCCTTCTTTCTCCATGACTTACAATAACCTGCTGAAGTTTCGGCCGAAGTTTTCCAACGAATCTAATGAGTTGGTTGTAATCTGAGTGACCGCTAAAGCCATCGATCTTTTCCACTTTAGATTTGATATCGACAATCTTAATCTTTCCTTCATCACCGGGGATGCTGATCTGCCTGGATCCATCCAAGATTCTTCGTCCCATCGTCCCAGCGATCTGATAAGACACGAAGAGCAATCTATTCTTTTCCTCTGGCATTAGTTCCTGGAAGTACCTTAGGACAGGTCCTCCTTCCAACATGCCGGAAGTAGCCATAACAATAGCTGGCCCTTCCTTCAATGCTTCGTCTCTCTCGCTCGGGTGTTCTATGACTGTGAAATATTCACTGAGGAAAGGGTTTGGCCCTCCGTCAGCCATCTCTCTGCGGAGGTCTCGACTCAGGAATTCAGGGTACGCGACATGGATAGCTGTCGCCTCCGAGATCATGCCCTCAAGAAAGATGGGGCTCTCGGTCAGAGCTCCTTTCTTCATGGCGCTGTTTAGAATTAGCATTATCTCCTGAGATCTTCCGACGGCCGGAGTCGGAATCAAAACTTTCCCTCCCTGTGCAAGCGTCTCGTTTATTGAGTTTACCAGTGTACCTTCGACCTCTTCCCTACCTGGAACCAGGTCCTCTTTGGCCCCATACGTGCTCTCCATGATCAACGTCTCAACGCGTGGATAGTTCCAGGTCGCTGCATCGAATAATGCAGTTTTGGCGAACTTGAAATCGCCGGTATAGACGATGTTATGGGCCCCATCACCAATGTGCAAATGAACGGTTGCCGACCCTAGTATGTGCCCCGCGTTGTTCAGGACCAGTTTCACATCTGGCGAAATGTCAGTGACGAGGCTGTACGGGATCGGGATCGTATGTTCGATCATTTTTCTGACATCACGCATTTCATAAAGGATATGAGTCCCCTCCATCACTGCGATCTTCACATAGTCCATGTGCAATAGAGTCATGAGAGCCAAGGTAGGTTCCGTGCAATACACCGGTCCTCTGTATCCATACTTGAAGAGCGCAGGAAGGTAGCCTGAATGGTCTAGATGTGCATGACTCATCACCACTGCATCCAATTCATCCAGGTCGATGTCCGCCCAGTCGATACGGGGATAGGCATCCCACGGATTCCGAGCGCTTGGAAGAATTCCACAGTCCAAGAGTATTCGGCTCTCTTGCGTAATTAACAAGAAACATGATCTCCCGACTTGGTTGCAACCACCGAGCGTCAATAAGCTGACCTGAGAACCCTCACTCAGACGAGGCCTAAAGATATTCTCCCCGACCTTCCTGTAAAACTCCTCCCTTTCCTCACTCTGGTTCTTGAGCACGTAGTATATGTTCTGGAGGCTTGCCGCCTGGATATGCGGGGCCTGCTTCACCCTAATCTTCCACCCGATCCGATCCGAAGCTTCTTGAATACTAAAGGACACTTCTTTCTCTTTCTTTGCTAGAAGGATATGAGGTGCGCCCGCCTCTATGATCACTTCTCCAAGCGCATGATCGAAGAATATTGTAGAGACAGAGCTCTCTTCTGGGATTTGAGAAAGGAGAAGTTTCTTTGCTTCTTCCTCTTCCATTCGGATGGATTTGTCGGTACGCACAACCACCCTCCTCTTCACAGCGTTTACGATATCAGAAATAACATAATTGTTCTGACGGAGGAACTTGTAGTTCTTTGTATAAAGTGCTATCCGAGGTCCTTCGTATTCTATCCTTGTTATCTCGGCTTCAGAAGGGATGCCCTTCAGAATCGTCGCCATAAGATTCTGGGCAGGTGTTAGCTCCTGCTCAACCAACGTGGTTTCGCCCGGCGACCTCCTCTAGTATCTTATGTTTCTCCTCCACTGGGTAGGAGTTGAATCCAGATTTCGTAATTGAAATAACGTCGAAGCCATCTCCCGTTCCGGCATTTCTCTTGATCGCGGCATTAACAGCTCTGACTGCTATTCGCAAACCATCATGAACATTAATCTCTTTGGAGTATTCTGTCTCTAGTATTCCGTAGGCAACGGGCGACCCACTTCCGGTAGAACGGTAATCTGCCGCCGTCAAGTTCCCGAAAAGATCGGCGTCATACAGGCTGGGCCCTTTATCATCCATTCCTCCTACTAGTACATCAGCGATATACGGGAAGAGCCTGGCCGAAAAAAAGACGTTTGAGGTAAGCCGAGCTGCTGCCGCAACAGGAATGGGCTTGAAATTCTCAAGCTTGTAAATGCTGGCGTTGTACCGGAGGATATCTATTATATTCTGAGCGTCCGCTACGCCCCCGGCGATTGTAAGGCCCAGGTGTTCATCTATCTTGGATATCTTTCTAACGTTTCTATGAGCTATGAAGTAGTTGCCCAGCATTGCTCTGCTATCTGCGCCTAGGACGACACCATCGGTGCATACCATTCCTACGGTCGTCGTCCCATGCAGTCTATTCTGGTTCTCGAATCTTTGGTCTAACAAATGAATATACATCCATAACGTTTGCAGAAATACCTAAAACTTCTGCTATGTGTCTGGCTCCAATGCGGTAAATAAACCTTACCTAGTGGAGCGATTTCGCAAAGTTGATTAGGCGCTTTTCGACTCCCTCAGACCCTTGGAGTGTCTCCAATGAGCGGATCCAAGTCTGGGAATTCGGTCCGATCAACGAGTTTGCAGCTCGGACTCTTTGCCCTTGCAGTGCTGGTTAGCGGAGCAGTCGTAATTGCGTACCCGGTACCTGAACCTCAGGAGGAAGATGAATCTCCTGAGCATTTTGTATTCGTGGAGGCTTTCATCGTCAATGAGGACGTCGGTGGGACATCAGAGGAGTCGCCGGCTGCTGGTGTTGATCTAACCTTCTTTGAATGGAGCCCAAGCGGAGTCACTTCGAAAATAGCTGAAACCGCCAGGACAAATCAAAGTGGTGTGGCAATAGTAAAGCTGGAGAGCGGGACATTCGACGTACAGGTTGCGGACTGGACAACAGAGACCATCGAAGTCTTCCAGAATTCGACCCTGAGCATCACGCGCTTCCTTATTGAAGCCCTGCCCTCGGGAATTAGTGTACTCGCCTTGACCGGCGCTTGGGAGATTGCTCCGTCCGACCTGGTTGAAGCCACATTCACGAACGAGGGAGAAAGGCCCGTACATCTTCATGCCGTGACCTTCAATGGCGTCGAGCTATTCAGCTTCCAGTGCGAGGTAGCCCGACAAATTGCACAAAACCAGAATGCCGAAGAGGCTTACTTGGCAATCGCCGCAGAAGATTGCGACGTAGAACGAGAGATTCAGCCTTTTCAAGAGTGGAGAGACAGCTTCAGGGTCCCATCGGGAATCTCGATTCCGTGGCGGCTGGCTCGAGAATCTGTCAACATACTACTCAGTATCTCATACACTGAGGTGATGTTGGATCCCCGCTGATCCCTTCAGTATCCTCGCAGTTTACTTGAAGCCCTTTCAGATCCTCTTGCTAGTAGGCTTGACGTCTTTAGCCGTTGCCCTAGTTACCTTGATGAGACTCAAGATAATTGGAGCACGGAGGACTGTTGATACGAATAAGATTATTGAGACTAAGTATGATGCGAGGTTCCTCCGAGCTTTAGAGTCCTTGAAGAAGGCCTATGCAGCCACCGTCAAATATCGAAGCTCAGCTACGATTAGGGAGATGCTGAGGCACCTCTCGTCAAAGTTCCCCGAACAAAAATCATTTTTGAGCTCAATTCAGAATTCGATGGAAGGGCATGCCTACGGAGGAGTCGATTTGAGCGAGGAAGATTTCAAGAGGTATTCTAAGCTAAGGCAGACGATGCTACCTGCTAAGCTACCAAGGGGCCTACCAAGATGATTGCCGAGGTAAACACCATCTCAGATATCAAGCAAGTTAGTGACGAGATAGAGAAAGAAGTATCGAGGTACGTTGTGGGCTGGGAGGGCGTCACAAGATCATTGATCATAGCTCTCTTGACTGGGGGCCATGTCCTCATTGAAGGAGTTCCCGGAACAGCGAAGACCTATTTAGCCAAGATCTTTTCGGACTCTCTTAGTCTCGAGTTTAAGCGTATCCAATCTACGCCGGACTTGATGCCGGCTGATATCACAGGCTCCCGAATCTTCAATCCGAAAACGTTGGAGTTCGACTTCATGCCAGGGCCTATTTTTGCCAATATCGTTCTTGTCGATGAGATAAACCGAGCGCCTCCAAAGACCCAGTCAGCTTTGCTCGAGGCAATGCAAGAATCACAGTGCACCGTAGACGGCAACACCATGACCCTTGAAGAACCATTCATGATTCTCGCCACTAAGAACCCCATCGAATTTGCTGGAACTTATCCTCTCCCTCCAGCTCAGCTTGATCGATTCATGTCAAGACTGATCATGAATTATCCTGTAAAAGAGGCCTGGGTCGAAATGTTGAGGAGAAAAAATGTTAGGGGAGAGACGATAGCCGTTGAACCGATCGTCCAGAAGGAAGCAGTACTTTCTGCGCGGAGGATTATCAGGCATGAAGTGGAAGTGGAAGACGATGTCCTAGATTATGTTGCGGATATAGTTCGCAGCACCCGCACATTGAAAAATGTGATTCTTGGCGGAAGTCCCACGGCATCAATTTCCTTACTGAAGGCCTCAAAGGGTCACGCCGCTGTCGCGGGCGGAAGGAATACAGTTACGAAAGATGACGTCAGGGCAGTAGCGTTTGATGTCTTGAACCACAGACTTCTACTCAGAGAAGGTACTTTGGATGCGACTAAGGAAGAAGACTCAAGCGATTATGGGATGAGCCAGATCAGAAATACACTTGCTCAGTCAATGGCAACCGTCAAATCATAGGAGTTAGAAAATGACAGATTCAGTCAAGAAGCCTTCCGAGATCCAGAAGATCTCTCAGGACGTCTCGGATGAGATGCAGAAGAGCATTGTTGGTCATGGAGATATCGTCCAATCACTAATGATAGCGCTCTTGACGGGTGGCCACGTTCTCATAGAGGGGCTGCCTGGAACTGCGAAAACGTCTCTAGCGGTTGCGTTTGCACATTCGGTCGACCTTTCTTTGAAACGTATCCAGGCGACGCCGGATCTGATGCCTGGAGACATTACTGGGACAAGGATCTACAATCCAAAGAAACTTGAATTCGAGTTCAAATCAGGCCCTATCTTCAGTAATATCGTTCTTGTCGATGAGATAAACCGAGCGCCTCCCCGCACTCAGGCTGCCCTTCTTGAGGCGATGCAAGAGACTCAGGTAACAGTCGATGGTATAACCTCGCAGTTAGATCAGCCATTCATTGTGATCGCAACGAAGAATCCAATCGAATTTGAGGGGACTTTTCCACTCTCACCAGCTCAACTTGACAGGTTCATGTCTCGTCTTTTACTCTCATATCCTTCCAAAGAACGAGAGGTGGAAATCCTGAAAATGTTCACCAAAACCGGGGGAGACATAAAGCCTGTTGTAAAGTCCTCCACTCTCATTTCGGCTAAGAAAGTAATCCAGAAGGACGTTAAGACAGATGACGACGTGTTAGACTACGTAGCAAAAGTGGTGCGCCAAACCCGCGGTCTTCCTCAAGTTCTCCTGGGCGCTAGTCCTACGGGTTCTGTCGCCCTTCTGAATGCATCGAAAGGGTTTGCAGCTGTTGTACATGGTAGAGATCATGTTATCAAACAAGACGTTAAAGAGATCGCTTTTGACGTCCTCAATCACAGGATCGTTGTAAAGCAGGAGGATCTCTATTCTGATGAAGGTGAAGGAGGATATGGGATCAATAAGCTGAGAGGAATATTGAAGCAGTCCGTGGAATCGGTATAGGTAAATGCGATGATAAAATCAATAAAAGAGATAGGCGAAATCAAGAATGTAGCTGACGATATCACATCCGAAGTCCAGAAACATGTTGTTGGATTCAAGGACACAACCAGATCCTTGATCATAGCCCTGTTGGTTGGTGGTCATGTACTCTTGGAAGGGTTCCCCGGCACCGGAAAAACTCTCCTCGCGACTCTTTTCGCTAGGACACTAGGTCTCGAAGTAGGTCGAATACAATCCACATCGGACCTGATGCCCTCCGACATAACAGGTACGCGGATCTATAACCCTAAGATTCAACAGTTTGAATTCAAATCTGGTCCCATCTTCGGAAACGCGATTGTGGTAGATGAAATAAACCGAGCGCCGCCAAAGACACAATCAGCTCTCCTGGAATGTATGCAAGAGAAGCAGGTTAGTGTTGATGGGTTCAGTTCAAAACTCGACATGCCATTCATGGTAATTGCCACAAAAAACGCAATCGAATTCGAGGGTACCTTTCCTCTTCCAGAAGCCCAGCTCGACAGATTCCTATTCCGGCTCATAATGGAGTATCTGGACGAGTCAAGTGAGGTAGAAATTATCAGACGGAAGACCGAGAAAGCGCTCGATGTCAAGACCGTTGTCGAAAAATCTGCCATCATTGACGCCATGAATTTAATACATACGGAGATTAAGGCTGGAGAAAATGTCTTGGAATATATCTCAGAGGTCGTTCGCGGCACAAGTGACATCCCCAGGGTAGTCCTCGGGGCCAGTCCCAGAGCTTCAGTCGGTCTCCTTTATGCCGCCAAAGGGTACGCCGCCGTCACAGAAGGCCGCAAGTACATAGTCCCCGATGACGTGAAGGCTGTCGCATTTGAAGTCCTCAATCACCGTCTTTTACTCCGACAAGACACACTCCTGGATTCTCCCGAGGCACGAGAAGGTTGGGGAATTCCCTACCTTAGAAAGATCCTAAGCGATTCTCTTGATGGTATTGCGGTTCCGATCTGATCGTAGTCATGCAGAAACACATTCGATTAATGATTGGTTTTCTGGGTCTTCTCCTCCTCACCAGCCTGGCTCTTCTTCCCGAAGCAACTCTCGCAATGTTGGGAGTCTTTCTAGCGGTGGGACTGAATCTGATCTTATTTTCAGTGTTGAGGCCGTTTAGGAATTTTACGATCACTCGAAGCGTAGATAAACATCAACTTATTCCTCCAGCTGACATCAAGACTACCCTGAATATGCGGTACGATGGACAATTCCCCACTAATGCATCAGTCGAATTCGAGTGCAAAAGCCTGGACCTCGACGTCAACACAGGCACAATAGTCTTCAGACCTGGACAAGATTATGTGCTGACCCAAACTCTTGCAGCAGTCAGAAGAGGAGTTCACACTATCTCTAATACAAAGGTAACGATAAAGGATTGGCTCCTTCTTTCAGGAAAGACTCTCACCTTTAATGATGCCGAAGAAATCCTGGTGCTCCCTCACATCTATCCATTTGCTACCCCGCCTGAGGCTACAGGCTCCGGAGTATTGGGCGTTGTCTCATCAATAAAGCGAGGGAGGAGTAGCGAGGTCTGGGGGATACGCGAATATCAACCCGGAGATGACTACAAGATCATCGCATGGAAAGCGATGGCAAAGTCCCCAGATCATAAGCCTATGTCCAAGATAATGGCAGGAGAGGTAGGACCGGCTATTACTGTAATTCTAGACATAGGCAAAGATGGTGCCCTCCCCAATGGCGACGACACCACACTCGACATTGGAGCGGACATAGCTGCATCGCTCTGTTACAATTTTGTCCAAAGAGGCACCAGGACTGGTCTTGCCTTCTTCGACAATAAAATGCGAACCCTCATCCGTCCTAGCAAGGGCGAGGCTCATATTGACTCGGTTTTACGCCATCTGGCATTGGTTCAACCATCTTTAGACAAATTTCTTATCACGAATCTGTCTAAAACCTATCTCCAACTTTCTTCTACTGAGTTTGGTAACAGCTTCGTCTTAATCCTCGGACGTTTAGATGACAGGTTAATCGACTCATACATACCGAAAATAAAAACGGCTCGCGATCTGGTTGTAGTAATCGTCCACAACGAGACCAATCAGGATCGCGCGGAACAGATCCAAGAAGCTGCTCAGAAGGTGGGTGTTACCTGCCTATTGGCATCCGCCGAAACTGTGAGAGGGACTATCGGATCATTGGAGAGGTGGGCTTACGCCACTACGCAGAGAGCTTAGGACTTACGTATCCGCCCTGGCCACTTTGCCAGTGCTTATAATGCTGGTGAACGGAACGGTCCTCGCTAGCCTGACTGACTTCCTTTCATCGATCGGGTTTGTAGCGGCTATCGTATTGATTGTACTTTATGCTTTCCTAAGGCGAGTTGGAGTGATAGCTAGGATAAAGAGTCCGACAGTGCAGGTCTCGCTCGAAAGTCTCCTTCTGGTTGCCCCAATAATCTATCCGATGATTATTGTGGTAACTACGAACAACCCCACGGACTTCATCGGGGTCTTCCTGGCTTACCTGATTTTTGGGGCGATCGGCTCGCTCTACCAAATTGTATTTGGTGCGGGAGTCGGCGCACTCGGAAAGGTCACATACTTTTTCATCGCTTACATGTTGGCATTGATGATCTACGCAGGTTCATTAGTCGGTCAGTTTACTGGTGGAGGATTTTCCGTCCTCCTGGCATTTGACCAGATAGCTGGCGTCGCGGTATTCTTTGGCTACGTGGGAGTCCCTCTCGAGTTACCTCTCGCGCGGCTTGTTCGGCTTAGCACAATCATATCAATCCCTGCGATTACTTTCTCTGCACTCGCTGCACAGGTTAGATTATCAGAGGTCAAGGACAATCCAACTGGGGAGGCACGAATGGTTAGCACTCTTCGTCCTACGGTCGCCTTCCTTACGTTCGGAAGTGCGCTCCTCTTGCTACCGGCTCTTCTTATTTCCCGTTTGATTGTAGAACCAGCCGTATATCTAGTTACGATCGTTCCTCCCTTTCTCGTTGCTGGTGCTATCATCATTGTTTTGGTCTTCACGGAGAGAAAGCAATGAAGGCGAGACTTGAACTTATGCTGGTCTCTGCCCTACTTTTCACCCTGGTCATTCCTTACTCCTCTGGGCAAGTCGAACCGGCAATAGAAACAGAACTTCTTCGAATCGGTTTCAAAGAGGGTGCAGAGACAATTCCCTTCGACGGTTCTACGATTCCTGTTGGCCCCGGGGATGAGATATGGCTGCGAGCATTTAGCGACATTGAGGTTACCCACGGCGTGGCGGGTGGAGAATCTCAGACTATGGAGATCCCGAATGCAGAAAGGAGAATGATTCAGATTCCCGAGCCCGAATGCTGTGACAGATCTCTCACCTATGTTGTCTCCGCGATCTCCACCTCGCCTCTGCCAGGTGGAGAAGGAGGGGGAGTTCGATTTCCAGATCCGAGCCAGAGACAGGATCAAACAGCTGTTATGAGGATTGTTGGCCGACACGAGCCTCTGCGGGTGAATCCCTCCGCAACTCTAAGCCTTAACACGATACAGATTAGACCGAGCGAAAGCGATGGACTCGGCTTAAGGACACAGCTTGCTCTACTCCGGAAGGGAGTTGAGAGATCGTCGTTTGAGGCTGATTTTGGAATAATAAACTACACCAGTGTCGTCGTACCAGGCGGGCAACTCTCTCTTACGTACCAGGTAAACGAGCAGGGACCCATCGGAGGTGTTCTTCATATCGTGTTAGAAAGTGCTAGAGTGATAACCGCGGGAAGCACCGCCGAGGAAATACCTATTACACTCAGGAAGAATGGTACTGTCGTCACTGACGCGCTTTCAGTCGATAATCTCAATCTCGAGTCTCAGATGGACCTCCCCAATCTCAATGAGCCTGGGAATGGTGGAGACACGCCGATACAGTTGGGTCTGCATTACTTGCATATTTTTAGCGAGGGTGGAGCTTCTGGAGACATCAGCATATATCTGCCCGTTTTCGTCCTGGAAGGAGCTGACTTCACTCTTCTGGACCATTCCACCTCACCTAGGGATGCATTGAGACTCACCATCACCGACTCAGGTCTCGACGATCTCGTTGTTGTTGCAGCGAGCTCAACCTTCGGAGTTACAACGTTGTTATCGACTACAGAACTCGATTTGCCTGTTACCCGCTTGAAACTATTCAATTTGCGTGAGATTCTGGGGCCCGAGCAGTTATTCTCTTACGAATTGGTTTTCTCCGGACCTATCCAGCAAAGCCAACACGAAGGGATAACTTACCTCCTACCTAACTCTCGAGGAGATTCGCTGCAACTTTCACAGATCTTAGTCAATAACTTCACTGTTAGAAATTTCGAGATGCTTGGGAAGACGTCGAATGAGATAATATTTCCTGAAGATCTCGAGATAACAACTCGTCTGAATACACTAGAGGTATCTGTCGTTGATGAGTTGAACCGAGATCTGAGAGAGGGCAGTATTAGCGTGGAAAAGTCAGGAGAGGCTTATGTATATCCCCTCGCGGAGCGGCACCAGCTCAGACTCGAGAGTGGAGAATATAGGATTGTTTACAGCATAAGTGAAGATGAGTTTGTAAGGGAAACTCTCTCCGTTAATACCGATCGAGAAGTCATCCTATCGGTATCTACAATAGGTACAACTGATCTCGTTCTCACCGCTGCAATCTTGGGGGAGATCGGGCTAGTGGCTTTCTTGGGTATCAGAGCTGTCGCAGGTACGAGGAGGAAGGCAGAGGAATCTGGGCTTACTCACGTGAGCTAGCTAACCTACTGCTATTCCAGGAACTTCATGCCATAATGGATTTTCGATATCAGAACTTATGAATTTTATTAATGAAGATCTACCTTTGGCACTTGGACACTCCACTTTGTTAGACCATATCAATCCAGAGGAATTGCTGGACAATTTGAAATTAGTATGCTCCAACAAGATTGGTCCAGAGATTAAAGCTGAGAAGATCATCTAATATTTTTTATAGAAAAGGATATATGCACTTGGTGGATTAGGTGAAGTGGTGGATAACTAGTTGCCAAGAAGATCCGTAACCATATTCGATCAAAACCACGAGAATCTGCAAAAGATCCGTGGTAATGTGTTGCTGAAAGGACTCGATATGGATTACACAACTGGACTAAACATGACTCTCCAATGGGGGATCTGGATCGTGGATCTACTAACACAAATCGAACATCCAGCAATTATCCAAGGAATTGCAGCCTATGTCAATGATCCCACAATAAAGGCTCTTGCTGCAAATGACAAACTCCAAGACAAGTTGGAAGAGGTCGAGGAGGCATTGAAAAACGAACTAGCGAAAAATACCATCAAGAAAGGCAAGAATTAGATGAGCTGGGGTCGGTATTGGCATACCAAGCGGTCTGAAAAACCGCCGACCTTCGCGGGTTGTATGGGTTCGATTCC
>JAPUKB010000035.1 GCA_027295865.1 Nitrososphaerota archaeon
ATTACGTTCTGCGTCCATAGGTCTACTTGAGATTAGTGGTCAACTTCCGCACCTGATTCCTAGAGAATCATTGATCAGGAGCTGCAAGAAACGAGTTAAGAGTCACGACCTAACCTCGACATTGAGTTAGGCTCCTACCTCAGCATTGAAGATGTAGCGGTAGAACTTCCACATACCGCCGATCTTCTTCACCACGAAGATCTCGCGGTTGCCTCCACTACCTTTTGGATCCTGGCCCTTTGGTGTGATGGTTCCACGAGACGCAGTGCGAACGAAGCCAATGTCGCCGCTCAGCTCAATTTCCTGGATATCAAACTGCAAGTCGTAGTCCATCTTCGAGAAGCCGGCTGCGTAGGTGGCTACTATCTTCTCAATCCCGATAGCGGTGGGGACGGGCTGGCCGATGAACATTGCGTCATCAGCATAGACGGCTCTGACCAAGTCCAAGTCAGCTCCGTTCAACGCCCGTTGGTATGTCTGAATTAGGTTTTGGATTTCTTCGTTCATAAATTAACTCCTCATCGAACTAACGTACATAGTATTTAATCGGTGACAAGCTAATACGTATGATGTTAGAATAATTCTAAATTTATCTTCGCGTCTGAAATGCCTAGAATCCTACATTGGATGATTAAGTATGGATTTCCGTGCTCTAATCGTAGAATCATAGTAGATACTATCAGTTGTTTCTCTTTCGCAGAGCCTCTCTCAATCGGCTCTTGTATTCTCCTATTTCATGCTCAGCTTGAAACTTGGTAAAACCCAATATGTTATAGTCATGAATCATTTCGTCCCACAATTCTCTCTCAGTAAGTACACTCGAGTTCGGAAGCGACGTTTTTGCTTTTGGCACAACTCTTTGCAACCAATCCATTTCTGAGTTTGGAGCTCTCAAAGGAATTGTAGACATATAGAACGGAAAGGAGGAATCTTTAGGAATGATTTCCGGGAACAGGCATTTGAAATAATAGAGGAGCTTACATCTTTTCTGAAGCTTAGCTTCAAATTTATTGAGCATCTTTTTGACTGGGTCTAGTCCCCAGAATACCACGGTTGCATCCCGAATATCAACTCCATCAATCTTGTCATCCATCACATCTCCAATGTATCTCGGAATGATCCTGATCCTTTGCGCTATTTCTTCGGGCCATCTTTCTATGCGGCGTTTGGCAGTACGGTATCTTCCGAGATCAATCTCGATTCCTATACATTTTCGTACTCCATATTCTGTGGCTGCAATGATGAGGTTCTGACCCCACCCGCATCCTAGGTCAAAGAAAATGTCATGCTCCCTGATATCTGCCAGAGCAAACATCCTTCGAATTTCTCGGTTAGTAAAGAGAATGGGAGGCCCCCAGTCTTCATATCCGTGGTCTTTGGCCCTTAGGGCAACATCGTTAATTAGAGATTTCCGTACCAATTCCGTTCCGCTCCGCTAGAACGAATTAATGGTATAACAGTTGGTCTTGTGAAGAATGCCATCGTAACTTCGGACAGGCCCGAGCATCCTTTAATGCTGCAGGACTATGCATACCATGGACGACAGACTTCTTACGAGCGAAGTCATAAGGAAAACGGGTTCAAGTAAGATTTAAGAATTAATTAATATGCTTGAACTTGTCTCAAGGGAGTACAATTTGCCAGAGAAGGAGAGTTGTTGTGGTGGCGACTACCATTTAGGTAGGTGGAGGTTTCTGCTTGACAACCCACTCAGACGCCTCATCGGACGGCCTGGGAAGTCTGTCTCACGGTATGTCTCTCGAGGAGATATTGTAGCGGACGTGGGATGCGGGCCTGGGTTTTTTACATTGCCGATGGCTGAGGTAGTGGGGCCCGAGGGAAAGGTATATGCTATCGACTCAGACAAGACCGCGATCGAGGCGCTGAAATCCAAGGCTGCCAAAAACGGATTTGAAAATGTAGATGCCCAAGTAGCATCGGCGGCCAAGATGAGCCAACTACAGGATATGTCACTTGATTTTATCTGGGCGAAGCTTGCACTATGTTGCATGGCTGATCATAGTGGAGCGATAAAGGAGATGAAAAGGACCCTCAAACCAGATGGTTCAGCATACATGAGTGTTGGCAAGATTATCCCATTCTCTAAGGATCCCAGGGACGTGAGCAAGTTAGAGTGGCGATCTATATTGGAAGGATTTCGGATCATCAAGGAGGGATCTAGCATAATTACAAGATGGGCCGTCGTATCCCCGAAATTAGTGCACGGTAGCGGGTAGGAGAGACCCATACGTGTTAAGAAATCTATCTATATAGATCAGATATTAGCATTTCTTCCGCTCAGATGAATCTGCATCCAAGTACATTCAGTTTCATCTAGATTAGTACAATTTGAGCTAAGGATGTAACAATTGTAATTCACGGAGGTTTATTTCCGTTCGGGCAATAGCATTATCATGGCGCTTGAGCAGGAGTACAGGTCTCTTAGCTATCCATGCTACTATGATGCACACGGCCAATGCGGTGGGTCGCGTTGTGACTGTAGCTGTCACGCATTCTAACCCATACGGTTTTGACCCCTATGTCCGAAAATTACAACGTCCATACTAAGTCCCCGGCGTACTGAATACTAATTGCTTGGCTCGGTCCGGTTTCCCCTTCTCGGCCCTAATGGCCCGCCGCCGTCGCGCACCCGACCCAATCACCATGAATATAATTCCCATTGCCAAGAAGGCAACCCATGATGTGGAAGACTCCCGGATTCGAAGAAGGATAGATATTACTATCAAGGCGATCCCTATCGCAAATAGAACGTTTCCCTGAGCTTTCGATGTCAATTTATCTCTGGTTTGAAGCTGAATATGAAGATACTTTAATTTATCGAGATTTATGATCCAAGTTGGATAGTTCCTTCGACATCGCTGAACACACTAATCCCGATAATTAGAGCGATAGCTACAAGAAAAACGCATTTCATATTTCTTTGCGTTTTTTTGGCTCGTTGAACTAATGAGCGACGCTGTTGAACTTAGAGGGGCTATAGCTCGATGAGATCCGTTGAAGTGTGCCGGTAAAATAGTCTGGATCTGCTTCCTAGGAACTTTCTGTTTCATTCGCAAATGAGTATAAATGTAACAAGCGCAGCCATTTTACCGATGGGTAAAATGAAGCTAGGGGGGATGACTATGACAAAGTCATCCGCGTCCATAGTAATCCTGTTACTTTTGGTGGGAGTTGTAGGGGGTTTTGCATACACCCAATAGGATCAGGTAAAAG
>JAPUKB010000036.1 GCA_027295865.1 Nitrososphaerota archaeon
AATCTCAGCTTCGCTACTGGCGAGCGAATAGTCCTTCAAAGGTAATTCATTGAGAGTTAGAAATGTCATCCCCCATTTGAATTTCGAGAGGATCCTCTTAGCCTGTTCTTCAAAGTGCATCAGGAACAGAGAGCCAGCAACTGCTTCAACTGATGACAGCTTGAATGGATGGCCGTAGTTTACAGGGTTGCCTGCGAGCAAGATTGGAAGACGTTTGTTGATACCTCGGAAACGCCTCATGAATACCGGGGAGCTCTGCTTCCATGAGCAGTCGATAACAACAAGTCCGAATTGGATGGTGTTGATCCTATCAGATGCGAGGAGAATATCTTCACTAGAAGGATTCAATACTAAAGATCTAGGTCTGATTGCGCGTGGGCTAATAAGAGACGCCATTCGCATCCTTAGCATCTTTGATGATGTGCATTTACGGGGGTCATCTTGGTGCAGGTGATAGACCAATATATTTGGCATGAATTCATTGGGCTGCATAGGACATCTCTTTGGAACTTCGCGGAGTTAAAACAATTCGGAATTCAGATCAGGCAACTAAATATAGCCCAACGAAAAAACAGAGGCAATTGGCGAAAGACACTCTCAGGATCGCTCTCGACCTCGACGGAGTCCTCGCGGATGCCACGGGTAGTTGGCTAAGGCTATTCAAGCAAAGGTTTAGGGTACCCTTGAGACGGAGTCAGATAAACGAGTGGGATTTTTGGAAGCGACTGGGTCTGAAGCAGAAGGATTTTGAGGATATTTTTGCCGAAGCTTGGCAACGATGGCAGAGCATCCGCGAAACAGAAGGAAACCTACCAGAGAAGGTTGATAGGCTCAGATCCCTTGGTGAATTGGACATTGTGACTGGAAGAAGTAGGGACACAATCAAATATGCGGCGAAGTGGTTATCTAACAAGAGAATTAATTTCGGGAAGATTGTACTTGTAGGAACCTATGCTCCAAAAGCTCATCTTGATTATGATGTCTTCATCGATGACTCTCCTCGACATGCTAATGAGGCGGCAGAGTGTGGGAAGATAGGTCTCCTTTACAATCAACCGTGGAATAAGAATGTGGGCGAGAAGGATAACCTAATCAGGATCCAGAATCTGCAGGATGCATCGACAATACTTGAAAATAAATTAGCTGAATCCGGCCTTAAGGGATAATCCAAACGGATATCCTAGGCCGGATCGGCGGAGGGGAGTTTCTATTAGGCTCTTCCTTTAAGGAACTTTGCCAGCCATCCGGCCTCGGCCAGAGGTTGCTCATTAGGGTATTCGTGGTCTGATGTACCTTCTTCCTCAGAGCTGCCGTCGGTCTTAACTATTGTTTTGGTCTGATCGGGTGGTTCAGAAACTGATTCTGCATCTGGTGATGAAAGTTCTTGAGGAGCTTGTTCAATCTTTTCCGTTGAAAGCGAGTTGTATGTAATCACGAGATCGTTCTTCTCTTTTTGTACCCTATCTTTCATTATGGTTGCATATTGAAGAGATGCACGGAACGATTCGGTGTCTACCTCCCCACTCTTGAACTGAATTTTGATATTAGTGCTCATTCTTTTAAGATCTTTTGCCTCTCTCTCTAACTCCTGATCTCTTCTCTTGAGCTTCATTTCTAGACGTTTACTAACTTCCTGTAATCTTGAGTCATATCCCTCGTAGATCTTGAGGGTTTCGGAATATTCATCATCTGTTATCTCACCCTCTTTAAGAAGTTCTTCTACGGCTTGGGTCCGTGAAAGAACAAGTTTTCTTTCTCTACTATACTTTTCAGCCTCCACTCTCCATGGCGGAGTCATTTTTAGAAGCTCTCCGTCCCTCTCGATGCAAGCACTAGGTATCTCCGTAAAGCCAGATTGACCAGAGTCAAGCGCAATGCCCTTCAATTCTCCGAAGGGATCAGTGCTGATTCCTACCACAAATCCAATATATCTACCATATGTGTCCCTTACCCTCTTCCCCATGAAAGTTCTGAAGACTCCTTCTTGTTCTGTCATTGAATACTCATGATATTGGGGGCAACAACGTCAGTTTAACTGGTTGGTGAAAAGCAATGCTCCGGCTAGAGAAAAATGCTTGATCACTGGTTAGGGTGGAGGCTGAGTATCGCAGCCTTCCCGGATCACCTAAAGCGTAAATATACCTGTGCAATATATGAAGAACGGGACAATGGTCTACATAGAAACATCAGCAAGTCTTGAGAGTTTCAGGAGATTTCTGATCAATAGCACCTGTTATACCTATATCCCAGAAAGCTACGGTGAGGATCCCGAGGTGTTTCCTGAGAAGGATGGTGATACTGGCTCGATCTATGTTGAGGCTGCAGACAAGGTAACCATAACTAAAATGAGAGACATTACCTTCATCAATGCAAAAGATGTACTTGGAATACTTTATACCTCTAAGAGCGGGAATACCAAAATGAAATGGAGGCAGATAGGAGAAAGAGGGGGGAAAGTCACTGGGGAAGCCTCAACGAATTCCCTTGTCAATCTAATCACAGCTAGGGTCATAGACAGAGATTACGCGGATGAGCTGGCAAAAGGCACCATCAGTAAAGGGGCAGCGATCCCCAGGACTGATGAAGGTTTTGACGATTATGACTCTGGTGGAAAAGAACCTGAGACGTCTCAAGCAGAGAACTGAGAATTAACGACCCTTACCTAATGCAGTCTTTGCTTCTTTATAGATCAATCTTCCCAGAGTGAGCCTCTGAATGTCATTTGTTCCTTCATAGATTTTCGTTACTTGGATATCTCTAAGGTACCTTTCCATTGGATACTCAGTTGCCACCCCCGCAGATCCTGCCAGTCTTATCGCGATCAGGGCCGTCCTCTCCCCCACTTCGGTGGCATACATCTTAGCCATACAGGCTGTTGGCATGAACTCCTTCCCCTGGTCTCTAAGGGATGCTGCCTGATACGTGAGGAGTCTAGCTGCCTGGATTTCTGACGCCGCCTCTCCTAACGTGAACTGGGGAGATTGAAATTCCATGATCGGTTTTCCAAAAGCAATTCGCTGCGTGTCATACTTTGCTGCTGCATCTAAGGCAGCCTGAGCCACACCTATCCCTTGAGCTGCTACCTCAATTCTGCCATGATCGTAACAATCCATTGCCATGTAGAAGCCCTTCCCCTCTTCGCCGAGAAGATTTACCTGCGGAACCTTAACACCTTCAAAAACGAGCTCCACGGATTTAGAACCCCTTATGCCCATCTTGCCGATTGGATTCCCGACTGTAAATCCTTCCATACCTCTTTCAAGGACAAATCCGCTGAGGCCGAGATGGCGCTTCCTCTCCTCATCTATAATATCACTTGTCCTTGCAAAAACTAAGAAGAGGTCAGCTATATCCCCATTTGTACAAAAAGTCTTCGTCCCGTTAAGCAACCATTCATCGTCTTCTATTCTTGCGGTTGTCTTGATGCCGGCTACGTCAGAGCCCGCCGCTGGTTCCGTCATGGCATGAGCTCCAATTTTCTTCCCCTGAGCTAGCGGTGTTAGGAACCTTTTCTTTTGTTCCTCGCTGCCATAGACAAATAGGGGCATTGCGATTAGGGTATGGGCAACTGGTATCACCGATACAGCACAGCTTATCCTCGCTAGCTCCTCGATAACCAGCGCCATAGAAAGGTAATCTGATCCCACACCTCCGTACTCGGTTGGATATGGAACTCCAAGGAATCCCAGGTCTGCCATCTTTCTCACGATTTTCTCCGGGATGTGATCTTCTTTGTCTATACTATCAGCTACTGGAGCAATCTCATTTCGGGCAAATTCTCTTGCAAGCTCTTGAATTTCTTGATGTTCTGGCTTGAGTTGGATGTGATAGTCAGAGATCGAAGGTTCTAGAATGCGCATCTATAAACCGCCAGTCTCTCAAGCTCTTATATTCTTTCGCGACAATGTGCGTTAATATGGCGGGATGGTCTTAGCTCGCTTTGACTGCCTCATCCTAGCCCATTTCAGAAAATCTTTGTCTGGGGGGTTTTCTTCATAGATCCTCATTCGTTCCGCTTCCAAGAGAGTATTTTCTCTATTCAGGTATTCCGCATTGGTTTTGAGAGAGTTCCCACTCTTTTCAGCTATTCCTTTCAGTTTACCTAATGTTGCTAGACCTTCAATGCTACGAAGCAGATGATGATCAACGATTGTTACAGGTACCACCCTGGCAAGCTTCTCAAGGTTCCTGATTCCACGCCTCACCGAAGGAGGATCGACTTTGAAACCCGATAGGTAGAGAGGGGGGCCGCTCAGGATGAGAGTTGTGGGCTTGGAGGCGAGAATAAAATCCCTGGTCTCAGTAGATATCGGCCCTTGAACATCTGAGCAATGTAATATCGATTCACTGCCCCGACTTATGGAAGTTATCAAGACGTAACCTAGTTGGGTCCCTTCTTCACCATGTGGCATGGGTCCGCTAAAGGAGAGGGTCGTATCACCTACTTGAATTCTCTTGCCATCAACGTATACGATCTCCTTTACAAAATCCTTCGCCATCTTACCGAAGATGTATCCTCTCTCTCGCTGACTTGGATTTATCCCACTGCGGTACTCCTTTGCCAATACGATCTTGCCTCCATAGATCTCTTGAGCCACATCGTATGAGCTCCAAGTCCAGACCGCGTCTACATTCTTCCAGGTGGCGGTATAATGATCAAAATGGTAATGTGATATTGAAACATAATCCGCCACCCGAGCCGCTTCCCTTATCCTGTTCCTAGTCCTCTCCAATTCCTTATACTCCTGGGGATGAGGGAGTGTTCTGGAACGCATGGCCAAAGAGGCACCAGCGTCGAGAAGGATTCGCAAGTCGGGAGTCTCGACTAGTGCTGCAAGAGACCTGACTCCTAGAGACTCTCCGCCGAGAGGGCGATAAGAGATCACCATTTCTTCCGGGACAGTTTAGATTGTGCTTTAATATTCATTGAGAAATTCTACTGCGACCTAGTGAGGCCATGAAAAGCATAAAGAGGGTGAATCAGTAAAGAAATTCTAATGGTAATGGTTCGAGTTCACAGGATAAGCAGTGTTTCAGATCCAGAGACTGGACAAGCCGGTAAACAGATAGAGTTAGTCGAGAGTCGTGGCAGAACGGACAAAGGGCCTATGTCAGGAGTTGGAGGCGGTGAAGAAGCTAAACTTATCAAAGGGATAGTATCGCAGTTTCAATCGTTCGGTGTATTCCCTCAAATGAAAGAGCTCGTCCTGCCAAAAGTTACTCTGTTCCTATCCGAGGCTGAGTATGATCTGCTGGCCGTCCGCTTTGAGGTCAACGATACCTTTGAGCTTATTATGAAAGATGGTGCGTTTATGCTCAAACGTCCTACCGAGGGAGTCTGAGTAGATCTATAATTATTGCAATGTCCAACGAACCCACTCTCGTTTCTGACACGATCCGAATCTTAACCCTACTACTCGTTGTGCTAGGAGCCATAGGTACTTTCACCGGAATCGTAATAGGATTTCAGACGCCTCCATCACCTCTTTCCCTGCCGATTCTTGGAGGTGGAGTGGTCGCCATCGTTCTAGGCACTATTATGATGGTTCTGATTCTAACTGAATTCCTACCAGACTTTCTCAGGAATTAATTTAGGCTGACCGAGAAGCCTTAGGTTCAAATAGCGAGAGTCACCTACCCTGCTGCCTCTGAAGTGAATCAATCTTCGGGGGCGATGCGGGATTGGTCTAGCCTGGTAGGATGTCAGCCCCCCAAGCTGAAGGTCTCGGGTTCGAATCCCGGATCCCGCACCAT
>JAPUKB010000037.1 GCA_027295865.1 Nitrososphaerota archaeon
AGGTACAGACTGCCCGAGAAGTGTGACTGCAAAAATCCATTAGGATGTTCGAATTGTAGAGTGCTTTTGGTTCTCGACGCCTCCTCCAAAGACCGTGTCAAGACTATCTACTCGGGCGATCTTGTTTCTGAAGACACTGAGGTTGTTCCCGTAAGTCCTAGGATACCAATCGTAAAACTGGCGTCAGGCCAGAAGATAAAGCTCGAAGCGTACGCAAAGCTTGGGAGAGGAAAAGAACATGCGAAATGGCAGCCGGTGTCAGTTTCAGTCCTGACGGAGACCGACAAAGAGGATGAGTTTTTCTTGAAGCTTGAGTCCGTAGGGTCACTACCCCCTTTCAAGATTCTATCCGAGGCAACAAACATCCTCCATCAGAAGTTAGGCGAGGTCACGGACAAAGCTGAAGAGTTCAAGTAGGTGAGTTGCTTGGATCAGGATCCTGAGAAGATCAAGATTAAACAGGCTGTTAGAAAGAGTAAGGCCAAGATATGGAGGACCGTTCTAGAGATGTTATCGCGTCATGAAGAGATGAATCTAGGACGGCTCTCGAAGTTTACATCGAAGGGTCAAGTGATCATCGTACCGGGTAAAGTGCTAGCAGGCGGTCTAATAGACCACTCGATAACCATAGGAGCTAAGTCGTTCTCAGGGCCAGCTAGACGGAAGATTATCCGGGCGGGTGGGCGCGTCTTGACAATAGATGGTCTCATCGAAGCTTACCCTGAAGGGAAGGGAGTAAGACTACTTGTCGGTTAAGACAGAGGCGAAGAGCGGAGGAAAGACCGATGTTAAGTCTAGTGTGATATCTAGCGAAGTCATCGTCGCAGACGCCGACGGGCATATCGCAGGCAGGTTATGCTCGAAGGTGTCGAAACTATTGCTAGAGGGGAACAAAGTCGTTATAGTGAATGCAGAGAAGGCGCTTATGTCGGGTTCAAGGAAATCGATACTTCAAGAGTACCAGGATTGGTTACAGATTGCCAGTATCACCCACCCTAAGCACGGACCTTTCCACCCACGAAGACCTGATGGGTTACTTGCGAGGATGATAAGAGGAATGCTTCCGAGGCAAAAGAGCAAAGGAATTGAAGCAAGACGACGGCTAAGGGTCTATATCTCGGTACCTAGAGAGTTTGACAAAATGAAAATGACGGTCTTCGATGACGCCAAGGCCCGGAAGGCGATGTCCTACTACCTGACAATGGGGGAAGTTGCGTCGTCCATGGGATGGAGAGCCAATACTACTTGACTACAAAAAAGACAAGATTGTACTCTGGATCCAGAAAATCTGCTCGAGCGACCGCCGCAATCTCGGAAGGTTCAGGGAGAGTCCTGATAAACAAGATTCCAGTTGAGCTAGTGACACCGTACATGGCAAGAGAGCGAATACTTACTGCAATAGAGCTTACCGGGGATTACAGGGACAAAGTGGATCTGGATGTGAGGGTATCGGGCGGAGGATACATGGGTCAAGCAGAAGCGTCTGCAATAGCTATCTCAAGAGCGTTTGACAAATGGTTCAAGACCAAGGAGCTGAGGCAGCGGATCGTTGAGTTCGACAAGCACCTACTTTCAGGAGATCCGCGGAGAAAAGAGGCAAAGAAATTTGGCGGTCCAAGGGCCAGAAGGAAGAAACAGAAATCCTACAGGTAAGTTTCAAGTTGGGATTTGAGAAAATCATAGTAAACCCTTTTATCAATCATTAAGGGAGGAAACATACGAATGCAGATTCCCATTAGATGCTTTACCTGCGGTGGATTGATAGCTGATAAGCAGGAGGAGTTTGATAGTAGGGTCCGTGAGGGGGAAGATCCTGGAAAAGTTCTAACAAGTCTCGATGTGACAAGGTATTGTTGCAGAAGAATGCTCCTTTCAAGCGCAGATGTTCTCGACCAAGTCCTTCCTTATTATGAAAGTTTAGCAGAAAGAAGAGCAGAATTCTCCAACGAGTAGGATCTGCGTCATTTATTGCTTCAGCACAGATAGTGGATGGTCGTCTCGAGTATCGCGATCCCAAAAAAAGAGATGAGGTGGTCGAGTTAGCGATACCAATCCTAGACTTCAAGGCAAGAGTGGTGTACAATAGCAGAGGGGAGGAGAGTATCGAGGTAGAAACCTCTGTAGAAGGTGCTCATGGAAGAGCGTCATCTCCCTCGGGAGCTAGTGTCGGCAAGTATGAGGCGGTCAGCTTCTTTGGTGGGAATGCTTCAAGAACCTTAACGAAGATTAATAGCTATAAGGACAAACTCGTCGGACTGGATGCTTCGGATCCCCATTCGCTAATGCATGCTTTAAGGGAGATCGACGGGACTGCTAATTATTCTGAAATAGGGGGGTCCGCAGCTTACTCATTCTCAATCGCCTCAGCCGAGGCTGCATCAAACGCCCTAGGCATTCCTCTTTATCAGCTACTCCTGAATGGTGAAGAACCCAGAATGCCCCTACCGCTCGGGAACGTTATCGGCGGAGGAAAGCATGCAGGAGAGGGTTCTCCTGACATACAGGAGTTTCTTTCATATCCGAGAGGAACGAAATCTATTGCAGAGGGAATTAGGGCAAATATTCAAGTCCATAAGCGAGTAAGAGAGATCCTTCAAGAGAAGGATCCGAGATTCTCGGGTGGGAAAGGAGATGAAGGGGCTTGGGCACCCAATACCTCAACTGAAGGAGCTCTTGAGGCACTCTCTGAAGCAATAAGCGCCGTGACTGATGAGGTAGGATTCGAGATTCGCATAGGTTTGGATATGGCGTCAACGTCTTTGTGGAATCCAAGAGAGAAGACCTACACCTATTCGAGAGAGGGAGGAAAGAGGAGATCAACGGAAGAACAAATTCAATTCGTTTTGGACTTGATAGATGAGTACGAGATCTATTATGTTGAGGACCCTCTTCACGAAGAGGCATTTGACGACACGCACGAATTAACCACTCGGGTAAATGGATGCCTTATAGTGGGCGACGATCTCTTCGTCACTAATACGAAAATACTTGAGCGTGCTGTCAAGATCGGCGCGGGGAATGGAGCGATACTAAAGGTCAATCAAGCTGGTGCCCTCGGCGATGCCCTGGAGTTTTCCGAGTTGGCTAGGAAACATAGATATCAGATCATAGCATCGCATAGATCCGGAGATACAATAGACGCCAATCTAGCTCATATCGCAATAGGAACTGGAGCAACGATGATCAAAAGTGGTGTCGTCGGAGGGGAACGGATCGCGAAGTTGAACGAACTCCTCCGAATCGATGAATTCAGCTTTATAAGCCGTGGAAAGTCAATGCCTCTAGCTAAAGATCGGTGAATAAAAGCAAGGTGTCGAGAAGGATTATCGATGATGAGGTAGAAGATGAGGGTTCAGCAGAGCGCCTTATTGCTTCTCAGATTTCAGAAAAGTCACTTCTCTCTACTGGGATTCGGGTCGGGACACTGGTCAAGACCAAGTCTATGGCCCAATTTATCAGTCGTACCAGGGGTGATGGCCTACACATCATCGATGTCGAAAAGACACTTTCACGGATTGAGACGGCTGGCAGATTCATAGCACGGGTCGATCTGTCCCACGTTGTCGTTTATTCTTCAAGGGAGTATGGAATGACTCCAGTCAAGAAGTTTGCCGAGCTTACGGGTGCGATTGCGCTCACCGAAAGGTTCATGCCCGGGACTTTCACTAACCCGCTCTATCCTAAACATATCGACCCTGATGTGGTTATCGTTACAGATCCTACAATGGATGCTCAGGCCGTTGATGAGGCGTCAAAGATTGGTGTCCCGGTAGTCGCTGTGTGCGACACTGACAACTTGTGTGAAAACGTTGACTTCGTCATACCTGCAAATAACAGGGGGAGGAAAGCCCTTGCGGCAGTAATGTGGCTGCTGGCGAGATCCATACTAGTTCACTCAGGCCTCCTGACCTTGGATCAACCTCTAAAGTACTCGATAGACGATTTCGAGACCAAACTAGTTGAAGAGACCCAATAGGACTTACTGGGAAGGCATCTTTGAGAAGTGAGCGCTCCCCCTAGAATGCCCGTTGTGGCAGGCCAGTTCTACCCGAGCTCAAGGGAAGATCTTCTAAAAGTTATTGAAAATTCGTTCCTTCACCCCCTCGGGCCAGGAGAGAAACCACCATTTGATGGAGATGCTCCATATGGAATCATAACACCACACGCAGGATTCCTATACTCGGGTCCAATCGCTGCGCATTCCTACCACGCTATTTCATCAGCCAGAGGATTCGATCGAATAATCATTATAGGTCCCAATCATCGTGGATTGGGAGATGATGTCTCTATACCATCGTCTGCGTGGTGGATGACACCATTAGGAAACGTCGAAATTGACATTGAGGCCGCCGCCGAGTTATCCGCCTTGTCATTCATTAATCAGAATGATCTTTCTCACCGTGAAGAACATTCAATCGAGGTTCAACTGCCCTTTCTGCAATATCTGTACGGCAACGACGTTAAGCTTCTACCAATAAGTATGCTACGACAGGACAAGGAGACTGCGGTCGAGCTGGGCGAAGCGATAGTGAGAATAAAAGGAAAGAACATCATCGTCGCCTCTTCTGATCTTACGCATTATGAACCACATCATGCTGCGAGCCTCAAGGATAACAGGCTGATCAAATACATTGAAAATCTTGAAGTAGATCAATACTATCGCGTCTTACGCGATGAAATGATCTCCGCCTGTGGTTACGGCCCGATCGCAGCAATTATGACCGCGTGCAAGATCATGGGAGCGAAGGGAGGAAAGCTATTGAAATATGCAACTAGCGGTGAGACCGGCGAAAAAAAAGATTCTGTTGTAGGCTATGCTTCAATTTCATTTACATAGCAGCTTGGTATCATGACTCAAGGTTCCACGGCATTCGGAGAAGCTCCAGGAAAAGTCATAATTACTGGTGAACATTTTGTCGTTCATGGAGCTCTAGCTCTGGCTATAGCGTTAGACAGGACTGTCAAGGTTGGGGCCAGAATCATAGAAAGTAATCATGAAGTGATATCGAAGACTTTTGGGTCTCAGTTCAAAATAAGAGATCTGGAGGCAAAGGGGAACTTCCCAGCTCTCAA
>JAPUKB010000038.1 GCA_027295865.1 Nitrososphaerota archaeon
AGAAGATGTCGATGCGTGAGAAAAGGGTCCTTCTATTTGGGATCAGTGGAAAAGGGAAGGAGGGGTTGCTTGCGGTGATGATTTCTTAGTCTCCAACACTCCTGATAGGCTAGAATGATGGCGGTCAACTTACGCATCGTAAGATCTACCGCCCTAGTTCTCTCAATTTACGCCTCCTCGTCGAGGATCCTCCTACTATGAATAAACCAGATTTCCAATCTTCTATTGCGGGTTACTTAGATACAAGCCTCGGTCGGGCTTTGAATCTTAGAGTCCAATGCCCTAATGGGTGCCTACCTCTTTCTATCTGAGAAATAGGAATCTAGGCGTTTCCGATATGTCTTGATTGTCCGCAGATCGTCACCAGCATAGCCTATTCGTATGTTTAGGTCATGGGCTAACTCATCCCACAGCTCTTGTTCGTCAGGTTCCCCTCGATGCAAGCTTGAGGTTCTCTTTTGAACCACAGAAAGTAACCAATCCAACCTTGAAGTAGGTTCTTCTATAAAGGGGGAAATAGAAAGATAGAATGGGAAATCAACCCTGGTTGGCTTAACTTCAGGGATCAAACCATTGTCGAAATAGTAGACTAACTTACATTTGGGCTGAAGGTTCTTCCTTAGGTCAGCTAGCTCCTTTGGCTTAATCTCCAGCCCAAAGAAGACAATGGTAGCTTGACTAATGTTCCCTTTCTGTCCACTAATCACATCAGCAATCGGAAAATTAAAGATCTCTATCCTGTCAGATAAGGATAGGTCTTCAATTCTCTCCCTACATTCCCTCAACCTTATGGGGTCAGTCTCTATTCCTATACAACGTTGAACTCTAAAGGGAAATTCGGTAGCCGCGACAATTAGATTCTGTCCCAGTCCGCACCCTAAATCATATAATACGTCATCCCTTCTTGCCCTAGCAAGTCTCAACATCTTTCTGATGTCTGAATTGGCAAATAGGATTGCAGGGCCAAGTATGTCCTGCTTCGCTAGGAATTTCTCTTTCTTATGCAGGTCTATGTCGTTAATCTTAGAATTTTTTCTCATCGCAAGCTCAGCTCCTCAGAATGCGAAGCTTGAAAAGATAATCAAAAGATGCAGACAATCCCTATGTCTGTCTCTGGCCGACATTCCTAACGCAGACTGGAGGGATTTGCATTCTAGACTATGGAGACCTACTTGTCATCCTAGCCACACCTTATCTAAGATGGGTCTATGACATCCGCATTCACAAGTGATCCCAGGATGAATCGAAATTGCTCGTCTGATTAAATTAGAAGAATAAGGAGGCCTACCTAACCCTGGTTCTCTTTTTCAAATATTGCTACTTGCGGAGAGTCCATGTCATTGAAGAGATAAGCGCGAGGCATCCCTTCAGTGTTATTAGCAATCCCTACCTGGCCCTGCGGGTCTATTGCTATGACGCCCCCCCATCCCTGCGATACATTTGTCAATTTCCTGACAGCCTCATTACATGCTACTTTCACGTTCATTCCATTAGGCATCAAATCACAGACATATTTTGATAGGCAAAGCTTCATGATCGCTTCACCGTTCCCTGTTGCAACTGACGCGCCTGCTCTATTATCCGCGTAAAAACCAGCACCCACAATCGCGGAATCGCCAATTCTTCCCTCCATCTTCAACCAAGTCCCTCCCGTAGACACGGCGGAGGCCAGGTTGCCATCCTTGTCAATTACGACAGCACCGACCGTTCCGAACTCCTGATAACGGAGATGAGATTTTGATTTGGTTAACTCATCGAACATCTTAAGCTTGATTTTTGTGGCGCCTATCTTCTCTAATGGAATACCATTCGAATCCGCGAAGCTTGCAGCTGGACCACCAGCAAGGAGAGCATGCGGCGTAAGCTCCAATACTTTCCTCGCTACCTTTATCGGATTAGTTACATCTCGGATCGCGCCGACCGCACCACACTGAAGGTTACTCCCATCCATTATCCCTGCATCCATTTCTGTTTCTTTCGTTATTGTAAGGCATGATCCTTTCCCTGCGTTGAATGCCCCGCTACTCTCCATCAAAGTTACAGCAGATTCTGCTGCATCTAGGGCTCCGTTGCCTCTGCGTCTAAGTATACCCATTCCTTCTTCAACAGCCTTAATCATGTGCTCCCTCCTGGAGGAAAGAATGCCATCGCCAAGCGATTTCGACACACCAGCACCTCCATGAACAATGATTCCGAATCGGCCAGACAATGCACTCACTTTTCCCTAATCATTATTTCCGTAGATTTACTATCAATAAGCAATGCCCATTAATTTCCTCCTTGATATCCGTAATTTCAAACGTAGAAGTCTCATTCTCCTGTTCATGCTCGACAAATCTATTATTGAGCGAAAGACAGTTCCTATTAATCCTCTGGCAGACAAAGCTTGGGCATGGGACATGATCTCCGCGATCGCTTGTGGATCATCTGC
Source organism: Nitrososphaerota archaeon (assembly GCA_027295865.1). Classification (GTDB taxonomy): domain Archaea; phylum Thermoproteota; class Nitrososphaeria; order Nitrososphaerales; family UBA57; genus B1T1B5. The sequence continues at coordinate 2,432 of JAPUKB010000038.1, forward strand.
CTTTTCCAAGCCTTGCCTTAGTGTATTTTATTTTAGGGGATAATTAGCGAGGCCGCAGGATTGAGAGGATACTACGTTGTCAACAAAAAGCACTAAGCAATGTCCTTTTTCCAGTAGCTAGTTCTTTCTCTCATCACGAGTTCGTTGTAGAGCTGCCTACGGGATGAATGGGATGGATGAGGTTCTCCGTCTACTACTTGCTCTAGTTTAGTTAGGCCGTTATCTCTATGGCGACGGGCTCCTCTTCTAGAGGCTCCAGTTTGATGGGCCTCTTTTCTCTCTCTCGGAGTAGCTCGGTTATGAACTCCTCATCATGAATGCAGTCGCACATGGAATCAGCCTTGACAGAAGGCGTTAAAAAAGATTTAGCTAGCACTAAGAGTGCTACTAAGTGACCAATAAGTGCATCTGCCTCATCCGACGAAGATAGTCTATGGCGCCGGCACCTAATAGCTACTCATGGGATGGTAACATAACTAATAATAAAATTTGAGGTAAGAGAGCTGAGCTCTCTGCTATTAGCCAGTCAAAGCCTTCGAGAGACTCATAGAGTGAGATTTTAGGCGTTTTAGCTTCTACAGAGTGAATCTATCGGGATAATAAAAGTGAGAGAGGATGAACGAGATGCACTAGCATTCACATTTAATTAGTGTAAGGAAATCCAACCAGGATCGATGTCAGCCAAGATTGAGAGGAAAAGCTTGAGCTCCCCAGATGAAACCCGACCCGCCGGCAGGGCCAAGGCAGAAATCGTAAACTTAGGTGGCTTCACTGTCCAAAGGTTCACGGCCCAACCGGGATGGAAATGGTCAACGGATGTAAAGCCACTGGTGAAGACCGAAACCTGTCAGCTCAAACATACTGGAGTATTCATCTCCGGGAGAATGAAGGTCCGAATGGACGATGGCAGTGAAATAGAATACGGCCCGGGTGACGCCTACTCGATTTCACCAGGTCACGACGGCTGGGTAGTTGGGGATGAACTTGTCGTCGGTATTGAGTGGTCTCCTCAGCAAGTAAGCTAATAACTGGGGGTCTAGGCTAGCCATATTGCAGAACCTTCCTGCTTTAGTCTCTAGGCCTTAGCGCTCGCGCGTCCGCCTTCCAATATAGGTCGCTGCTAGTGTTGAATAATCTCGGCGGAACCATCTTCTTTTAAGTTGTTCATGAGAATTACTTAGGCATGCAAAAAGGTTCCGGAGAAATGTCTGGACGAGTCTGCATGATCACAGGGACTACTTCAGGCATAGGAAAGGCGACTGCCTTAGGATTAGCCAAGATGGATGCAACTATAGTTATGGTCTCCAGGAATGAGGCAGGTTTACGGGCCGCAGCAGATGACGTCAAGAAGATGACAACAAACGAGTCCATTGATTTCATAGTCGCCGACTTATCATCCCAAGAATCGATTCGCAAATTATCAGAAGATTTTAAGGCTAAGTATCAAAACTTGCATGTTCTAATTAATAATGCTGGCCTTCTCGGGCACCAACCTCTTAGCGTGGATGGGATTGATAAGCTATTTGCGGTGAACTATCTTGCCCCATTCTTACTGACGAATCTGCTGTTGGATGTTCTCAAGGTGAGTGCTCCCTCGAGAGTAGTAAATGTTAGTTCGTCTGGCCATAAAACTGGAAGAATTAATTTCGATGATCTTCCGCGTAAGGAGAGATCAATAATGGGGGCATACGGCGATTCGAAATTGGCTCTCATTTTGTTTACCTACGAATTGGCGAGGAAACTGAAAGGAACCGGAGTCACTGTGAATGCCCTACATCCGGGACTCGTTGCAACGAGACCCCCTAGCCATGATTCTTCGCCTTTCATCATGCGTCTCGGTTGGAAAATATTGAAACCGTTAATGTCGAGTCCAGAGAAGGGGGCCCAAACATCCATCTACTTGGCATCATCTCCTGAGGTAGGTAGTATCAGCGGAAAGTATTTCGTAAAGAAGAAAGAGACGAAATCGGCCAAGGAATCCTATGACGAGTCAATTAGTCAGAGGCTATGGTGGGTAAGCACAGAACTTACGAAGTTGAACCCGTAAAGCCCGCACTCCAAGATGACCGAGAAGTAGCATCAACCTCAATCACTTTCTGCATTTTAGCGGTCCACTCCCTCGGAACATCTAGCATTGGGTAAACCGTAAAGGGGTTCTTGAATTAGCGGCCCAAGCATGTCACCTTTTCCGCAAGTCACCATACGACATCTATGGGTCTAGATGACTGTTAATTGAATTGGAATGGATATAGTGACTGGTCCGCTCCGAAAGCTCACCATCAAGGTGTACTCCCCTGGCAGAAGGGTCGTATCAGCATCCAGCGTTAGTTTAACCGTTGATTGACCTTCAAATTCAAAAGGCGAAGGATTACTGAATACGGCAGTCACATTACGTAGTTCTCCGTTCAGCGAGAAAGTTCCTGATGTTTCAAAGGTAACAATAACCGGTTCTTCTGAGGTAAGGGTGAAATCAAGTTCTATACTTGAGCCGGGTCTTATGATAGCTTCTGTTATCGGAGCGTCAATCGAAATTGGAAGTTTAGCAGATGCATCAAGGAACCCAATTTTACTCTCCGTCCATTCGGTGAACCAAATATTACCGTTCTGATCAATTGTAAATTGGAGCACGTTAGCGATACCTCCCCAATCCTCATTCCTCGTAGGTATCTCATACTCCACCAATTGCCACTTGTTCACATCGAATTTTGCAATCGTATTTGCCTGGTGGACGTTGAACCACATATTCCCATCTTTATCAATCAAGTTCCAGTAAGGAAGACTTACCGGAAAAACCGTCTGTCCCCTGGAGGTAGAGAATCTCGTGAACGAACCATCGTTTGTATTGAATAGGACAAATTGACTAGTCCCGTGATCGCTAATCCATACCCTGCCTTCCGAATCAGCCGCAATGCCTACCGGCGACGAAATCCCATCGGGTAAATCAAATACCTCAAATTCCTCAGTAACAGGATCGTATACGGCAATCCGCCCAACAATCGGATATGTGAGCATTGCTATCCAGATTCGACCGTCAGGAGCGACCCATATCCCCCCGAGGAGGTCTAATCTCCCTGGCGGCTCGAACTCTTCGAACCCGCTGGTGGAGTTTGCCCTTGCTATTGATGGATCTAGTTTGGCGATCTTGTTTCCATATATTTCGGAAATCCACAAGTTCCCGCGGTTGTCAATCACGAGTTGTACCGGGAAGCTTCCTGGGGTGGGAATGTCATACCTCTCGAAACGCTCCCGGTTCACGTCAAAACTCCAAACTGCGTTGTTCTCATGATCAGTGAACCACAAGATTCCATCCTGATCAAAAGCGAGACTCCAAGATTCAGCACCTTTGCCATCATCTCCCCGTGGGACTAGAAACTCCCGAAAGGTCCCAGTCTTGGGATTGAAATTCCCGATCTTGCTTGAATTTGTTTCCGAGAACCAGATTATCCCCATTTCGTCAACGGTGATACCGATCGGAGCAGAGCATGGAGTTGGGATTACGAATTCTGTAATGAACTGATTGGATGCTGCATTTCGAAAAGAGCATTCTCCTCCTGTGAGAACATCTTCGGTTGGCCTCAATTCCGGAGTTGGTGAGTTAAAGAGGAAACTAACCAATAGTCCGCCCAAGACCGCGGAGATCAGGATTCCTACTACGGCGATTCTTGGTGCCATACTTCTAACCCTTGGTCTCCTGGCTAAGAGGGCGAGGCTAGTTCCAGATAAGTTAATCTCCGAAATCGCTAGGGGCAACAAATATAGTCCAAACGATCTCCCTGAATTATCAGGCGGGGATAGCCGAGCCTGGTCAAAGGCGCGGGACTTAAGATCACCCTTATGGGTCATCCGTGGGGATTGTGGATAGGACATCCCGTCCCTCAGGGGTTCGTGGGTTCGAATCCCACTCCCCGCACTCCTCCGGTACGCTCTAAGAAACAGAAATACTAATACGGGTAATAACTAGCGTAAGTAGCCATGGCGGCGGGGATATCAATTGAAACGAGACTCAATCTGGTAATCCGCCTACTAAGCTTAGTGTTCCTTCTCTTTGGTGTAGTCTTAGGATTCTTCACTTCCAGCGCACCGTTAGTACCTCAAATAACACCTGTCTTCTACGCGATTTCAGCCCTTCTAATAATCACTGGATCCGTCGGGCTCCTGGCCAGGCTCCACTAATCAGCCAAAGTATAAATTCTGAAGCAAGTGTCGGCTTGTCGTGGCCGACAGGAAGATCAGAACCGTCATAATAGGAATCGGCAACTCAGCCTCAGCCCTAATTCAGGGCCTTTCATACTACGGAGAAGACGATTCCCGGCCAGGATTGTGGCACAAGAGGGTCGGAGATTTTGGGGTTAGTGACATAGAGCTGGTTGGAGCTTACGATATTGATTCCAGAAAGTTAGGTAAAGATGTGTCAGAAGCCATATCCCTGGTTCCAAACTCCGTTGGAAAATATGTTAATGTCAAACATGCTGGGATTGAGGTCGAGCCCGGAATTCCAGAAAGCCACATGAATCCCTCCCTCGAGAGGTTGATTAGCCCGATCAAGGCTGGCGGAGAATTAATCAGAGACTCGCTAGCAGCGAAGAGTCCCGACCTTGTCGTCAATCTAATTTCGTCTGGCATGGACAACTCGTCCCGACGATACGCCGAGGCAGCTCTGAATGCGGGGAGTTCATTTATTAACGCCACTCCGACCCCCATTGCTACCGATACAGAGTTCCCGAGAAGGTTTGCCGACAGTAAGACTGTAGTTGCTGGTGATGATCTAATGAGCCAGTTTGGAGGAACCGCCTTCCACAAGGGCATCCTAAACTTTATTCTAAATCGTGGAATTTCCGTGAAGAAGAGTTACCAACTTGATGTTGGAGGAGGTGCAGAAACCCTCAACACTCTTGATGAAGACTTGAGGGCTATAAAGCGGCGAATAAAGACGGACTCTATCTCTGCAGAGCTCCCCTATCCTTTTGACACAGCTGCAGGTACCACCGACTATGTTGATTTCATGGGCAATTCTCG
>JAPUKB010000039.1 GCA_027295865.1 Nitrososphaerota archaeon
GCTGAGCGGCGACATTGGCTTCGTTCGCACTGCGTCTCGTGGAACCATCACACCAAAGGGCCAGGATCCAAAAGGTAGTGAAGGCAACCGCGAGATCTTCGTGGTGAAGAAGATCGGCGGTATGTGGAAGTTCTACCGCTACATTTTCAATGCCGAGGTAGTAGCCTAAACTGAGGTTAGGTCGTGACTCTTAACTCGTTTCTTGCAGCTCCTGATCACTGATTCTCTAGAAATCATGTGCGGAAGTTGACCACTAATTTCAAGTAGACCTATGGACACAGAACGTAATCCTCGGATGAATAAATCCATATAATATTCCATCTTTCTCAATCATCAGAATTCTGATGACTGAGCCAGGTAAAAAAACAGAAGAGATGCAGCAAGGAATACAACAGCAAGCAGGTAAGCTACTTTCCCAGGTAGCCGGCTACGTGGGTCTGAGGACTATTGACATAGGCCTTCGCTTTGGACTTCTTGATGAAATTGCGAGGCGGCCAGAAGGGATCACAACCGAAGCCCTCGCCACGAAAAAGGGATTGGATCCATTCTACGCCCACGTCTGGTGCCGTTCCGCCTATGCGTCTGAACTTTTGGAGCTCGGAGAAAATCAAACCTACAGATTAGCACCCTTTGTAGACAAGCTACTTCTGGACCAAGGATTTCCCGGGTATATTGGTGGCATATCCAGCATCATGATGGAACCAGAAATATTCGACCAGTTTGCTGAGAAACTACACTCAGGGGAACGGACCTGGTGGGATCAGTGTAGCACTTCCTTCATCCAGATGGTGAGCAACACGGGCCGACCCTTCTATACCCGTCTCATTCCCGGAGGCCTTTCTAAGGTTCCCCTACTGCCCGATCGTCTGGCCAAAGGGGGCCGAATCCTGGAACTTGCCTGTGGTGCTGGAATCGGGCTGGTTAGGTTGGCCCAAACATATCCTCAGTCTACTATTACTGGTGTGGACGGAGATGCTTCGTCCCTGGAGATCGCAAAAGAGGCCATCCGACAAGGAGGACTCGACACGAGGGTAAGCCTTGTGCAAAGTACACTCGAGGAATTTAGTGCTAGTGATGAGTTTGATGTGGCCATAATCAATATTTCTATGCATGAATGCCGCGATCTCGAGAAAGTAACCAGCAACGTTCGTAGTGCCCTCAAGCCTGGTGGCTACTTTGTCATATCTGACATCCCATTCCCTGCCTCGACGGAAGGATGCCGTACGGTTCCGGCTCGAGTCATGTCTGGGATCCAGTTCTTCGAGGCCCTCATAGATGACCAGCTATTGCCAACGCAAGCTTACGTCGATGTACTGAGCAAGCATGACTTTCGTAACATAGAGAATTTTGAACTTACGCCTCTCCACGTTGTTATCTACGGGCAGAAGTGACTTGCTCTGCCAAGTATCCCCACAAGTACTGCTAAATGATCAGTTACCAACCTAACGGCCGGTACATTATCGTATATTGATCTGTTAGTTGCCGATTATTATTATCACGTCTAACATGTCAGCTTCAAAGTGCAGTTACTTGGGAGATGGAATTAGGCCGAGTTGCATCATCATTGAGGCGGTGTCCCAGTATGACATTATGGACCTAATCTTTCCATCCTGGAAGTCTAAGCGGAAGGCACCTGCTCCACGGTACTCCTTTCCGGTGGGTTCCTTGTCCCCCATCTTCCCTTTCCAGCGCGGTAAGAGAACGCGTTCTCTGATGGTTTCCTAATTTCCAGTAGTACGCCGCGTTCGAATAAGATTTAAGAATTAGCGTACTGAACCTGTTTGCGGAGTTTGAAATGGACAGGTACTTGATTGAATCTCCACATAGTGAGAAGCAATGCCTCCAGGCAGCCCAGACTATGTTTGCGGCTGGCTTTCTGCTTAATTTCGAGTGGGGATGCGAGGACGGTGTCCATATTGCTTATGCAATGATCGAATCGGAGAACCGGCAACAGGCACTCTTGCTAGTGCCACCCAACCTCCGGAGCGACGCAAGAGCGATCAAGCTAATTAAGATAGATCCTGCAGAACTCGAATCTGCCAGAACGGAAGGACGTTTGAGCTGGGTTAATCAGACCTGAGGACCACAACATCTGAACACAATGACCGAATCTTCCTCACCTCAGCTGTAAGCTCATTTACCTCCAGAGGAGGAAACTTGATTTCTGTGAAATCACTTAACCCACACAGGATCAAGTGGCTTGTCCAGGCGGTTGAACTACCCCGAGCCGTTCCATTACTGACGTCATGTATGCCCATAAGAGCTCAGTGACATCATGTACACCCCAGACTTCAACGACCTTGCCATTGGCAATCCTGTAAATATCAATTCCTTCCATCTCTACTTTCTTCCCCGTAGCTGGCATACCATTTAACTCACTAGTGTTCGTGCCAGTATTCGTCCAGTAACTTACCACCTTATCGCCCTCGGCAATCATGTCCTCTATCTTAATAGTCATGTCAGGAAAAGCTGTTCGTATTTGATTAATGACTGCCTTAAAGCCCTCTGGGCCTGGTGAGGTTCCAGGGGAACCCTCTATTATGTGGTCATTATACTCCGCGTCGAATAGCTCGTCTACTGCTGAAATGTCGCCCTTATTCCAGATCCTGTCGTAAATCTTCCGAACAAGTGCCTTGTTGTCTTCGGACATAATAGCATCGCCAACCTTACTTGAAATATATTCTTTCTTTTTCAGTTAAACAAGCTTGATTTTACCAAGGTAATTTTATTAAAAAGCGAGAATTCTCATAGTGCTTTCGAAAATATGAGAGGCACCTTTATCCCCCTCTCCTAAAACCACGTGATCGATATCCTGCCATGAACGCTGTGATAATAGCCAAGGCTAAAAAAATAGATCTTGCTATCAAGATCGCTATCGTCGCCAGCTTCGCTATGGTAGTGGCAGGAAACGTCGATTCAGTCTGGCATCAAACAGTCGGAAGAGACAGTTTTTGGATTCCCCCACACATTTTCATATACTCGTCCTACCTGGCCATAGGCCTCGCGCTCCTGTATCTGTTAGTACGATTTCCTTTTGGAACCGTAACTAATATTCGGTTCAGATTATTTCGAGAAGAAAGGTCTGTTCTACTCGATGTCACGAATGTCAAAACCATTTCCCTTGCTGGGTTGGGGATAATCCTCTTCTCAGCTCCATTTGACGAGTGGTGGCACCGGAATATCCTTCCTCCCGGAACATTAGAGTTACCGATTACACTACCCCATTTCGTATTATTTCTAGGAGGCATCACAACAGGAATCAGTATTATTTTCTTCATTTCTATGAGACTTGGGGAAAACGCAAAGTTGGTGAACTATCTGTATATCATGCTACTAGGAGGTATGATGATGTTTGCTCATGCTGCCGAAGCTCTAAGACCGTTCCATACAAACATCCTTGGAGATCTTGGAACAGTCATCTTCACGTTCACTCTAATATCCTGTTTTACGTTTACTAGAAATTTTTTTAGATACCCTCTATTCTGGATTTTAATGCCACTCATAGCTTTCTCAGAGATCGCATTCCTAGAAAGGGAATTATTCATCTTCACCCCCATCATGATCTCTGGCTTACTGATAGTCTTACTCAACGGCAAATTGCACCCAGCCATTGTGGGCTTTGTAGCCGGTGTCACATTATCATCAATTCTTTGGATTATGGGTGCACCGTTCGGAGTCGAAACAGTCCTAAGAACAATTTTAGTTGGGGGATCAGCTGCTCTGGCCTCATCTTTCGGCTACTACTTTGCACGCTCTTTCTCAATTCTCCGACCAAACAAACATCCTGTCACCCTGGAGTCTGTCTGACTACTTCAATAGACGTCATAGTATGGGTTAGTCATCGGAATGAATGACCGAATCGGAGAAGAATAGGAGGTGGATGAATCGAGTTAGGTTACTCTCCTTCCCATGTTCGGGAGCCGAACCGTCAATTATTCCTTCATACTCATCTTATATTATCATCTCCCCGAGGGTTGGGGATTGAGGAGGATTCAACTTGATCAGTTCTGATGAAATAGTAGGAGAAGCAAAGAAGGAGGCCAGACTTACCATTTATGGGACAGTCGAGACCGACGAAATGGAGCCATGGTTAAGGGTATTCAACCAAAAGTATCCATTCCTGAAGCTCTCGTATCAGAGGGAGTACGTGTACGGCTCACCTCCGCCTATGACTAAGAGGATTCAAGGTGAGTTAGGTGCTGGAGGAGAGAGCGCCGATCTCGTCCTATCTGCAATCTCACCCCATCTCCAGATGCATCATCTAGGGATGTTCAAACCGTACCTCTCGCCAGAGAGGAAGAATATACCCCAGGAATACAGGGAGCAAGAAGGGTATTGGACCTCCGTACTACTCCTGCCCACCATACTGGCCTACAACTCGAAGATCGTCAATAAGCGGTATCTTCCAGAAACCATCGAGGAGCTCGTGGATGGAGTATGGAGCGAGAGTATAGCTTTACATGACGTGACTCTGGGAACCTTTGGAGCGGGTTGGCTTTCCTCCCTCAAAGTGGTATTTGGGGAGGAGAGATGGACCAGATTTGTGGATGGCCTGGCGTCGCTAAGATCTAGGCGGTTCCCCCTCTTCAGGCATATCGTCGAGAGCATCTCATCCGGGGAGAGTAGAATAGGACTCACCGTCTTGCTCCACGAGTATCTGAAGGCAAGGGATAAGAAGAGGTCAATCGAGCGGTTTTCCATAGATGGGATACCACTCTTAACCTCCGCAACTGCAATCTCAATCCTCTCTTCCTCAAGACATCAAAGCTCCGCAAAACTCTTCATCGACTTTATCCTCTCCAGAGAGGGGCAGCAGATGATCGGGAATAGCTACATCAGGATACCTGCTGGCAGAGATATCGATGCAAGGTATTCGATCGAGAAGCTTATTCCGAATGAGAAGATCGTGATCTTTCCTGGTAGAGAGGCGAACAAGAGCTTGGAGGAGGACACGGCCTACTATAGGAATAGATTCCTCTAGAC
>JAPUKB010000004.1 GCA_027295865.1 Nitrososphaerota archaeon
TGTCGGCTGCAGGATTTGGAATTACATCCTTAGGGGTCTATGCTCTCTCACCGTCGTTCGCAATGTTCGGAACCGCTACCCTGGTGGTATCGGCTATGCTTGCTACGGCACTCATCGTTTCCTCACTCGTGTTTGCGATGGTAGCGAGGGGTGGATTCACCCTAGTTAGTTCAATAGCGCAAGTTTTTAGAGCGCTTTACACGCTGCGAGCTATCCTTTCGCCGTCTAGCATATCCAGATTGGTGAACGGAGTTCTACCTTCACTCTTTCGTCAATACGAACGAATGAAAGTGCTAAAGCTCTCAGGATGATGATGGCTGGCGAAAGATCTATAGTCCATATCATGGCTGAGGCCAATCTTGGTGCAAGTACAGTCAAGGATGAATGGAAGAAGGCTGTAGCAAAGGGACTTGTTCCTAAGACTGAGAAGATTAGTGCGAGTAGAGTGAGGCAGGCTACCGTGTAAGGGCACAGGGGAAACCGGTTCTTCGGATTAGGGGCCAGACCTTCATCGATCCCGGGCCTGAAATAACCATTGGAAACGAGAGCAAGGTAAGTGAGCCAAGAGAGAAAAAGGAAATTAGCGAAATCCCAGGAGGTGGTCAAGGGAATCCAGACCTTTCAGCCATAAGCAAGCAAATTTCAACTAGTATGAAATCTATGGAATTACAACTGCGTAACGGGCTCGGTGAGTTTGACACAAGGCTCAAGAATGTGGAACGGGCAGGTGGAAGCGGTAGCAAGCAGTCGAAAAGCTCGACCACAACTGAGTCAGGGACTGTTGATTTGAAGCAGGGAGCGCAGGAGCCTCCTCCCAAGATCCAGGAGGCGATAATCCTGAAGAACTGAAGTCTCAATTGGATCCGAGATTTGCTAATATTATAGCGCTGCCATACGAGCAGTTTAGCGCTATTCACTATGCTGAATCGAGCCGTCTAGTTTGATAACGCGAGTTCGGATTCCGCCCCGCTAATATGTTTGTAAGTTTGAATAGTCAGAACTATCGGTCGGTCATCTTCTAGGGGTCGAAGCCATAACGCGATCCCTAATTTCTGCGGACGAAAGGTTGTAGTCGTTAGCTCTTCGCCTTCCATAGGCCTTCTTTGTTCTTGTACTCATATACGGAGGATGGGTCCCTTTTTCAAGATAAACTAGAAGAAGTCGTTTATTTTGGTAATTTGTTTCTTCAATCCGATAAGGTGGTCTTGGGTCAATACCATCATCAATTATCCGAGCTATATCCTCTTTCTGCCTTCGGAATCCGACTATTTCCAGGTTGTCATTGACCCCCAGAATCATTAACCCGCCGCTCGTATTCGCGAGGGAAGATATTGTTTCGATAATACCTCTCAAGGAGGTCCTCGCAGATATTTTCAAACCAAGGATATGATTGCTATCACGTTCACGGACCCTTAGTCTTGGGTTAAACCTCCGACCAGCCCAAATCAGAAGATTGACGCATTCCATCATCGGATGGGGTAAATGAAGACACGATTTCATTAGGGCTCGAGAGAGAGGCGAGCTGGATAACTCGGAAGAATGATCTATAAAATACGTAAGGTTCCTAGTTCTTCTTGCTCTTCTCAAGAGCTTCTATCTTGTAGAGTATCCTTGGTATGGCATTCTCGAAGCGCATGAGTTTGACGTGGTCGTCATGATACTCTTCATGTACTCCTTCAAATTTCTTAGCCAGATCAGAATGGCTCTTAACGATGTCATCGAATTGTTTAGTTCTATCATGCAACTCCTTTTCCTTCTCCACGACCCTGATCTTGAGATTAGCAACTTCCTTCTTCAAATCCTCAAGCTTCGCATTGGCGGCCTTTGGTGTTGGGATTTGTGTTAGAACATTCAAGTAAGAAGACATCTTGGAATATTCGTCTCTGAAGTATCCTGAATACTTCCAGGGACTCTTGTCATAACCCCATTTGTCCATTTTATGTCCGAGAAAGAACTCGCCTACCGCGTCGTCTACTCCGCACACTCTTGCAAGCGACTTCAACTAGTCCCTAAGTTCGTGTCCATGAAACGGATAACGCCTTGAAGCTCCCCTATATCGAGCAAGCTTTCCAGGGGGCCTCACGTTTATGCCTGCGGCCATACCCACGTCCTTGAAGATCTTGCCCACGAGATAGGGACGAATGGGGAGATTTCCCTTTCCCCTCACAATGAAGACAGGATCGCTCTTGGGAAGCCTATTTGGGTTCTCTTTTACCTGAATCTTGATATCATAACCCATCAAACTACGTCTGACGTTGAGTCAGTCAATGAGTGAGGAGATGGCATCTCTATCTAGAAATGAATAATATCTATACCCATTCTTGGGTCTCACTAGGTCCATTCTTACGGGACACCTCTCAAGACTCCATGATGAATAGTCCTCAGTACCAAAGTGCTTCACTAGCTGGGGATAACCAACGACATTGAAGATCTCTGATATAGTGGAATCATCCATCCCGCTCTGGGCCATGCATAGGATGATGGCCCTATCTCTAACCGAGCATCCCTTGTGAGAGACCGCCTTTCTAACGTGGTCTAGCATGATATTCCCCTCCGTCCTATAGGTGACAGCTTCCGCATCGCTAAAGCTGAGTTTCTCCCGTGGAAGTGATACTCTATTAGTTATAGAATGAGCGGACTGACGCATAAACTCTATTTCGCCCCGCATAGCCAACTCCTCCTAGAGAGTCACCTTCAACAAATTGCTTGATCCAGTCAAGGTGAATTATTAGAGTTCTATTATGCCCATCAAGACATTCGTTGATCAGCTTATCTGGGTCCTTCTCGATTCCATTTTCATTTAGGAAGTGCATATATCTCGTAAAATGATAGAGTGCAGTCTTCTTACCTGGTCCTACCTTTAGACCCTTGGCCCATCTCTGGACGGTCTCATAACGAAGGAACTCTTCATAGAGTCTGGGCCGTCTGAGAAGATAGGAAATCGCCATTCTTACCGTATAATTACCCTCGAAAAGTGCGCTACTAAACTAACACGATGGTAGCGAGGGGTGGATTTGAACCTTCGGCCGCGTTCGGGACACCGGACGCAGTCACCGATCTGCGGGTCTCTCGAGTATATGAGCCCGCCGGGATAATCCTGGCTTCCCCACCTCGCTATTTCACTAGAGTAACGCAAGTACTCTAGCCCTCAGCAAGACGGGAATAGATGCCTTAAACCTTTTGCAGCGATTAAACGGAACTGAAGATCCCTGACGGGTTAGGTCAAAGACTCCTTCTGAATCTGAGCGATCTTCCATGAAAGGGCTTCCTTGACTTCAGTGTTATTCACGAGGTTCAATGATTTGGTGCACGCTTGGCAGCGGAAGGAGACTTCCATAGCCTCATCAAACGTATATTTCCTACAGCTTACACTCTCACAATGATAGAATTCATTACTCTCCTCATAGGCGAGTCTTTGTACTAGCCGTTCCAATGCTTTCCTCTTCTGATTTTCGATAAACCCGTCTACTTGATCCCTTTGAGCCTTCCATCTGTAGACGAACCACCCTCGTTTCAGATCTCGTACTCTAATACCTGTAATCAAAGAACGACCAAATAGATCATACAAGCACTTCCTGACCATATTGATCTTCAATCCAGTAGCGCTTGCGATCTCCTCATCTGTCGCATTCTCATTATTGAGAAGAGCTCGAGAAACTTTGACATAATCCTCTCCACCTAATAGTCCTGATATTTTTACAAAAGAGTCTTCATATTCAATCTTCAATAATATTATTAGGAATCATCCCGTCAGATTAAACCTTTACCGTTCAGTTAAGCGATATCGTTACTTTCCAGATCTTTGAGATCTTTCACGACGAGGGGAAGAAACGATCCCACATCGGAAACAACTCCAACTGCTTGGCCTGTTCCTCGGTCTAGTAGTTTTGTAAGTGTTGAAGGGTTGATGTCTACTGCCACCACCTTTACTCGCGAAGGAAGCATATTTCCAACGGCAATAGAGTGGAGCATAGTAGAAAGCATAATCACAAGATCGAGTCCTTTCAAGGCTTCCTTGTATTTCTGTTGGGCCTCCACTACATCCGTAATTACCCCTGGAGCGGGTCCATCATCTCTGATAGAGCCGGCCAAGACATATGGTATTCCGCTCATGACGCATTCGTACAGAATTCCAGACCGAAGAGCATTGCTCTTTACCAGACCTTCCACAGAACCAGCTTTGAACAGCTCATTAACAGCAACCATATGGTGGCGATGCCCTTGATATTTCGAAGAGCCACTTTGAACATCGACCCCTAGGGAGGTTCCAAAGAGAGAGTATTCTATATCGTGAACCAAAAGGGCATTGCCTGCAAGTAGTACGCTTACATATCCAGATCGTATTAGGTAAGCTAAGGCCTCTGTTGCACCCGTGTGCACTATCGCCGGGCCGGCAACAACGGCCAATTTCCCTTTTCTTTTTTTGATCCCGAAAACATCCTCTGCTATTTTTTTGGCTATTGCTTGAACCGGTTTCTCGGTTGAAGTGTAGCTGCTCATGAACTGGAAAACATTCATTCCTTCTCTCGGCCTCTCAGGTAGCGATACCCGGATTCCAGAATCTCCTACCACTACTTCGTCAGCCGCCCTAATTGCTCGAATCGGTTTGCACGTCGCGAGTCTTCTTTTTATGTCTACTACGATCGCCTTATCCATCATTTGATCTTCTACCTGTATCCATTCTCCATCGAGTAGTACGTGTGTGAGGTTGTTTGTGGTCGAATAGAATTCAGCGGGCAAGACCATATCTTTTGGTGCCTTGCTTAGATTTGCCGAGGTAATTTCAATTGGTGTAGCTCCAGCGTTGTAAACTTCTTCTAAGATCTCTCGGAGATGTTCTGGAGTGTTTGCCTTAACCCATAACTTCGCGTAGCTTTTGTCACTTTTTTCTTTCCCAATAGTGAATTCTATAACTTCGAATTCACCCTTCAGGTCCATGATCCTATCAAATATCCGGGTGAGAATCATGGAATCTATCAGGTGACCCGTCACCTCGATTTCCCGTTTGTACTCTTGATTCGAAGTGTTCGACATTGCAGTCAAGAGTCGGTACTTGTATGCATATTTATTTCTGGTCCTCTAATTGGGACTTGATCTGACTGCGACGATCTTCTTCGAAAAGGCAGAAATAGATCATTACCTCAAAGAAGAAGAAGATCACTAGTGGGATTAAAAACAAGAAGTAGGGAGGTTACTGATGGGCCGGATAAGGCACCCCACCGAGCTATGCTCAGAGCAATGGGTCTAAATGATAAGGACTTTGAAAGGCCTCTCATTGGGGTTGCAAGCACTTGGAATCAGGCTACTCCCTGTAATATTCATTTGGATCGACTAGCGAGAAAGGCGTCAGAAGGGGTGACATCAGCTGGAGGCACCCCTAGAGAGTTCGTTTCAATTGCAGTAAGCGACGCGATTGCAATGGGTCACGAGGGGATGAAGGCATCCCTAGTAAGTCGGGAAGTAATCGCAGATTCCATTGAGCTGATGATTCACGCACATCGCTAT
This sequence comes from Nitrososphaerota archaeon, assembly GCA_027295865.1. Lineage (GTDB taxonomy): Archaea > Thermoproteota > Nitrososphaeria > Nitrososphaerales > UBA57 > B1T1B5. Next base: position 5,506 of record JAPUKB010000004.1, read on the forward strand.
GATGGAGTAGTCACTATCGCTGGCTGTGATAAGAGTCTTCCGGGATCGATAATGGCGCTGGCTAGGATCAATCTTCCTGGAATCTTTGTCTATGGAGGGACGATAATGCCGGGAATCCTAAATGATAGGAATCTGACAATTCAAGATGTCTTCGAGGCGGTCGGTGAGTATTCTTCGGGCAACCTCTCTCTTCAGCAATTGAGGGAGATAGAATTGAACGCGTGTCCAGGTGCTGGTTCTTGCGCGGGTTTGTACACCGCAAATACGATGGCATCGATAAGTGAAGCACTTGGTATTGCGTTGATAGGCAGTGCCTCTCCACCCGCAATCGATTTGAAAAGAGATGAAATGTGCAAAGAGACCGGAAAGGCAGAATTAAGGCTCCTCGAGCTGGGGATAAAGCCAAGGGATATTCTGACTTTTGAAGCGTTCGAAAACGCGATCACTGTGCTTCAGGCATTGGGTGGTTCGACCAATGGGGTTTTACATCTTCTCGCGATCGCTAACGAGGCTCAAGTGAAACTCTCAATCGACGACTTTGAGAGAATAAGAAGAACGACACCATACATCGCTGACCTTAGACCCGGCGGTAGATACGTGATGTACGATCTTGATCGGGCCGGAGGTATCCCACTTGTCATGAAAAAACTGCTTGGAGCAGGAATGATGCATGGTGATGTCATGACTGTATCTGGGGAAGACCTGAGTCGCTCCCTCTCTAGCTTCAAAGAGGAAACGCCGAGCATTGATGGTATAGTTAGGGACGTGTCATCTCCAATTACTCCGAATGGTGCAATCACTATACTGAAAGGGAATCTCGCCCCTGATGGTGCTGTAGTCAAGACAGCGGGAGTAGATAAGCTGGCAATTACGGGCGAAGTAAAAGTGTTTGAGAGAGAGGAGGATGCGTTTTCCGCTGTCTCCGGCGGCGAGATTAAGCAGGGGATTGTAGTGGCCATTCGGTATGAGGGACCTCGAGGCGGACCCGGAATGAGGGAAATGTTGGCCGTTACGGCCGCCTTAGCGGGTCAGGGCCTGGGAAATGATGTCGGCCTAATCACGGACGGAAGATTCTCGGGAGCTACTCACGGTCTTATGGTCGGACATGTCTCTCCCGAAGCTGCCCTTGGGGGGCCAATAGCATTACTTAGAGACGGTGATTTGATCACAATTGATGCGATAAGTGGAAAACTCACAGTCGACTTGAGCCCGATTGATCTTCGGGAGAGAAAGAAAACTTGGATACCTCCTGAACCAAAGTACAAGTGGGGTGCCCTCGCAAAGTACGCGGGTTTAGTCTCGTCAGCAGCTGAAGGCGCGATTTGCGTTCCTTCAACTCATAATCTGTCAAGTATCGACAAAATCTAATCCCATTTGGATATCAGAGAACTCATGATGATCTGAAATGACTATTGTTTCGGTTAGGACTGTCTTGAGAAGGATTTCCAAACTCTATCCTCCAATACGAACTTCTCTTGATTTCTTGACCCCTTTTCAGCTGTTAGTTGCAACAATTCTTTCAGCCCAGTGCACCGACATACGCGTGAACAAGGTCACCAAGAATCTTTTCGGGAAGTACAAGACACCCGAAGATTTTGCAGGTGCCTATCTTCCCGATCTGAAGAAGGTGATTAGACCAACTGGATTTTATAATCTGAAGGCAGCTAGGATACGAAATTCCTCTCGGCTTATTGTTGAGAATTTTGGATCACAACTCCCAAGCACCATGACGGATCTTCTAAAACTTGATGGTGTTGGAAGGAAAACTGCCAATGTAGTCCTCTCAGCAGTTTTCAAAAAACAAGAGGGAATAGCTGTTGATACGCATGTTTCCAGGTTGTCAAGGAGGCTTAACTGGACAGTCAGCTCCAACCCGGAAATCATAGAGAGAGATCTCATGCGCATAGTCCCAAGGAGGAACTGGGGACGGATTTCCATGCTTCTAATCCTCCATGGGAGAGCTGTCTGCCAATCAAGGCGTCCAAGGTGCGATAAATGTGTGCTAAATGATGTGTGCCCTTCAGCTTACAAAATCAACTAATTCCAATTCAGAACGCTTGCAAGCTCGAAACCATCTCGTACGAGAAACCACCCTCTATCATTTTTCTCTCCTCCATCCAAGAGTAAGCCTCATCAAAACGTTGCTTTGGATAAGGTTCCCACTTTGCCCACTTTGGAAT
>JAPUKB010000040.1 GCA_027295865.1 Nitrososphaerota archaeon
ACTTACTCTCAGATCTATCATTGTTAAGGGCGACGAGATAGCAAACCTCAGAGTCATCTCAGGCAGTCTCTCCGAGGAATTCTCCGAGCTCGCCCCCGGCCAGACCCTCACTTTGAGGGCAACGGTGTCTGGACCAATACCAGGAAAGGATCTCGTCTACAGTCCTCAAATATCACATGTCTTCCTAGGCCAGAGAATAGAAGTCCCTGTCCAACCCTTTGACTCTTTTGTAGAGGAGGATCTAATTACGAGATTTGCGCCCACCCTGGCCTTGGCAGCTATTGTTATTCTCGCTACATTGATACTGGCTAGGAGGGGTGTTAGACGGAAAGCGAAGGATGAACCTTCCCCTTCATGAATAGCGCCTTAACCTATCTTTCTTTTTTGCCTTCAGTAAAGGCTAGAAATTCTTTCTTAGCCTCTTCATAGGGCATTTGGACGGGCGGATGTTTGAAGCAATAGGCTGACGCACTAATAAGAGGCCCGCCAATCCCTCGGTCGAGAGCAAGTTTTGTGGCTCGAATGGCGTCTATCATCACGCCAGCACTGTCAAATGCGTCAATAACGTGGAGCTTCAAGTCTATCATGACTGGGATGTTTCCAAAGTATCTACCTTTAAGCCACAAGTAGCAGATCTTGTCATTCTTCAGGAACTCTACATAATCACTCGGTCCGATTCGAGTCGGAACATCATAGGGAGCCATGGCCTTTACAGCTGCGGTCTTACTTACCCTTTTATCAACGAGTCTCGATTCTTCGAGCATATTCAGAAAATCAGTATCTCCCCCTAGGTTTAGCTGGTAGGTTTCATCGACTTTAACACCACGATCAACGAAAAGCTTGACTAGGGTCTTGTGCAGGACTGTTGCCCCCAACTGGCTCATCACATCATCTCCAGCAACCGGCAACCCTTTCTCCGCAAACTTCGCTTGCCACTCCTCTGAAGAGGCTATGAATACCGGCATGGCATTGATGAATGCCACTCCGGCATCCAAGGCACTTTCTGCATACGCTTTTGTCGCAGTTGTACTTCCCACTGGAAGATAATTTATGAGGACATCTGCTCCAGACTCCTTGAGTATGGATGATACGTCATCATCCCCTTCATCGCTTGAAACTTTCACGACATCCTTTAGATACTTACCAATGCCATCCAGAAGGGGTCCACGTTTAACTGAGACTCCCAGATCAGGGACATCGCTTATCTTAACAGTATTATTCGGTTTCATGAAAATGGCGTCGGAAAGGTCCGAACCCACCTTCTTCTGATTAACATCGAACGCCGCGACAAACTCGATATCACCAGGCTCTAGACCCCCCAGAGAGAAGCTTGTCAGGCCTACAGCTTTGTCATCTTTGTATCTATAATACTCCACCCCTTGCACAAGGGCAGATGCACAATTTCCTACTCCAGCAACTGCTACCTTTACCTTTCCCAATCCCTCTTCAACCAACGCGATAATCCGTTTCCGTAATAATCTTTCTATTTACTCCTTATAGCCAGCCTGAACTCTGTGGAAGTGAGTTGAATGAGCTTCAGATAATCCAGTCTGCGCTACTAAATGTTAAGAATGCGGTCATGCATAATTTCCCGACAAAGAATACGAAAGAGCTCCAACCAGGTGCGTATGGGGATAGACAGTACGAAATAGATTTAATAGCGGAGAAGGCACTCGTTTCATCCATAAGGGGTCAACTACCAGGGTATAGCATAATCTCAGAGGAGTCTGGAATCATTAAGGCGGGGCCAGGAAATAATACTGCGCTCATGGACCCCCTTGATGGTAGTTTAAATGCAATAAAGGGGATCCCGTTCTTCTCATCAACTCTCGCCCTTGCGAATGGTTCTACTTTCTCAGATATTACATCAGCCGGTGTAATTGACATAATACGAGGGGATATTTATCTGGCAGATGCCAACAGATCTACTCTCAACGGATTTCCGTTAAGGCCCAGCTCAATCAGAGAGGTTGGTTTGGCCTTCATTTCGTTGGACATGAAAATGAGGAACCCAGGTGGTGAAGACGTCTTTCAGAGGGTAATGGATTTAGTAAGAGACGCGAAAAGCTCACGCGTCCTGGGGTCTGCTGCCCTAGAGACCGCATACGCGGCAACAGGCAAGTTAGACGCATTTGTAGCTCCCTTGGAACAGTTGAGGACGTTTGATTGCCTACCATCGATTTTCATTGCCCGGACGGCAGGAGCATTTGTGAAAACTATTAGGTTGAATCTTGACACTTTAGACCTTTACAGACGCAAAGGCATTTCATATATCGTCTCTTCCACCAAAGAGCTGGGGACTTCAATCCTCAGTCTGCTTGATTTGTGAAGGAGAAGTTTAAGAGTGAATAAGGGGCCGATTCCTAGAAGGGGTCAATTGCTGCAGGAGTGGTCCGCCGGATCTGTTGTGTTTCACACCAAAAATGGAAATATGGTCTTCCTCCTATTGCACTATCCGGCAGGTCACTGGGACTTCCCAAAGGGAAAAATCGAGAAGGGTGAGGATGAGCTGGCTACAGTAAGAAGAGAGGTAGCGGAAGAAACTGGGATAGTCGATCTTTCCATTGTTGATGGGTTCAGACGAGTCATAGAATATCATTATCGACGCGGAGCATCTCTCATCCACAAACAGGTTTCTTACTACCTCGCCGAAACTCGGACAAAGGCCATTAAGCTCTCACATGAGCACACCGGTTATGAATGGTTGCCACTGCATGATTCGTACACTAGAGTCAGTTTTGAGAACTCGAGGAGAGTTCTTAGGGAAGGGAACGAGTTCCTTTCTGCTGCACGATCCAAGAGTCGGAACGGATCTCTGTAGCAGCTCTCGGGGGATCTGCTGCACCGACCACTGACCTTCCCACTATAAGGTAATTAGCTCCAGCTTCGACTACCTCCTTCGCGCTGCCCCCCTGAACCCCTATCCCTGGACTGAAGATGTCAGCGCGGTCCGCTACAATCTCAGATACGGCCCTAAGGACATCAAGTTGAGTCCCTCCAACCACTACTCCGTCCGCACCCCAAGACAGAGCTCGCCTCAAAAATTCCTCGTATAGCCTAGACTCTTTTCCATGGGATAGCACAGTTAGTCCATATGTCTCCGTTGCCCCGCTGTTACTCATGTAAACTAAAACGATGACTCCTTTGCCATTTAGGTGTGCGTCTTTGAGTACAACATCGAGGCCCCCAGAAAATCCTGCGATTGGATTCGCGATGACCGCATCAAATCCCACTTCCCACAGGAACGAAGTGACGTTGATATTTGTTGGCGCTATGTCATTTAATTTCAAATCGGCGATAACTTCTAAGTTGTGGGAGTGCGCCAAGGTAATGATTTCTGTTATTTCTTTTTTTGAAAAAGGCAAGATTAAATGATAGTTTATCTTGAGGGCAACTATGCTTTCAGCTGTTCTCGTTAGTAAATCCTTTACATCACGCCTGAGCTTATCTGTGTTCGGGTTTGAAATGTCCAATGCCAGTACAATCCTGCTCTGTCTCTCAGAGGAGAGTGAACTCAGCCTTTCTCGAAATCCTTTCAAATTTCTGAATCCACCATCGGATAACTTTTAGCTATTTCGATGACCTTGAGGTATACACGTCCTAGAGCATCCACGTTTTTCGTGAAAAAGGACCTTGTCCGGCCTATTTAATGAATATCTGAGAAACCCATCAATCCTATCAGATATATCATAGAAAAAAAGCCTTCGCTTCATAATCATCAATCTTTGCAAGAGTGCCTAGAATCCACAAAACATATTGCCAATCGTGCAAAGATTCAGAGGCTCCCGTTGTCCCCAAGAAGCAAGGTCATTAAGGCACTCTTGAAGTCAAAGAGACTTATTCATTCTCTTTTAAAAAGCGAAAACGATGAACGCCGAGCTCTAGGTATTTGGGAGCTTTACACGAATTTTGAATACTCAGCCGGAATGTTGAGTTTAGAAGTGGGGGACCATCAGCCCACCAAGAAGCCGATTAAGAGAAGGGAAAGTTCTGTAACTCTAAAGGATTGTCTTTCGAGCATCGACGTTGTAATGAATCACGTTAGAAGTAAGGAAGACGCACTCGCCCTAGACAAATTAAGGGAGGCGAGAGACGAACTACGTCGAATTGTCGCCAGGTCATGATCAGATCTTAACTCAAATGCTACTTGACTTCATCCTCAGTCTCTAAAGTAGCAATCTTGAGCACCCCTTTGTTAACGAAAATACGATGATTCTTCCTCATTCCGTTCGCATGTAGGAATTTCTTGAGGTATGTCTTGACAGTCGATGCGTTAAGCCCCGAATCAGGTAGATCAATGTCATCTCCGACCAATTGCCCCTTTACACTCAGTTTCTTTTCTAAATACTCCATAAGGTCGCCGTTCTTCGCCTTAAGGTCACCGAGCTTTATCTTTAGGCTTGACATCTCTCGGTCATGCCACCTCTTTCCGATGGATTACTTCTGAGAGTTCTGGTCCGGTCCCAATCAGACTAACTTTCACCCCGACTCTTAATTCAACCTCCTCTATGAACTTTATTGCCCTCTTGGTAAGGCTGTCGAAATCACGAAGACCGCTAGTCTCAGGGAAAAGGACATCGAGTTTGGTGATGGCCAGGTTCGTGGCACTATTCAGTACAGCCGCGACCCTCGCCAATCGAAAATCAAAAGGTGCTATTCTTCTTCTCCTCCCAGTGACAGTCCCTCTCTCAGTCAAACCTCTTCGCTCAATTTCCTCAATAGGAAGCTCCCCTTCGAGTGGCCCCTCGCCAACTCGGGTTGTAAAGGCCTTGAAAACAACCAAAATCTCGTCTACCCTCTTAGGCCCTATGCCGACATCGGAACATATGGCGGAAGCAGTAACATCCTTCGAAGTCACGAATGGATAAGTCCCGTGGTATAAAGAAAGAAAAGTCCCTTGGGTGCCCTCCACCAGAACCCTTTTCCCGTCGTCTAGATATTGATTTACTTCATCTGACACGTTCCCTGCAATCTTTCCCAATTCTTGATGTGTCATCACAGTCTTGGCATTGCGGAGGACCCTTTCCGAATTTGCAGGGCCGGTACCAGTGCCTGTGGTTCCTATTTTTCCCCGCAGATGGTCAGATCGATCGGCGTAAATGTGTTTTTCTTCGATAAGCGTGCAGTTTCTATCGACTAGAACCCGTGAACCGACTGAGTATTTCTGAATCTCGTCGAGTAAGACAGTTGGATCGATTAACACCCCCGGGCCAATCATTAACCTAGTCGGAGGGCTTGCGACAGCACTCGGAAGCATTCGGAGCTTATAGGTCATGCCTCCATGAACGACCGTATGACCCGCATTTGGCCCTACCCCGCCTCTAACTGCAACGTCAAATTTCTCTGTGAACGTGATATAGGAGATTATCTTTCCCTTTCCCTCATCGCCGAAGAAGCCTCCCACGACTACTGTTGATGGCAAATTTCTCCCTTCCTCCCGCCGACAAATGATTCTAATAGTAAGAGTAAAAGTATGCGCAAACTACCTACCATAGCGCCTATTCCTCTTTTGATATGTCCGTATTGCGCGCATCAAGTCAATCTTTCTAAAAGCTGGCCAGTAGACGTCCAAGAACACAAGTTCGCTGTAGGCGCTCTGCCACAGAAGAAAACCACTAAGCCTTTCCTCCCCCGAAGTTCGAATTATCAGATCTGGTTCCGGATGTGGAAGATGTGCGGTAGACAAATTGTTCTCAATCATGGCCTGGTCAATCAACTTGGGATCAATTACCCCGTCCTTAGCTTTTTCAGCTAATGATCTAACAACATTGACTATCTCCTTCCGCCCCCCGTAAGCCAACGCAATGTTCAGGAAGTGTCCATTATAACCTTGAGTCTTCGTTTCAAGCCTGTCAATGCTCTCTTTCATCCCGTTTGGGAGACCTTCAAAACTCCCGATCCCTTTTACCCTAACCTTATACTTCTCGATCCGCGGGTCACGCAGAAGCTCTTCGAGATTAACATCAATTATCTTCAACAAACTTTGTAACTCGTCAGAAGGCCTAGTGAGATTTTCGGCCGATAGTACATAGAGTGTTATCACCTTAATCCCTAACTCGTGACACCACTCAAGTAGTTGTTTCGCTCGTTCCGCCCCCTTTTCATGGCCCATCCAGCTCGGGAGCATTTTCGAATTGGCCCACCTCCGATTGCCATCCAAGATTATTCCCACATGGTTTGGAATGGTTCCTTCAGAAATCTGATTTAACAGATACCTTTCATAAAGCCTGTAGGCTCCGATTGTCTGTAGTAATCCTAAGAGCAATCCATACCCCCATTACACGGTCAGGTTCGTCTTAGCCTGCTATACATTAACACCACGATTACGAATGTCGAAACCAAGCCGAGTAGCAATGACGACATCAACGTAAACACACTCCCAAAACCGGTTAGAATGAGTGCGAACTGTTGGACGGGGAGGTAAAGGAACCCCAGGATCAGCAAAGCTATTGAGTTTCTGATGACATTCAAATCTTTCACACGTATCCAATTCGAAAGGATTCCGCCTATAATGAAAAGACCTATCCCGATCCAGATAGGGAGCAATGCGTTCGACATGAATGTGCCCACTAGCATGGGTCCAAAGGTGAAGAACTTTGGGGGATCCGCAACAACCTCGGCATATTGGGTTGTCCCCCCCAGAGAAGAGAATCCCTGAAAAGCACCGACGCCAATTGTAAGGATTCCAGCAAAGAAAGAGAACAGCCTTACATAACCGGACAATTTCAGTCTGGATAACGACAGACTTAACCTATCAAGGTCAAACCCTCGAATTGCTAACGCTGCGCCCAGTATTGCGAGAGTAACAGTTATCGCCTGACTTAGAAGCTGTAGAAGAGCAAGGAGCGCCCACGTGATGAGTATAAGCCCAGGCACTCCGAGTGCGAATCTGGAGTATCTTGTGTCGTAAATTAGCATTCTCAGGTATCGGCCTAGAACTGCATATGTCTCCTCCAAACCTGCACTATGTTTAATGACCACCCGTCTTAGTGACACAATCGGAACGAGACCTTGCACCAACGGAACGATATCATTGTCGTCGACACCGTCGGAGACAAGTATTGCCCCCTCTGCCTTGTATCCATTGAGTACCTTCATTAACTCCCTTCTTAGTTTTTGATCTGCCTCAAATCCACCGTGATGAAGGCCGGCAACGACAGCAACTTCGCTGGAGTGACCCTTTAATTGCAAGTCATCATTTAACTTGACTGCAGCGAAGATCGCGTTTGCATCCGCCTCTTCAGGATCAGCAATGGCCAACTTGGTCGCTAAATCAACGCAGGCATCTCGGCCCTGGACAGGGGTTCTTGCTTTCGCTTTTCTCCCTACATCATCATCTCTGTCTACACAAATGACCAGGAGTTTTGTACTCTTTCCCTCTAGCAGGGCCGGTTTTTTCTTCAACAATTTTGGGAGACTATCTAACTAGCTCATCCTCCTGATCAAAAGCGAGCTTCAGTTCATCGAGAGACAGAGATTTCCCTTCTTGTAACTTCTTCTTTGCCTCCCCTTTCTTTTCATTTAGAAGCGACATCCTCCTGCTTGCGAAGGACGAGGCGTTCCTCAATCTTAGACTCTCGTGCAGCGCTCCCCTTTCCTCTCTTAACTGTGATATCTCATCTCCAGCTCGATGCATTGAAGTGACAAGCTCTTTTACATCTTCGCGATTCTCATCTAGTTCGTCAAAAAGTTGAGTCCTAGCAGCAACTCTCCCCTTCACGGACTCCTTATTCGGGCCAATTTTCTCTCGTACGAATGCTCGCCGCTCATCGAGCTCGTCTATCTTTGCGCGAATCTCTCGGCTATCACCCACAAGGTCCGATAGGTGTTGCCTTTTCGAATACGCCTTCCGCCAATTATGGAGTCTGGTCTCGAGGATCTTGATATGGTCTACCAACCCTCTCTCCTCGTCTCTACTCAGTCTCTCGGCCTGCAACTTCCATTCGATTGCCTCTAACTGTCTCGATAGTATCTCTTCGTTTTCCCCTGAAGATACATCTTCAAAGCCCATAACGGACTTTTCGACATTACGAATCGCCTCCCGACTGGTCCGGATCTTTTCTATTAGCTGGCTTCTGCTATCTCTCAGGGATCTGCTTTCAACAAAGAGGACCTGAAGGTCTTGCCTTTCTTCAGCTATCTTTGAGGAAATATCCCGGAGCTCTACCCTGAGATCTTTGCTCTTTTGATTCAGCTCCTTCAACTGGGAGACAACGCCCCTGCTATGTGAGATGAGAGATCCTAGCCTTCTATCAATCTCACCTAGTCTGACTTCACCCTTGCTTGGCAAACATCACTATGTCGGGATATCAGCAATAAAATAGTTTTGTAATTTATTACCTACACTATCCTACAGCCCCGGTATTGGCGATTGACCATAAGGATACGCGAGCCTGGGTTGTTACAGGAGATCCAGGAATAGGAAAGAGCACGCTAATGCGTAGGGTCGTTAATGAGGTGAAAACTGGAGGTTATCTAGTAGGTGGATTCACAACGCAAGATATTCGTAGTCATGGATCTAGGACCGGGTTCGAGATATATGATCTCAGCACTAGACGTAGAGGCGTACTTGCATCAACTACTTTGAGGGTAGGGCCCAAGATTGGAAGATACAAGGTAAATCTTGTAGATCTTTCTGGGATAGCGACGCAATCCATACTAGAATCTCTCTCGATTGCCGACCTGGTAGTGTGCGATGAGTTGGGACCTATGGAGCTATTGAGCCCAGAGTTTCGGAGGGCAGTTAAGACTATGATTGATTCGGATCGGCCTATTTTCTGCTCTATTCATAAGAAACTCGCGGATCCATTGATAACTGATCTGAGGAATATTCTCTCATCTGAACTCTATCTTGTGGACCTATCCAATCGCGAACTCCTGGTTCCTCAGATCTCGAGATCTATCATTCAGTCTTTGGGTAGGAAGTAACAAGGTTGGTCTTGGTGGCAGGACTCGACGAGGCCGGAAGAGGAGCAGTACTAGGCCCCTTGGTTGTGGCAGGAGTGTGTACCGATCAGGAAGGAATTGAGGGCCTGAAGGAGCTCGGCGTAAAGGATTCTAAGACCCTATCTGCCGATACGAGAGAATCTCTTTCTCCACGGATCAGAGAGTTGTGCAAGAAGGTACGCATCGTTAGGATACCACCCGAGAGGATTGACCAGTACGTCCTCCGCAGAAAAAGGCTCATGAGACTAAATCTCCTCGAGGCTGAGACGATGGCCTCGATCACGAAAAAACTTTGCCCACAAGTCGCCTATGTTGATTCATGTGATGTCAATGCCCTACGATACGGGCGAACCATTAGTAAGCTTGCGGGCGACGGCATTAGAATTAGGTCGTTCCACAAAGCTGACGTCAGGTTCCCCATAGTTTCAGCGGCATCCATAATTGCCAAGGTGGCTAGAGATCGAGAGATCATCAGGTTAGTACATGAATACGGTGACATCGGAACAGGTTATCCATCTGATCCGAAAACTATAGCATTCCTTAAGGCCTGGTTAAGGAAAGAACCATCCCCTCCGCTCTGTGCCAGACACTCCTGGAGCACGTTCGAACGGCTAAGTCCAACCCTTGGTGATTTTCCCACAGTCTGATCAAACTAGTCGGGTTGATACTTCGATAGGACTAGTGCGTGATCACGATCGTATGGATCAAGTTCAACTTTCTGAATTATCTTGAAACCGCCTGACTCGAGTTTCGTTACCTCTTCCCTAAAGACCACCTTCGGGGCCTTTACGGAATCTATGCTTCTGGCTTTCACGATGAGCATTAAGTATCCATTTTTCTGGAGGAATCTTTCGCAATTCCGGATGGCGATTCTGGTCTGGTCAGGCTGGGCAATATCACAATAAATTATATCAGCATTCTTGAAGACAGCGTTGTAAAGCTCTGGCCTTTTTGCATCAGCGATAATCGGGATGATATTACTCCGCTTTACAGCCACGTTTTCAATAAATTCCCTTCCAACGCGTGGCGCCATCTCTACACCAAATAGTACTCCAGTCTTGCCGATGATATCTGATAAATGACTTGCAGTGGTTCCAGTTGATACGCCTAAGTATAATATAGTTGTTCCCTCTTCAAAAGGGACGATTTTCAGACCCTTCAAGATACCGGCTGCCAACTTGCTCCGATAAGGATCCCAAATACGATACTCCCGACCTGAGGAAAATACGATCCTTTCCCCATAGACTCTGGAACCCCTCACTAGGTTCTGAGTCCCAAGACGAGTTTGGCCTTTCAAATCAAGCCAAGTAAGCCCTGGCAGGCTGGCGGCCCTAGTATTGCTTCTTGTTCTTCTTACTTCCATTCCTTCCTCCTCTTTTTCCAGATCTGGTCTCCCATTTTTGGGAAGTTTTTGAAGGCTCAGACCAGTTCCTCCTCCTCTTCTTTTCCATTTCTAAAGTCTTTCGAGGGACAGGTTCTTTGTACTTTGCTCTAATCTCTTCTAGTCGTTTCTCGAGGGATTTTGCTAACGATTCCTCCTTCGTTCCCCTATAATAGTCGACTCGGGCTGCTATCGCTATCTTATTTGCCAAGGATCTGGCTATCTTTCCGCGCTGCCAAAGGGGAGAGGAATGGACGTCATCATGTTGGAAAAGGATTCCATGTTTTGGCGGTCTTCCCCCCGACTTGAGAGCCCTGAACAGGGCCTTTTCAGCTCCAAGGACCTGAATCGTGCTGGACGGGAGCCTAGCTAGTTTCGCCAGTCCTCCTGCCTTTGCTATCAATCTCGCTCCAATGGTTTCTCCGGCCACCGAGCTAACATTCGGAGCCGTAGCACCCATCTCACTCTTGACATATCCACTTAGCTTATCCCTCAAGGCAACAAGTTCAAGTGCATTTTCGGCCACTATGGAGATAATTCTGAGATCTTGTGGACGTAGGTCTCCGCCCTTGGATTCCCTCGCCGCGATCAAAATAGCATCGATTTTTTTTTCCGAGAAGTTTACCCCTTGAAAGAAATCCTTTTCTAAACTACTTCTTGGCAGACCCTTCGCTGCTATCTTGCTGAAGATGACGGGATCCGAGATTAGTCCGGTCAACTCCGGGAAATGCAACCCAACCCATTCTCGCGTTCGAGCTGTTGCCTGGTTCAGTGTCTTGTCGACCTCATCAAGGGCACCTATGCCTTGCATGATTTGCAAATCTGGCTGGGTCGAAAGCTCTTGAATCCTTTTCTTTGAGGCAGCGATTGCCAACTCTCGAAAATATTCCTTAGCTTCGTCGTCCGAGCTAAATAGGCCCGACTTTATGAGTAATTCCTCTTTCCTGTTCAGGAACTTCTGGGTCTGCTCGGCGTCAACCTGTGCATCGAGTCCCATGCCGGTGATTATCTCGGCGAGATTAGAATCAGAGACATAAAAACCTGAAATTCCGCTCTTTCGCGCCTTTAGAATTAGATCTTTCGTGAATTCGCCAAGGCGGAATCCGGGATCTTCTGTTGTCTCCGCCGGGAACCTTTCCGCGGTTACGACCTCTCCCTTCTGATCTAGGATGATTAACCCAATTTCGGTCCGTAACACTACCCCTTGCAGAACTATTTCACCGTTAGCAGATCCAGGAGAAGTTGAAGCATATAACTAGCATGACTCGGGGCTAAGATTTTTAAACGTCTATTCGCTTCTTGGTGCTATTATGCCAACTCATGGCTCTTTGACTAAAGCGGGTAAGGTAAGAAGCCAGACCCCCAAGATGGAGGCTACCGTCAGGGCAAGCCCCACCCCAAGAACGCGTTCCAGAAGGACTTTTGTGAAGCGATACATGCTCAAGAGGAGGGCCGGGCAGAATTCGATGACCCGTAGGAAATTCTAGGTAAGTCACAATCTGATACGCTATTATATTTCCACTATTCTCCTTTCCTAGGTGCAAGGGTCCAGCAGCTCCATCATCTCAGATGATTTCAAAGAAGCTTGTGGGGAGATAGCACGGGCTATCTCCTCGAAGAGTCACATTAGTGCACGAGAACTCGACTCGTTAAAAAAGGAAACATCTCGGAGATATCATCTATCCAGCCTGCCTAGCAACCCGGACATACTGGCAATGCTCTCCGATGACGCAAGAGAGAGATTAAGAAGATCTCTGCAAATAAAGCCGGTCAGGACCGCATCAGGAATTGCGATCATTGCCGTCATGACTGAACCTCATCCCTGTCCCCACGGCGTTTGCTCCTATTGTCCCGGAGGGGTTAGAGTTGGAACACCACAAGCGTATACAGGACATGAGCCAGCTGCTTTGAGGGGAGCACAGAATGATTATGATTCCTTTAGGCAGGTGCGATCTAGAATGGCTCAATTAAGTGCTGCCGGCCACAAAGTTGCAAAGGCGGAGATTATTGTCATGGGGGGAACTTTCCCAAGCACTCCGATTGTGTACCAACAAAGATTCATTAAAGGTTGTCTCGACGCCTTGACAAATTCAAAGTCTCAGACTTTAGAAGAAGCGAAGACGTTGGCTGAAAGCTCCAGGATAAGGAACGTAGGAATTACGGTCGAGACCAGACCGGATTGGTGCAAAGAGAGGCAAGTTGACATGATGCTAGATTATGGGGTCACAAGAGTTGAGATTGGTGTTCAGGTACTGGACGACAAGATCTATGAATTAGTGAGGCGCGGCCATACTGTGAAAGATGTGATAGATTCATTCAGGATTGCCAAAGATTCTTCCTTGAAGGTTGTGGCCCACATGATGCCTGGACTTCCTGGCTCAAGCCCAAAGAAGGATATTGAGTCAATGCGTAGACTGTTCGAGGACGAACGCTTCCGTCCCGACATGCTCAAGATATACCCAACCCTGTTGATCGCGTCTTCAGACCTTTACCAATCCTATCTCAAAGGTGACTACAAGCCTTACACTATTGAAGAGATGGTAGAGATTCTAATTGAGGTCAAAAGGTTCGTTCCTGAATGGGTGAGGATAATGAGGATTCAAAGAGACATTCCAGCCAAAATGATTGTTGATGGCGTCAAGAAGAGCGATTTAAGAGATCTCGTTCAGAAAGAAATGAAACGCCGGGGTTGGGAGTGTCGTTGCATCCGATGCCGAGAAGTGGGGTTAAGAGAATTGAAAGGAAATTTCGAGTTTGAAGGTCGTTCTGTCGGTCTTTCAAGGATCGAGTACCTGTCATCATCCGGTAAAGAAATATTTCTTTCGATGGTGGACGAGGGAAGTGATACCTTAGTTGGCTTTGCTAGGATGAGACTTCCATCGAGTAGAACTCATAGAAAAGAGATCACGTGGAGTGACGCGGCCCTGATTCGAGAAATTCACGTATATGGGTCAGTTATCCCTGTTGGTCTACGAGATAGTAAATCCTGGCAACACAAGGGGTTTGGTAGAGATCTGATGGCTGAGGCGGAGAAAATCGCCAAAGATGAATTTGGAAGATCGAAGATGGTTGTAATAAGCGCACTTGGAACCCGTGAGTACTATAGAAAGCTGGGTTACTCGCTTGAGGGGCCCTACATGGTCAAGAAACTCTAAACTCAAGGATGGGAGGCAGTACGCCGACAATAGGGAGGGGACTTTGGCTAGATAAAGTGGCGTCTGAGATTGTCTCAAGAGAGAACCGACTAGGTAGGTCACTTGACAAGGTCATTGTCGAGAGCGGTCTGGGAGCATCTGGTATCCCTCATGTGGGAAGTATTGGAGATGCTGTCCGAGCCCACGGGATTAGACTCGCATTGACGGATCTCGGGTACGACTCAAACCTTATCGCGTATTCCGATGACTTTGATGGTTTGCGTAGAGTGCCTGAAGGATTTCCCAAATCCCTTAGGGAGAAGATCGGAACGCCCGTATCCATGATTGATGATCCCTTTGGTTGTCATGATTCATATGGGGACCATATGAGTTCGATTCTTTTGGACGGTCTGGATAGATTGGGCATTCCTTACAAATTCCAAAGTGGAACAGAGGCATATCGGAGTGGACTGCTGACACCACAGATTGAGAAAATCCTGGCCCATGCCGACGAGATCGGAGCAAGGATTTCGGAGACGTTGGGTCAAGACAAATTTGTGCGGGTGCTTCCCTACTATCCCTTATGTGAGAACTGCAAAAGGATCTATTTAGCACAGGCATTACAATATTTACCGGGAAAGAAGCGCGTTACATATAGGTGCACCGGGTCTCAACTAGGCGGCGAATGGATCGAAGGTTGTGGTCATGAGGGAGAAAGGAGCGTATCAGACGGACTTGGGAAGCTTAGCTGGAAAAGCGAATTCGCGGCACGGTGGTCGGCTCTTGACGTCAGATTCGAGGCCTTTGGAAAAGACATCGAAGATTCAGTTAGAATAAATGATTGGATATCAGAAAAAATCCTAGACTTCCCTCATCCATCGCATGTGAGGTACGAACTATTCCTGACTAGGTCTGGGAAAAAAATATCAAAGTCTCTAGGTAACGTTTTCACGCCGCAATCATGGCTCACGTATGGCTCTAGAGAGTCGCTTCTTCTTCTAATGTACAAGAGGATCGAGGGAACGAGGCTACTTGGAGTTGAAGAGATTCCGGTCTACATGGATGAGATAGACGTTCTAGAGGATCTCTACTTCGGGAAAGTGAAAATAGATAATGTAGCAAAGGGGATACAACAAAAAGCTCTCTATGAATATATCTATCATCTGAATCCTCCCAAGGAGTCGTCTGTCCATGTTCCATATCGCTTGCTTGCTAAGCTCTCATCATTAGCAAACAGGGATAACTTATTCTCTTATGTTGAGAAGAAGCTCCAAGAGTACAAATACATCCGACGATTGGATGAATCTCTCAGAGAGAAGATCGCACTGGCTAAGACTTGGATGGAAGATATGAAAAATCAGACGGAGCTAGTCACTATTACAGAAATTGAAAAGCATGCTATCAGAGAGCTCATTGTCTTACTCGACTATGAAAAAGATCCAACCAGAATTCAGAGTGAGATATACGAAATAGCCAAGAAGAACGGCATTACCCCGTCCGCTTTCTTCAAGATCCTCTATAGAATCTTGATTAGCGCCGAGAGGGGTCCGCGGTTAGGGCCATATATTGTCGACACTGGCGTTGAAAGGGTGTCAAAGCTCCTATCTTCAAAGATAGATAATTCACACATATAGCGAATGTTTACTACTATGTCGCAATAGTAAATAGAGGCCACGGCCTATCCAAAGAGGATTGACGAGTCCAGAGAAAGCGCTTGGAATCCGAATCGAAGCGCACAGGCGTTTTTCGAAGCGAGAAATCAATGACTGGATCCTTGCCAAAATTAGTCTAAAAAAAGGGGATAAAGTTCTTGACGTTGGTTGCGGTAATGGAAAGCAACTTATCCCCTTCGGGAAAACTGTTGGCTCCAGTGGTTTGGCCTTTGGCGTAGACGTCTCTCAATCGTTATTAGATGAAGCAATGATGGTTGCAAAACACGATCGTGTCGATATTCAAGTAAAGAGGTGTAAGATGGAGCAAATTCGGCCTTGTCTAGGGTCAATGACCTTCGATGTTATCTCATCTTGTTTCTCTCTATATTACTCTAAAGGTGTCTCGCAAACCGTCACGGACATTTCGAATCTACTCACCGACAGCGGCCGTTTCTTTGTGTGCGGTCCCATGAGAGGGAATAATGCTGAACTAGCCGACCTGCATCAGGAAGTTTCAGACTTGCCTGAAGACTTCAAAACGCATACCGAATTCATGGAAAATCAGGCGCTTCCACTTCTGCGAGAGGGGTTTCGCAAAGTTGAAACATCAATTTTTCGAAACCCCATAGTGTTCCCGGACGCTGAATCTCTTCTTGCATACTGGCGATCATACACATTGTTTGTCGCAGGCGCTACGACAAAATTTGACTACTTGGTTAAGCGCAGATTCTCGGAAGATGGATCATTTATGACGAGTAAGGTTGTATTAGGGATTCTTGCCTTAAAGTAAACTGGAATGGCCTTGAAAAAAGGTTCTATCATTAGCTTCGGCGAGCAGAGAGTGCTTGTAGTAGCACCTCATCCTGATGATGAAGTTCTGGGTTGCGGTGGCTTGATGTCAAGAATAAGACAAAATGGTGGGGAGGTACACGTCCTTGTCATGACAGTAGGCGACACTCGACAGTACGGTGGAACGAGCGTAGCCACAGTAAGATTGAGGGAGTTGAAAGAAGCGATGAAATATCTGAGGATCGATGACTTTAATGTCGCCCTTAAGGGAGCTAGCCACTTAAAACTCGACACGCTCCCTCAGAGAACCCTGATAGACGAAGTCGAAACTGGCAAGGTCTCAATAGCCTCAGTCGATCCAACGATCGTTTGCATTCCATACCTACATTCTACGAATCAAGACCATGTGGCTGTTTCAACCGCGGCCTTCACCGCTTGTCGACCTGTTGGTTCAACGGTTAAGAGAACTCCTCAGATTGTTCTTTCCTACGAGCAACCCGAGCTCCTTTGGTCGAGGAGGAGGTTCCAACCCAATTTCTATATCGATATCTCGGATCATTTAGATCGAAAGATTAGATCGCTAGGGATATATCGAACCCAAATGAGGAATTCAAAGCATCCGCGGAGTCTTGATAACGTGAAGAGGATGGCAGAATTAAGAGGTATGGAGGTTGGTACGGATGCAGCCGAGGCCTACGAGTGTCACAGGTTTCTGACTTAGTTACATTTTCATGGAAGTCTGTTCAGATTGCGGATTCTATTGACTGGCGCGGCAGGATTCTACGGTTCTCACCTTACTAATCTGCTCCTTTCTCTTCATGATGAAACGGAGATTATCGGTATCGATAATCTTCGGAGGCAAGAGGACTTTCCCGTTGATCCATTCAACGTAATCGAAGATAAAGAGGCTTTCGCTAAGCGTTTCGTTCTACAAAAGGTGGACTTTCGTTCGCTAGATTTTCGACAGATCGACTCTCTGAACGTTGATTTCGTGATACATCTTGCAGCCCTTGCTTCAATACCGGAATCCATGGTTATTCCTAAAGAGTATTTTGAGATTAATGAGCTCGGAACATTCAACCTGGTCCAGGAGCTCCTGAAGAGCAAAACTCAACCGTTTCTTATCTTTGCCTCATCACCTGAGGTCTATGGTGATCCCATCTACACCCCTCTAAACTTGGACCATCCATCTCGTCCGCGAAGCTTTTACGCAGTTACAAAACTGGCTGGGGAGAGGCATTGCATGGTGATGAGTGAATGGTACGGATATCCTGTCACTATCATTCGAAACTTCAATACGTATGGCGAGAATCAGAGCAATACGTATCGCGGTTATCCTGCTGTCGTGCCAGAATTTATTAGTAAAGCTCTCCTCAATCAGCCAATAATAATCCATGGAGAGGGAAATCAGACGAGAGACCTTCTATATGTAAGAGATGCAGTTTCAGCTTATCTTAAGGTCGTCGAGAGACCAGGTCGATCAAAGGGTGAGATCTTCGATATAGGCACGGGGATACAGACAAGTATCCTAGCGTTGGCGGAGAGTATCATTGAGCTAACTGGCTCGTCATCAAAGATCTTCCATACCAATGCGCGACCCGCTGATCTCACAAAGTTGGAGGCTGATTCTACGAGGGTGCGCGAGGTGCTTGGCTGGGCGCCATCCTACTCTCTAAGAGCTGGTCTGTCCCGCACCATCCCATGGTACCGCTCGGTGTTGGGAAAACTACAGTCGGTGCATCCTGTAACGTAATGAGTCCGGCTAGAGCCGGCCACGTAAAATATGTGGAGCAGAAAGTATGAAGGTAACAATAATCAACGATGCAGCGTGGGTTGGCCTGGAAATCGCGAAGTCCCTCGAATCTCTAGGAATCGAGGTAAAATATCTCCCGCGCGGCCGATCAATCTATGGAAAGACGCTCGGCGTGTTCGCTAACGCGCTCCGAAGTAGCGGAATTAAGCACGTAAATTATGCATTACAAGACGCCTTCGCATTGAGGATGGTTGGAAAGAGAATCCACATCTTACATTGTCATGGAACGGATCTATTTGGTATCCTAGATGAGACATTCATGAAGGAGAGTAAGGATCTTAGTAGGTGGGAGTGGATGATCAAAGGGAATCTTAGAAGCGCCGGAAAGGTGATAGTGTCAACCGCAGATCTCCTCCCTCTCGCTAGGCGGATAAGGCCTGATGCTGAATATGTACCCAATCCTATCGACACTGTGAGGTTTTCTCCCCGCAGTCTTAGGAATAAGAAGTTGAGAGCGATAGGTTTCGATCTTTGGTATGAAAGAGTACCAAAGGCCCTAGTCAACAAGCTCATGGTCGCTGGAGTTGCCGTTGATATCTATTCGAGGAGGCCGTTCGCCTACTCTGAGATCCACAAAATCCTCCAGCAGTATGATATTTACATAGATAGAATGAGCGTGCTCTCCCTTAGTAAAACTTGTCTGGAGGCTATGTCATGTGGACTTGTAACTATCGATTATCGCCACAGAGATGATCTGGAAAGAAGAATCGACACCGTCCTCGATCCTAGTAGGAGGAAAAGCGAGGGGAGGGAGAACAGGGATTTCATTCTTGACTCCCACGACAGCAAGAAAATTGCTACTCGACTCATTAAGTTGTATGAAGAGGTAAGCTGATTGCGAGTAGCGATTGTCCATTACGACATTTCGATGAGGACAGGTGCTCAGAGGCTTGTCTTGGCACTTGGTTCCGTCATAACTGGTCTCGGGCATGAAACTGCCTACTTCACGACCCGATACGACAGCTCCAATTCATTCCCCGAATTTGGGAACCAGAAAATATTCGTTTCGCAAAGACGACAAATTTCCCTTGGTCGATTCAAAGCTCTGAATGCCTTGGTTAGAAGCCGGAAGATGGTCGAATACGGAATCCAGAGATTCAACCCAGACCTTTTCGTCTTTAGCTCGAACTACTATTTACCGATGCACTTCAAGCCATCTCTAATTTATTGCCATTACCCAGAAAGACTGTTAATTAGAAGAAATGACTGGATACGAAGGGCTTTGCATTACCCAGTCGATGTAGAAGAACGGAGGGGTTTTCGGAGTGCATTTGGCGTGATAAGCAACTCCTCTTTCACCAAGAAAGCAGTCAAAGACCTTTATGGAGTCGATAGCGCCGTGGCTTTTCCAGGTGTCGACCTTGAGAAATTTAACCTGGGGATCGAGAATAAAAATCGTTTCGTCTTAACCGTGAATAGGATAGTACCAAATAAGAATCTTGAGTTAGCAATCAATTCTATTGGTGTCTTGAAATCACAGGGGACAAACGTATCTCTAATAATTGCAGGAACCAAACAACCGGGATTTGAATGGTATCTTGATAAGCTGATTCACGGGATTCGTGATAAGAATTTGGACAAGGAAATTCAAGTGAGAATTGACTTGCCTGACAAGGAACTAATTCCACTTTATCAAGGATGTAGTATCTTCCTGTATACGCCCGAATTGGAGCACTTTGGTTATGGTCCCGTCGAAGCCATGGCGAGCGGAAGACCTGTTATAGCGTCGCCCGGAGGCGGTCCATCAGAGACTGTCCTAAATGGTGAGACAGGATTCATAGTTCCCCCCGATCCCAAGAAGTGGGCCAAGAAGATTGTTGAGCTCCTTGACAACGATGAGAGAAGACGTAGGATGGGTATCTTAGCCCGAGAGAGAGTTGAGGCCAAATTTAGTATGGGAAATTTCGCCCGGGTTATCGAGGAATCGCTAAACCGAGTAATAGTCTCAATTGAGAGATAATGATTTTCTGACGGTTTCCTCGATGGAAACAAGGGTCTTGATGTTCTCCACAAGATCAGAATACCGATAGTGATGTCTGCTTTGGTGGGCTTCGATTATCAGATCAGGAACTCTTCCATTCATGGAAACAAGTTCAATCATCTTCTCAATTGGTGCGCGCCCGTGCCCGACTAACTTATGCTGGTCTTCTGACCCATCATTATCGTTGACATGCATCTCCATCACCCTCTCTTTAACGCGCTCCATCATTTTACTGACATACTCAGGTGAGTTCAGTCTCTTACTGGAGTAGTAGGCGTGACCAGAATTTAGGATTACGCCGATATCATCTGGAAGTCTGGCGAAGTCTTGTGGGAGGGAGAACATATACCTCCTCTCAGGTCTATAGTTAAAATTCTCTATGCTCAAACGCACCTCTTGCTCCGCATATTCAAGAAGCTCCATCATGCTGGAAATTGAATTACGATAAGCGTCGGCATAAGGTACTTTATTCCGCACAACAAGTGGAGCAAACTCTTCAGTTTGAGTCAGCACGTCAGTTGCGTACCCCGCATGGAACGAAAGTTGAGATGCGCCTATGTCTCGGGCGAAATCGATACTCCTTTTTAGAGATTCTATACTACTCCTCCTCATGCGTTCATCGGAACTAGCTATGTTGATGTAGAAATCAGCAGAAGGAAGCCAAATGCTTTGATGAATGCTAAACTTAACTCCAACATCCCTACCAAGCCTTGTTAGTTCTTTCACAGTCTCTGTATAATCACTTTCAGGTCTTGAAGCACCAACCTGAATCAGCGCAGGGAGTTCGGCAGCTTTGAAGGCATTGAGGATCTTTCCAACTTTCTTCACGATTGGTATGCCTCCAAACCCATAGAAGATTGTAGAGACGCCTATCAAGTCTTCACGCTGTGTTACAGTTGTACCTTGCAGACATATATCCTAGCGAGATTTAGAATGGCTGACTCACTGGTCAATGGCGGCCAAAATAATTGCAGAGCTCTGTCAAAATCATAATGGTAATCTAAAGACACTTGGAGATATGGTCAACGCCGTCGCTGAGGCTGGAGCAGATTACGCAAAGATACAGACTATTTTCGCAGATGACCTGACTTTCCGTGAGAGGTTCGAACACGGCCGAATTGAACACGGAACTACTCAAATCCTCACGCGGCCTTATCATTCTGAATATGATAGGTTGAAGTCACTCGACCTTAATGCCGATGCCCATCGTTTCTTTTTGGATCTATGCCGCGAGAACGGAGTCAAACCTCTCACAACGATCTTTTCTAGATCTAGAATCCCTCTGGTCCATGACCTGGGATTTGATGAGGTTAAAGTTGCTAGCTACGACTGCGCCAGTTATCCGATGATAAGGGAGTTGAAAGATAAATTTAGGCACCTCTTCATCTCTACCGGAGCCACACACGATGAGGAAGTTCAAAAGACGGCTGAGACGCTCAAGGACTATCCATACTCGTTCATGCACTGTGTAACGGTCTATCCTACCCCCCTCGTTATTCTGAATCTTACGAGGATGAACTATCTTAGAGGTTTTACCCAACAAGTAGGTTTCAGCGATCATACTTTGGTAGAACGAGACGGGCTGAAAGCTGCTCTAGTATCTCTCTGGTTGGGCGCGGACGTAATTGAAAGACACTTTACAATTTTGGAGAGAGGAATGACGAAGGACGGTCCAGTTTCGATAGACTCTCAGCAACTTAAAGCTCTAGTTGAGTTTGCGAAAATGGGAGATGATGAGTTAGAAAGGGATCACATTTCCAAGATTCCGGAATACGAATCGATGATCGGGAAGGAGAGACCTGGACTGAGTCATGAGGAGCGAATGAATAGGGATTATTATAGAGGGCGGTTCGCTAGCAAGGTCGATGGGAAAGCCGTCTTCAACTGGGAAGAAACCCCAGATACCTAGAACCACGGGGGAGAGGGTCCTTGCCGTTATACCGGCTAGGGGCGGTTCGCGATCAATAATTAGGAAGAATCTTAAACCTCTAGATGGAAAACCTCTCCTTTCCTACACAATCACTGAAGCCCTGCAAGCCAAACGACTACAGAGAGTGATCGTCTCAACAGATGATGATGAGATAATAAGCACGTCACGAAAGTATGGTGCGGAGGTACCGTTTGTAAGGCCTCAATACCTCGCCTCGGACAATGCCCTAGCTATCGATGTTGTCCAGCATGCCATTAAGACCCTCGAGTCCAAGGGAGAGGAATATGACATTATAGTTATGCTTCAACCGACTTCGCCGTTGCGTGTTGCCGAAGACATTGATACTTGCGTCAACCTGCTGATCTCCTCAAAGGCAACATCTGTGATAAGCGTTGAAAGCGTAGGAGCGAATCATCCGAACAGAATGAAATTGATCGACTCGGGGGGTAGGCTTCACGATTATGCCAGAGAAGTTGTTGAGAATCAGCCCAGACAGAAACTACCTGAGATCTACATTAGAAATGGCGCGATATATGCAACAAGAAGAGATGTTCTAATGAACGAGAGATCATTCAAGGGGCGTGACAGTCGGGCTTACGTCATGCCCCCTGAAAGGTCCGTTAACATCGACGAGGAGATTGATTTTATTTTGGCTGAAATATTGATGAGGAATTTGGATAGAGGTGAGGCTCGGGCAACCAACTCCATCCAAGCACCATGGAAATCATGGTATGAGAACGGGATGATGGAGGTTATTCTACCCGACGATTGGACCGTTAGCTTGGCAGAAATGAAAGGGTCTAAGGCGGTAAATGATGAGGAGATTAAGGAATCAATTCTATCTCCGATAGGTACGCCTCGATTAGCTGAAATGGTCGAGGGAAAGAGATCAATCTGCATTGCAGTCGACGATCTGACTAAACCAACCGAGGCAAGCAGGATAATTCCGGTCTTGATGGAGGAGTTGAGGGCAGGGGGCGTCGAAGAAGAAGGAGTTTATTTTCTGATTAGCACTGGAACTCATAGACCACTTACCCGCGAAGATTTGATAAAGAAACTTGGGAAAGATATTGTCGAAAACTTTCGAGTTTATAATCACAATGCATATCAAAACAACAAATTTCTAGGAAATACCAGAGCGGGAACGCCCATCTATATCGACGCCTTTTTCCTTAATGCGGATTTCCGAATCGGAATTGGCACTTTGATGCCCCATCCCTATGCCGGATTCAGTGGGGGAGGGAAGATTGTCATGCCTGGTTTAGCCGGTATTGACTCTATCGACGCAAATCACCGTCCTGTAAACGAATCACTTCAAGGGCAAATTGGGAAAGTCCAAGGAAATAGTAGAAGAGAGGATATTGATGAGGCGGCAGGGATTGCACGTCTCGACTTCATTGTGAATACTATCTCCACATCGAGGGGGAAGACTGCAGGTGTCTTTGCTGGGCATCCATCGAAAGCTTTTGTAAAAGCAACCGAAGCTGCTACTAGGATCTACTCTACAACGGTACCATACGGCTTAGATGTAGGTGTATTCAATGCATTTCCACGAGATAATTGGTTCCTTTTGTCCCTAAATGCCTTGAACGTTTGGGGATCGAGAGACGATGACAAGCAGGTCGTAAGACAGGGCGGAACTATCGTTATCATTAATGCGTGTTCAGAGGGAGTTGGTGAGCATGGGCTCGTAGGAAAGGGAATGAGGCATCATATTCGCAGGGATAAACATGGAACTTTCAAAGGCCTATTAGAGGGAAGACGGTTGCTCTTTTTCACTCCAACAATAAATCAGAGGGTTATAGATGACCATTATCCAAAGGGCGTACTTGCTTTCCAGAAGTGGGAGGCTCTAGTCGAGGAACTCAAAAAACATCACCCTGCAGGAACAAGAGCCTGTGTATTCCCCTGCGCATCTCTGCAGCTTGACGAGGCCCTAGTTCGCGAGGCCAGAAGAGAATTAACACCTACGGAGATCCTATCCTCCCGTAAATGATATTCGGAACTTTTTCTATAGCTTCTTTCTCATAGATCCCCCATCCGTCGAAGAAGAAGGCAGGTTTGTTCATACTCTCAAGTAGTGGATATATGTCGAGGCTACTGAACAGGGGGTGATTATTCATTATCGCTACACAGTCTGCGCCCCTAAAACCGTCCTCAACACTGGCGGATCGCACCGACGCTTTCTCTATTTCCTCCGGTTTGACAACCGGATCAAACCCAAAGAGCTTGGATTTCCTTTTTAGGAGTTTCGCAACAAGGTCTAGTGTGACAGAGTCCCTGGTATCAGAGGTCTCTGGAACACCTTTGAATGCAAATCCTAGAATGAATACCTTCATTCGTCTCGTTCTATGGTAGGTGCGACCGAACTCCTCGATTTTGTCCAAGATCTCATCTACCATAAGCTCGTTCACCGACCTGGCGGCTGCTATTATGCGTGGCTCGAATTTCTTGTCAAGTGTAGAGTGCAAGAAAATATACGGATCTTTCCGAAGACAGACACCGCCTACCCCAGGACTCGGCAATGGAATCCTGTTTCGTGGATAACCCTCATTTGCGGCTCTAATTATCTTGATCGAATCAAGACCCAACCCATCGCAGACCAGAGCTATCTCATTAGAATAGCCAAAGTTCACATCCCTGTACGTGTTATCTATCAGTTTAACCAGCTCAGCTGATTCGAGTGTATCCACATTAACTATCGTCGAGGTCAAGGTCTTGAACAGACTAGTAGCAAGCTCTGAGCTATTCCTGTCGAGGCCTCCGATAATCTGCGGTAGTTCTCTCAGCTCCCTCAGGGCACTACCTGCAACAGTTCTTTCCGGAGCCATCGCCAAGTAGAAGTCCCTGCCTCCCACCATTTCCGATTCCCGTTCGATGATCGGGAGTAACCTATTCCTCGTAGTTCCTACCGGAACCGTCGATCTGATTATGACTAGGTCATCCTCTTTCAGCAATCTGGCGACACCTCTTGCTGCTCTGTCTATGTGTGAAAAGATGGGCTTTCTCTGTCGATTAACCGGAGTTTGGACACAGATGATATAGACATCAGCGGTGAAATCTTCGGCGCCCCTTGTAATCCTGAGGTTCTTGTCAAGGTGGAAATTCAAAAGTGATTCAAGACCTACTTCATGAATATTTGGGGTCCTAGCCTGAAGCATCTCTACTACTTTCTCTTCCGCATCTACACCTATGACATCAAAGCCCACATCCGCGAGAGATACTGCCAGCGTTAAGCCAACATAACCGAGTCCCATCACGGCCAACTGACGAGATTTTGGTTCGCTCTGCCTCCAGAGATCAAAGAAATTAACAATATCGACGGCCCGGTGTGAGTCGTCAACAACAACGACCTGATCAATCTTGACCGGAGACTTTCGATCAGCGGAAATCTCACGAACTCTCCTAGAAACCTCGTCTAGTTTCATTCTAGCCGAAAGTTCCTGCCCAATTGTTACGGGCCGTTTTGTCATGATTTTATCTACAGAAACGTTCAGCTCTAATCCTTCAAGAATAGCCCTGCGCAAATCACCGTCCGTTACAACTCCTAGAAGCTTTCTACTGCCATCAACAACTAGGGCTATCCCAGAGGGAGCCCCTACATGTGGGGCGCGATCTATCACTTCCATTGCCTGTCTGAGCGTGGTCCCGGAATTGAGCATTACTTTCTCAATCGAATTCGGCAATAACATTTCCTTGGATTTGGTCTATATTAGGTTGGATCTAGACAGGATCATGATTCGACAAATTGCATAATATAATTAAGTAATCTTTCTTGTCCAAGCCCATCTACCTGAAAACATTGACTCTTCACGATCTTCTGGCGACCGTCGCGATCCAATGAAGGGTCATCAAGATACTTGTTAATGATTTCGAACAATTCATAATCACTCCAAGCAACCCTTACACCACCCTCTTTCAGTATCTTTCGATAGTGGGAATAGTCAAAGTGTCTCCTTACAGACTTCAGATACTCTTTCCTTTTCTTTCCATCGAATGCCACATTCACTACGGGTGTATCGAAAATGCAGGATTCTATCGTCACAGTCGAAGCAACATTAATGAGGACGTCTGTATGAGCTAGAGTGTCGGCCCATCGATTATAATCCTCTACGTCAGAAATCCAGTAGTAACCAGATGTTCTGGGATCGTCTGACTTCCTCCCAGGAGCTTGGATAATCAGATTTTCTAAATCCTTGAAATCCTCAAAATCTATGGGATTTCTTCGAGGATGAAGTCGGACTATAAGCTGACTCCTCGGGATCGTTCCATCTTCGATGGCATCGTAAATCAATCTAACGATCTCAGGTTCAGTATCTTTATCGGCCAACTCAAGTGTGCCAGTCGCGTAGGTTAGGATTTTCTTATCTCGATCTCCTCCAAGACTTTTAATGAAATCGATCCTTGGAGTGCCGTTCCTACCCCGCCCATAGATATCAAATTGTGGTACTCCTGAGATTAATACGTCCTCTTCAGAGTACCCGAGAAACTGGGTGGCTTCCTCTTTCATCCCTTGGTTCCATACGATCAACTTATCAATAGTAGTCGGAATTTCCCATTTTGAGGTTAGATTGTCCCAGCTCGGAACATAGGCGATGATGGGTATTCTGTTTTTCCTAGCCCGCCGGAGAACAGGGTAGATGTCGTAAAGAAAAGGTTGGACAACGAATACGGCATCAGGTTTGGTCGTCTCAAATAGTCCACCATAGAACTTGTCCGGAAAAAGGTTCGCATCTGTCCAACTAAGGGCCTTTTTCACTATCCTCCACTTTCCAAGTCTTCTTCCAAGTTGCCTCCTGAATACCCCCCAAAGAGGATAACGTTTGTCGAATTCGCGAACTTTCAACTCAATAGTCTCTGAATGTGGCCTTGTGCTATCAGCAAAGACAAGGTTTCGGAGCAGACCCAAAGCGATCTCAAACTTTCCTCGGAAGTTCTTCTCCAGTAAGTATGTGTCAAATCCCGCTCCGAAAAAGCGCTTCTCCTTTGCAACAACAATTGCCTCTAGACCTCGATTAGTGAGGTACTCTATCGCCTTGCGATCAATCACCAAGGCCCCTCCAATAATATATGGTATAGCAACTAGTAGAGTCTTACTTGCCTTCGAAACAGTTGGTTCCATCCTGGCCTGACTCAACTAATTTCACCACAATGTAAACCCTACCCCGACGCTCACGCAGGTCTTAAGTAAGTCCTTTCTTATCCGTGGGCCAACGGATTAGAATTGCGAGAGTTTCCTAATCTGAAAGCAGAATTGCAAAATGGAAAGAGAATCCTCGCTGTCTATGGTATCGGATTTGTGGGTACTGCGATAGCAACTGTCTGGCTGAGAGCAGGAGCAAAGGTTGTAGCAGTCGATGAGGATCCTTCGATCGTGGAGAAAATCTCTCGAGGCGTGTCTCCAACAGGTGAGCCAATGTCAAGACAAGCCTTCACTCGGGGCCTAAGGGAAAATCGCCTCATTTCAACTTCCGACGGCGAGTGGGCCTCGCGGAGCTCTCAGATTCTAATTGTTTCCGTACCAGTTGGATTCAGTCACGGACGCCCTGATTTCGGTCCTTTGGACCTGGTTACCGGTGTCATCGCCTCAGGATTGAAAAGGAGAGATGTGGTGATAGTAACGCCAACTGTTCCGGTGGGAACTTCGGATCGAGTGATTTCCGAACTGGAATTGAAAAGTGGCCTAAAAGTTGAGCGTGATTTCTATTACGTCTATTCTCCTGAGAGGATCTCCTATGGTGGAGCCGTTGCGGATATAGAGGAGAACTATCCTGCGGTCGTATCTGGTGCAGGGCCAAGGAGCCTTTCGATCGGTAACATCATCTACACCATTATTTCGGCAAAGGGTACCATAAAGATGTCATCCACAAGAGCGGCAGAAATGGAAAAGCTCCTCGAGGGCGTTTATCGAGATGTGAATATTGCCCTTGCGAATGAGCTTCAGTTAGTCTGTAAGGAGGTCGGGATTGATTTCTGGGAAGTGAGACGGGCGGCCAATTCCCAGCCTCATAGCAGGA
>JAPUKB010000041.1 GCA_027295865.1 Nitrososphaerota archaeon
TACGTTACATCCGATGATAGCTCTCACAGGAAAACCAAGTAGACCCTCATCAACTTCCAGCGTGAACCTCTCTATCAGACCTTTCTTAACTAATCTCTTGATTCGACTATAAACAACTGATGAGTTAACCTTAATCTGATCACTGAGTTTCGGCACAGAGATACTAGAATCATCAATGAGCACTGCAAGGATTTTCATGTCGAGATCATCAAAGCTAGCCAATTTTGGGATGATGCTCCTACTTTTTGTAAAAGATACAACGTAAGTGGAATATTCTTATAAAAACTTGTCTGTTATGACCCGACCTGTCAGATTATCTTCGCCTTAACAAGCATCTCTGTAGAGAGGACAGCTCCTTTGGCTGCTCCCATCTTGGTGTTGTGTGAGACAAGAACGTACTTAATCCCTCTCTCAAACGAATCATCGGAGCGAATCCTTCCAACTGTAGTTGTCATGCCGTCGTCAGTCTCCCTATCGAGTCGGGGTTGCGGTCTGAATGGGTCCTCGCTTATCGTCAAGAGTTCCTTGGGAGCTGACGGAAGGTTCTGATCGGCGAGTTTCTTGGAGAAAGCCTTCATCGCACTTTTGACCCCGTCGCGATCGCTACTTGCTTTGGTTACTACTAAAACCGTCTCGGTATGACCGTCCGTTACGTTAACTCTTGTACAAGTACAACTAATTCGCGCATCAGACGGCGTTATGGTGGATCCATTGATCCTCCCTAGGATCTTAAGTGTCTCCTTCTGGACTTTCTCTTCTTCCTGAGGTATGAACGGAATGACATTGTCAACAACGTCCATTGCCGAGACCCCCGGGGTTCTTCCAGCTCCAGAAATCGCCTGGAGAGAGGTCATTACTATTGATTCTAGGCCAAAACTATCCTGGATGGGTTTGAGAGTCATGCAAAGTCCGACAGTAGTACAGTTTGGCTGAGGAGCAATGAAACCCTTCCAGCCCCTTTTCCTTTTCTCTTCTTTCAGAAGAGGGATATGATCTTCATTGACCCCAGGCATCAGAATTGGGACATCATCTTCGTAGCGAAATGCAGAAGCTGTGCTAACCACAGGGATCGATGCAGCAAACCGTGGTTCAATATTTCTCGCAACACTACTTTCTAGAGCAGAAAAAGCAATATCATAATTAGCAGGATTTATTTCATCACCATTCTCTATTGTTTGATCAAGTACCTCCGAAGGAGGGTTCTCTTTGCAGAACCATCTCGAAGCACCATTTGGATCCTTTATGGCATTGCCATATTTCTTTCCTGCAGAACGACTAGACGCGGCAAGACTTGTAAGCTCAAACCATGGGTGGTTCTGAAGAGCAAGTATGAATTGTTGCCCGACTACCCCTGTTGCACCTATTAGTACAGTCTTGAGCATGGTTGGGTGGCCATCGTCTTGATCACTAGTTCACCATATTGAACCTTTCGTGAATTATTCTCGTAGCTTCGGCCGAGTCCTTTTCCTTTACCACGAATGAGATGTTTAGCTCCGAAGATCCCTGAGCGATCATCCTCACGTTGATGTCATGCTCTGCTACTGCACCAAACAGTTTTGCGGCGACGCCAGGGGCACCCTTCATCCCTGCGCCCACAATTGATATGACAGAAACATCGTCTTCAAACGTAATTTCTCGCACCGTTCCTTTTCCGAGTAGAGCTAGCTCAAGTGAGCTAAGTGCCTTCGGGAGTTGAGACTTCCTGACCATTAGTGTGATATTACTCTCTGAGATACTCTGGGATATCATGATTATGTTTACTTTAGCGCGTGCCAAAACTCCAAAAATTTCTCCGGCCATCCCTGACTTCCCCACCATGCTCATCCCAGAAAGGCTAATCATAGCAAGATCGTTGATAGATGCTATTGCTTTCGCTACCTCCCCGGTATGTATGTACAGTTCCTTGCTGATCAGTGTTCCCTCAGCCTCGGAGTTGAACGAGTTTTTGATGCGCACGGGAATAGAACCGTCCTTGGCCGGTTCTAGGGCTCGTGGGTGCATTCCTCTCGCGCCCATTATGGCCATCTCAGCTGCTTCGTCGTATGAGAGCTGTTTGATGACTTTGGCTCCCTCTATGATTCGAGGGTCGGCGGTCATAATACCGTCGACATCACTCCAGATCAAGACCTCGTCAACGTCGAGCGACGATCCAAGGATCATCGCAGTATAATCCGACCCACCTCTCCCTATAGTTGAAATCTCTCCATGTTGTGTTACCCCATTGAAACCAGTTACAACTGGGATAATATTTTCCTCGAGCAACGGACTTAGAGTCTTCTTGACACGGTGCTTGGTTATGTTCATCAACGGAGTGGCCTCGCCGAAGGCTTCGTCTGTCAATATCCCCGCCTCCCCTCCTGTGAAATGCTTTACTTGCAACCCAACACTCTCTAGAGAGCCCGCAAGAATCGGCACCATCAGACGCTCACCGAACGATGTGATATAATCTAAGGAGCGTGGAGTTAGCTCTTTGAGACTACGGACACCAGTAAGAGCCGTTCGAAGTTCTGAGATCAGCATGGAAACTTCACTGTGAACTTTCTCCCTGATAGCACGGTCCTTTACCGCCGAGAGAAGGGCGCCGTGATGTTTCTTCTGAATTTCTTCAAGGCGGTCATCACTAGCTTCGCCCCCCTTCGCCTTCTCTGCCATTATGAACAAATCATCCGTGGTTGAATCCATCGCTGACGTCACAACCACAAGCTGGTTTCCCTTAGACCACCGTTCGACTAGTTGGGTTACGTTTGTAATTCTTTCTCCATTCCTGACGGAAGAACCCCCAAACTTCATCACTAACCTCAATTGTCTTGTCTCACTAGATCCTCATGCTTTGCCGAATGTCAAGAAGATCTCTGAGAATTGCACTCGCCGTTTCAAGTCCACCTGCACCTTTACCTATTATTACCTGCTCACCCGCGAACTCGGAGATAAACTTGACAGAGTTAAGCACCCCTGAAACACACATCGGATCACTTCTCTTTATCTCGATTGGCGATACCGAGGCCTTACCCTCTATACTTGCAACGAGTTTAAGTGCTGAACCATTCTCCTTGGCCGCTGTAATATCAGAAGCGGAGACAGATGTAATCCCTTGGATGGAAAGGTCTTTCAAGGTAAGATCCATGTCAAGGAGCATATTTGCAATGATTACAAGCTTTGCACCTGAGTCGAAACCTTGTACATCTAGCGTGGGATCCGCTTCCGCGTATCCGAGATCTTTGGCCTCCTTCAGGGCGTCCTCGAAACTTATTCCACGGGTATCCATCTCAGTTAAGATATAGTTGGTTGTTCCGTTTAGGATTCCCTTAATCCCGAGAATCTTGTCGGCCTTTAGACATCTCCGGCCAAATTCGAGGACCGGGGTCCCTCCACCTACGGCTGCACTGAATTTCAGGCTTACATTGTTGTAGCTTGCCAGCTCGGTAAGGGCTGGATACGCTAGAGCAAGAGGTCCTTTGTTTGCAGTTATCACGTGCTTTCTTGTCTTGATAGAGGTCTCTAGGTGAGTCAGGGCTGGCTCACCAGAGACCATGTTGGTGGGTGTTGCCTCAACTACAACCTCCGCCTCCACACTCTCTATGGCATCCTTGCCACTTTTTCCTTTGCTCCCTTTCTGTGGAATCTCTGCAACACTCATTCCAGACTCTTTCAGCTTCAATATCTGAGCGACATCTAACCCATTTTCATCGGTAGCAATTCCTCCGGTATCCGAGGCAGAGACAATTCGTGGATCGAGGCCATACTTCGAGAGGAGCTCTTTCCTTCGATCCTGGAGGAGTCTGCAGAAGCTCCTCCCCACAGTACCCAGACCGATCACAACTATTCTCAATTGGTAGAATTTCTTGCGGGAGCAATGGCCTATATAATAATGGCTTTGCAATGATAGATGCAAGAGACCTCAAGATCTCACCTAGCACGGATTTGCAATTGAAACTGCGAAAGCAATGTTAACCAAAATTGGGAGGAAAGGATAAAGGAGTCTTGCATCCAAAAGAATCTCTGGTAGTTGTTGGAGGATAGGTAAGGGAGAACATTGAACCTGAAGTGCTTTGAATGCTCTAAGACATACGATCTAGACACCATCATTTACACATGTATTGACTGTGGCGGTTTGTTAGAGGTTGTTTATCATAAAGGGGAACTCCTTGCTAATGGCGAGAAAGAGGAGGCTTGGAAGGGACTACCGCTCTCTGTTTGGAAATATTATCCATTCCTACCAATAGCTAAAGCATCGTCTAAGGTTACACTTAACGAAGGAGGAACAGCCCTTCATATCACCGAAAAGCTTTCTGCATTTCTCGGGCTCTCAGAGCTCTTCATTAAGAACGAGGGAGGGAATCCGACCGGCTCATTCAAAGACAGAGGAATGACAATTACTGTGACCAAGGCCAGAGAATTGGGGGCTTCGACGGTAATTTGTGCCTCAACTGGTAATAC
This sequence comes from Nitrososphaerota archaeon, assembly GCA_027295865.1. Lineage (GTDB taxonomy): Archaea > Thermoproteota > Nitrososphaeria > Nitrososphaerales > UBA57 > B1T1B5. The sequence goes on from JAPUKB010000041.1 coordinate 4,438, forward strand.
CTCGGCATCGCTATCGGCATATGGTGCAAGAGGTGGGCTCAAGAGGATTGTTCTAATCCCGACCGGAAAGGTCGCTTACGGAAAGCTCTCCCAGGCGATGATGTGCGGCGCCAATGTGATCCAAGTTCAGGGTAACTTTGACAATGCTCTAGAGGTGGTCATGGAGCTATCACGGAGGCATAGCGATATCTACTTGGTGAATTCAATAAACCCATTCAGGATCGAAGGACAGAAGACATTGGGTTATGAGATGGTTGACCAGCTCGGCGGGGTCCCTGACTGGGTAATCATGCCGGTAGGGAATGCGGGGAACATCAGCGCTGTGTGGAAGGGGTTGTTAGAATTCCGTGAAATGGGTTTCATAGACAGGCTCCCAAAGATGGTAGGAGTTCAGGCAGAGGGCTCGTCACCAGTAGTCAATGCCTTTGAATCAGGCGGCGAGAGAATAGAGAACCTTAAGAGACCCGAGACAGTCGCTACCGCCATAAGAATAGGTGCCCCAGTGAGCTGGAAAAAAGCGATCAGGGCAAGGGCAGATTCAGGAGGAACTGCGATGAAAGTTTCGGATGACGAGATTCTTGCTGCCCAGGGAAGTCTAGCCAGGTTGGAGGGTATCTTCGTCGAACCTGCCAGCGCATCTCCTGTTGCAGCTCTCAAGAAGTTGATTAGGAATGGGACAATAGCGCGTGACGAACGAGTAGTCTGCGTAGCCACAGGTCATGGACTCAAAGATCCTGAGATAATAAGTAGATTCTACGAGAAGCCTATTGAAGTTCCTGCCAAAATCGATGCGATAGAAGAGATACTAGACTTGAAAAAGAGAGAGAAGGTGGTTGCCGCTCGGTAGGAAAGAGTCTTGGCTAGATGATAAGTCAGGGGGCTCCTGAGAGGTTGACGCCGAACCTGACGGTCCTCATTGTGGGATCGATGCTTCTTCTCTTTGGAATTGCGCCTGCTGTTGAGGTTCGGGAATTCGAATTCGAATCATCGATTGACGATCTCGTAAACATTGAACAATCTAGAATTCCTAATCATGCCCTGGAATCGAGAATAATGATGTCAACCCCCATTCCGTTCGAAGTGATAAGTGAAGGTGTGGATATCATAAGGGCATCCGACGGTCACCGATACGGCTTGACGGGTGAGGGAATACGTGTAGCGGTAATAGATTTAGGATTTGATATTTCTAGCGAGGAAATACGAGGGAACGTCGTAGAGTTTAGGGAGTTCACGGGTGACCGGTTAGCTACAGAAGACAGATCACATGGAACTGCCGTCGCAGAGATTGTCGTAGATACCGCACCGAACACGGAGCTCTATCTCTACCGCATCGACGGCCCCCGGACATTCTTAGCGGCAGTGGACGCTGCAGTCCTCGACCAGGTGGATATTCTCTCCCTTTCGATTGGATTCATCAATCTTGGACCGTATGATGGGAGCAGTTCGGTCTCCTTGGCTTTGGATGAGGTTAGAGAACTTGGAATCCTCCCAATAGTCGCAGCTGGCAATTTTGGGAGGAATCCTCCCCAATGATTCCTCCCAAAATTGCCAGCTGCGACTATTGGGA
>JAPUKB010000042.1 GCA_027295865.1 Nitrososphaerota archaeon
GTCGAGAGCTGCTCGAAAGAGACTGGGACTTGAGTGAATCGACGGGCAGAGCCGCGAAGCAAGATAACTTCTCGTAAGCTAGACTTGGACAGTTCGGATTTTAGTGGCTGAAGGGGATAGTTAGAGCGCCCCACACTAATCGCTAGCTGCTTGATGCCATTCGTAGCCTTAGCCCAAACCATGACCTCCTCCACGCTAGCGAGGGAAGAAGCCTCATGTATCTTCCAAATTTCAGGGTAGCGGGTCTCTTTCTTTGACAGTGGCAGTACTTCTGGTTTGACCGGATGTATGTCAGTAGGCACCATCTTTTTCTGATGGGCAGAGCCTATTCCGATGGGAGCTAAAGCTACAGCAGCTTCCCGTTCCTCATCTAAGCACAGGAGGCGGTTGACTTGGGCATCGACAAAACCTAGGATTAGATGCGCAGGGAGGCCTGATGAGACCGCAGTGGAGAGAAGATTTGCGGCTATAACGCCAGAGTCCCAGAACCAGTGACGGTATGAGCGAGCTTCGTACTTCCATGCGTTCCTCCACGCAATCGAGGTGAATGCGATTGTAACGGGAACAGACATTATTCTGTGATTGCCTCCTGCCGCTGCGGCTAACTCGCCTCGATAGTCTCCTGCCCAAAGTTCTGTGAGGGCAAAGTCCCCTGGACCGAAGTGGTAAACCCCTGCTTTTAGCCCTGGCATATCCATGCAGATAACATACACTTCGATCGGGTAGAGGGCACCCGTGGCAGGCGCCGCTCGCATATAGTAGCTACCGAGAGGATACCTCACTTCCCTCGTAAGGCCTGCCGAGAAGAATAAGAGCTCAGCCAGTCTTGCAATGTCAAAAGTTGTCGCATGATTCGATGGTTCGATGCTGCTGGCGGAAGTCAGGGCGTCGAGCTCGGGTCGAGGAAAATCTCTTGGAAGAGCAATTGATGGCAACTTGGTATACACCTTGAAGGGTCTAGGTTTACTCTCCCAGTCCAAGAAGTGGCGCGACATCCGCAAACTGAGATCTGAGTGTTTTGTGCCCTGATGATATTCCATAGCCAGTCTGGTATCACTATTCGAAGGCATACTCCACATCACCTAGAGCTAGACAGTCTTTCAGCTTCTCTAACAATTCTCAACGTATTTATTCTTCTATGGGGTTATCTGTAGATCGGTCAGAGGGACGACATGGTTGAGTCGTGAGAACGAATCGCTGGGGGTGGCCGACCGCGTAGCATGTGTAAATTGTGGACTTCTCAAAGAAGGTAGTTTCATAGTCTCTCTATCCACATTGGCTGAGTTGAACAGGACCTCGGACTGCTGCAGCTTTCCCAATTATATCTTCTACAAAGGCCTGGACTATCCCTACAAAGAGACCTTCAAGAGGAAGGTTATGGAGAGAAATCCGAATGGAAGAATCGCTTAACACTGTCTCCTGCATGATGTTATTACCGATGTATCTCTCTCTCAGACCGTTATCTACGACCGAATATGTAACTTGGAATGGGATAGGATCCCTAAGTTGGTCGCCTACACTGAATTGTAGATGAGCGGATCGAAATAGTATCCGCCGTCCAGCCTATTGGGGCAGGAACAGTGCTGTCCAAATCAAGGATCACCCCGTACAAGCATGTTTCGCCAAAAACATCAATTGGTCTCTTTGGTCTCTTTTCGCGTACCAATAAAGTGTGTCTGGTCTCTCCTGATCATGATTGTCCTAGTATGCGGTCCCTGACCTGACACGTCACAATTCCAAATTCCCATGGTTTTCAAGCTAGTTTAGGATCTGCTTGATCAGGATATTAATCCCCGACTTCCTTGCGACCAAATTACTGGTGCCGATTTAGCGACCAAGAGTGACCATAATGTGGCGAACGGGTCCACAAAAAAATAAATTAGACCAATTCCATGTAAGAGTACATATGAACGAAAACAATTGGGAATCTCTGAAGATTGATGTGAAGATTTTGGGCACCCTGGCAGGTACCCGTGATCAGCTCTCACCAATGGAAATCATACAGACAGGAAAAGTGTCTAGGTCGACCTTCTTCAAGCACCTGCCTTTACTAGAGCATCGTAAACATATCGAGAAAAGGCCTGGCGATCGTTACACCACTACTGAGAGTGGTATGTTCGCGCTGATGAATTTTCTCTACCTTTTTCCAAATCTTCTCGATGACATACCTGATCTTCCATCAAAATGGATTCGCTTCCTTCCCTCCAAGGTGAATAAGCAGATGAGCGGTGTAGAATACTTTGATTCATCACAGCCAGTAACTCAGATCTCTTCCGAAGAGGGAGAAGGATTGATTCTACATACAAACGCAGAACGTGCAAAGCCAAGAAATATCCATATTGGTTATGCATCGAATACCACCGGCCCAGCCGGATTGTTTCTAATAGGTCTGAACGAGCTGAAGCAGAAAAGGTCCGAACTCCCCAGTACCGGCCCCAAGGAATAAGAGGCGTCTAGAGCTACTAGAGATTCATGCGTATAGACGAATCAGTCAGGAACTCGATAATAAAAGGAATTCTCTCTGGACTGAAGGAACGCCCTGTGGCCGAGCAGAACCATGTGAGTAAGACCGGTGCTCATAAGGTCTATGAATCTTTCATCAACAGAATACTGGAGCAAATAGATGACAAAGAGCTTAGAGAGATTTTCGAAAACTTAGTCAAGGTGGCTATCGAAGTCAGGCGCAAAGGGCTTTCATTGGAGCAAGCTAGGGTAGGGGTCCAGCTCAACGGATTGGCCAGATCCCTGGGCCTTGATCCGGATGATCTGCTCCCGATCTGCGCCTCCCTGGAATCATTTTGTCGAGAGCGGAATATAGCCGTAGTAGATCTACTCCAGAGTTCCGGAACTATCTTGCAACTAGAGAAAGAGCGCAAGGTGTCATACGCCGATGCTCCTGCCTGGCTCGATGAGGCTGAGCAAAAGATCCGGAGACAAGAGGAAAAACTCAAGCTCCTCAAAACCGAAGTTGAGATCCGTGAGAAGCAGATCAGAGAACTGCCTCAGAAGCGAAGAACCACGCAACGGAACATAGACCAATGGAACGTTATGAAATCCCCTCTAGAGCAACTCGGGATTGACACCGAAAATATGGACGAGACTATAGTCTTTCTCAAGAACATAGTAGACAGCGATAACGACACCAAGAAAGCAATCTCACGTCTCAGGGGGATTGATAGCTTGCGATCTGAGAAAGAAACTCTCGTGAATGAAAAGAAGAGAGAAAGAAAAGAGCTCTCTGAGATGAGATTAGAAAAAACTAAAATTGTTTCGGAAATCCTGCGAAACAAGCCAATTTACAATGAACTCCTAAAAGCGGAGGAGGATGGCATACCGTACGAGTTCTTCAGAGAGGTTCGACGCCAAATCGAAAGCGCCGGTGACAAGCATCAGATGAGTTTCGAGGACTCATCTAACAAGTTCTTAGATAACTTGAGACAACAGTATGATCCGATCTTGGGCTTTTCGAAAAC
>JAPUKB010000043.1 GCA_027295865.1 Nitrososphaerota archaeon
ACTCGCTTTCGCCCTTCTATTCGCATTAAGAGCTTATCTTGTTCTTTCTTATTGTCTGAAGCAGCTACCTTGAGTCCTCTGATCTTTAGTGCGAACGCTGATTCTGCCTCATTTCTTTTCTCCTTCAATCTATCTTCAATAGCGCGATAGCGGTTCCGAAACGAAACCGAGGAGATATTTCTGATCAGTGCTTCTAGTTTGTTCATCACTTTAGTCTCTCGCTTTACCTCAACCGCCCCTTTCTCTATGAGCTTTAGCAGTTTCCTGAGGATTTCTGAGAGAAGCTCATCGTCTACAGTCAGAACTGCGGTCCAAAAATCCTCCAGACATTGATCAATAATTCGCTCCTCTTCGTCATCAAGAGATAGTAGATGTCTCATTTTCCTTAATGGTTTTATCATAGATGCAAATTGTTGCTCAACATCGACCCTTACCCTTAGAAGGTCCAATTTGAGTTTGGCAACCTCCTGTTGCACCGATTTGAATTTTTTGAATTCGACACCAGATTCCTGAGCCAGGAGATCCTCACTAATTCTCGCCCCCTCAGAAATGATGAAGCGGTAATCTCGGTCTAACTCGTTAAGGGTTGACTCAGTAGAAGCGATTTCAGATGCGACATCAAGTAGTCTTTTTGAGCTGCCTCTAGCTTTCGAGAGATTTGTGAATACTTCCCTATTCTCATCGACTGTTCTGTCTATCTCTTTAGAAATCCGCCCCAGGTCCTTACCCACTGAATTTAGCTCCCTAAGCTGGATAGGGAATTCGTAAATTAGATGCCTTGCATAGGCCCGACCCACATCAACTAGCCCAAAGAGGGAATCGGAGACAGTCTTTTGGATTCTTAAGAGGTCATCAAATGACCCGATACCAACGCTCTGTAGATTTCCTGACATCTCTAACAGTTTTCGTCCGAGAGTATCCTTAGATTTCTGGGATGCACCATGTGTTCGTCCCCTAGTTTCTTTGGAGACCTCTGCCTCCAGGAAGCCCCTCCCGCTGCTCCGAATTGAGTCAAAAATTTCTGTAGTAGACTCGAGTGTCGCCCTCAGACGAGAGTTTATTCGCTGAAGGATCATCCGCTCTCTTTCACTTATCAACCCATCTATTGATTCAAGTTGCACATCTCCGTACGTGATTGCATCATCAGCACGCGGACCAGCACGGAATCTCCCGAAGATCCCTTTCATCTTTCCATCAAGGTGTTCACGAGTACATGTTTATGTTTAATGTAAATCTTTAGAAGGCATTAAAGGCTTCAAAAATCTTACCCCTGGCGATCTGCCACCCCTTACCTTTAGGGAATATATTGTCAAAAAGAAAGAAGATAGACAGATGATTGTAGACCACCGGTCTATTCTTCGTATATGGTTCCGTTCATCCGCAATTGACAGACATTCACATGTCCGCCAAAGACCAATTCAACTCAACTCTCAGTCTTTGTACTTTCAGTCGTACTTTCGGTTGTACTTTCAGTTGTACTTTCAGTTGCAGTTGTAGTTGTAGCTGTCTCAGTCTCTGCAGTTTCGGTTTTTGGCTCCTCAGAAGCCTCTATTTTCTCTCCATTGGCGAATCTGGGACCTACTTGGGTGATCTTTATTCTAGCCTGCTCCCCTCGTTGGCCGCCAACAACAAAGATGACGAAACCGTCAATCTTTGCAACTCCGTCGCCCCTTCTACTGGTTTCTGTGATGGTAACATTGTATTCCTTTCCTACTTCCACCGGCTGTGGTGCATTTGACCTGGGACCGCCACCACCATAGGGACGTCGAAATCCGCCTCCTCCTCCGTAACTCGTATCATTCATCTCCTAGTGCTCTTTTGCACCGATACAAGTGAGAAGTACGGGCGTATAAAAGTGATTCTTAATCTACACATCATCCTGAACGCGTCTTCAAGGATCTGCCTCGGAAGCTGATTCCCACTAATTTGAGAGCAATCTACACGGTGATCGTTCCCACTGGGAACTCTCTAACACACTTGTTTAGAAGAACGCGGGCCTGGTGGGATGCGTGCCTATTTAGGTTCATCAAGGATTTCGTAGAAGAATCTAGGTGATCTTCACTAATTAGGAAAAAAAGGGAAGGAGCCTAACTCGAAGTTAGGCACCTCATATTGGAGGGCGTTCAGCCCTACTCGGGCGGAATTGCAGTCTGATTCTCTTCAGTCTCTGTTGTAGCTTCCTCTAGTGTTGACGATGGAGCTGCTTCCGTCTCTGCAGGAGAAACGTCAACTTTCGGGGAAGGCTCCTCCGGAGGTAGTTGGAGGTTGTCACCAAAGACTGACATGAGGAATAGTACTGCACCGCCGGCTATTGGAACTACGTTTATTCCTAACATGAGATGAGACTAGCATTGTCAGTTTATATACTCATATTATCCAATAGACTCACAATTGTGAGTATATGATGTCGAGACCGCGCGCAGGTACGAAAGATGTAAGTGGATTCCAGGTGAAAAAGGACAGGATTCTAGAATTCATCGCCTTCACGGGTCCAACGACAATCTATCGAGCACATGTTCGGACATCGATGCCATTGGGAACTACTCAGAGAGTTTTCAAGGCGTTGGTGGAAGGGCAAGAGATAATCAAGTATAGGGTAGAGAAACATGTAAGTGGAAACACCAAGAAATATTACGGTCTAACAGAGACTGGGCTACTCACGCTCTTAGCTCCGAAAAAGAGCCACGTCAAGGACTCCTTCGATAAAGTTGCGAGAATATGGTTTAAGGAGTCGAAGTTTAGCGTAATGTCCAAGGAAATCTCTACTCGCCTTGATGACGGAGAAACAATCGAAGCATTGAAGCATTTCTATGTGATCTCGGCTGATGCTCTCCACCTTCCACAGTACTCTGATAAACTGGATTATGAAGTGAAATTATTGTTAGGTCTCCAGCTCATACTTGCCAAGCAACCTGAAGAGATATCCAAATGGTTAGGAATCTTGTATCATAGGTTACCGTCCGTCAAGAAAGCTGTCGATGCATATATCGAAGGCGTGAATAGGTTCCAACGTTCTCTCTGAAGTGAATTCTGAGCATTTTGGATCTATCCCATGCCCTTACTAATTCTCTCCGTACCTAGTCCAGTCCGAATGCCCGTTTATTATCTGTGCCAGCGTCATCACTCTCTTTACCTCTTGTTCTAATGTAGGCTCGACGGATGGCATATAGTATGGAGGCCAGGATGTAAAACACAATGGAAATTGTAACACTGTCAATTATAGAACCTCCAACAGCTATAAAACCGGAGGCTACTAGTACAACAAATGTTGTGCTTACTAGAATAAAGTACCGATTTTTCATGTTCAATATCGATAAAGGATGAATATATACTCATATTATCCAGTAGACTCACAATTGTGGGTATATGATGACGAGATGAAACTTAGAGGGAAGCCGCTAAACCAGATTTCCTATTTCGCAGTCTCTGCCGACGTACTGGTAGAAATTCTTCGTTTCTTGATCCGACTGTAGCTGAGATAGCTGAACAAAGGAATAAGTAAAGTGGTGGCAGAGAATATGTACTGCCCTGATTGAGTGGCGAACTCGGGGGTCAAGTTCAAGTAAGCGAAAAGAAAACCGAGACCGGAAACGGCCTCACCAGCAACCGCGACAAGAATCGCGCCCCATTCAGTCTCCTTCCAAGCCACAACTGCCAGCACACCAAGCAATACAACTTCGAATGATACTTGCACGGG
>JAPUKB010000044.1 GCA_027295865.1 Nitrososphaerota archaeon
AATTGTTGCCTCCCTGAGATGTGGGAGAGAGAGAGTGGTGCTTCGAAATGACATCAACACCTTCGACATGTGAATTCAACCCTTCGAATCTAAAGCCCTACTTAGGTTGATCGCAGAGCTAATTAGGACCATGTGGGTGAAGGCCTGTGGAAAGTTGCCTAGCATCTCCCCGGTCTCCTCGTCAATTTGTTCCGAGAAGAGTCCTAGATCGTTGGCATGAGTGAGTAGCTTCTCGAAGATCCTGTGGGCCTCGTTGATCCTACCTGATAGAGTGAGGGAATCGACAAGCCAGAAGCTGCAGAGCGCAAAGGCACCCTCTTTACCTGGCAAACCATCGTCAGCTTTGTATCGGTAGATGAGATGGTCGCCAGAAGAAGCACTGAGTTCTTCTCGAATAGCTTTTACTGTCGAAACAAATCTTTTATCACTAGCGGGAAGGAACTTGACCAGCGGCATTACTAGAATCGAGGCGTCCATAGCGGCTGATCCATAGTATTGAACGAATGCCTGCTTGTCCTCATTCCACCCTTTGAGTAGGATCTCATTTCGTACAGCATCTCTCGTTTGTCTCCATTTCGCAGAGGAATTTGGAAAGCCCATCTCCTCTGCAAGGTGGACTCCTCTGTCAAGGGCCACCCACGACATTACCTTAGAGTACACGTAATGCTTTGGTTCCCCTCTCATCTCCCAGATGCTATTATCCGGCCGGGTCCAGTTGCTGTCAACGAAATCGACAAGATCCCGTACAATCTTCCATCTATCGGAAGTAAGCTTTTCGCCATGAGTGTGATAGAAATAGATCGAGTCGAGAACCGGGCCGTAGACATCTAATTGAAATTGGTCAAATGCTCCATTCCCTATTCTTACAGGTCGGGATCCCTTGTATCCTTCAAAATGAGTAAGCTCCTTCTCCGGTAACCCTTGGCCACCGGTTATGCCGTACATAAGCAGCATCTCCGATCCGTAATCGGAATATCCTGCTCTCATTAGCCAATTGAAGTATGCATCAGCATCAGACTTGTGTCCTAGAATCCGAAAAGCCCACAGTGTAAACGCAGAGTCTCTTAGCCAGCTGAACCGATAGTCCCAATTCCGAGAACCACCAATTGTTTCTGGTAGCGAGGTCGTCGGAGCTGCTATCATTGCTCCAGTCTTGTGATAAACTAGTAGCTTCAGGAGGAGACTCGATCTTACAACTTGATCTCGCCAGCGACCCGTGTAGTATGTCTTTCTAACCCATTCGTACCAAAATTCCTTCGTTAAACTTAGCTTCTTGCCTGATGAATACTCTGCAGGGCTTCTTGGTTCGGCCTCCCCATAGGCGAGAATCAGAGATACCGACTCACCCTCAGAAAGTGATACCTCGCCTTGAATTACTCTCTCTTTATGGAGCGGAATATTGGTTGATAATGCAAGAACATGTTTGTGATCAGAGACGCTACAACCATTCTCGGAGATTGAGATCGCTGTCTCAGAACGTGCATAGTCCAGTTTTGGATCAAAATGTATCCCAATTGATTCAGATCCTTCGATACAGTTAACCTGACGATGGATCTCTAATATCTCGACATGATCTCCTTCCTCCAAGTAGCTTGGCATAAAGTCGATCACTTCAGTTGTTCCGCTCGCGGTCTTAAACAGGGTTCTCAGAATATTTGTGTCCTTGAGATATTCGTGCGATGATCGATACGATGATACTGGAGCTATCTGAAACCTCCCTCCTCGATTCTTATCTAGCAAAGCTGCAAAAACGCTCCCCGAATCAAAATCTGGGAGACAGCACCAATCGATCGATGCGTCGCTCGCGATCAGAGCACATGAGTGGGTATCGCCGATTATGCCATAGTCCGATATCGGCCGATAATCCCGCGTCTTTAGGTCCATCATTAAGTTCGTCCGATGACTTTCTAATAAGTACGAGCCTTTCAAATACCTGAATCTGGTAGATGGAAGTAAACTCACTTGAAAGAATTAAATCCTTTACTTGATGTGAAAGATAACCTTGACTACTATTACCCAGAAGACCCTTCTATCTTTCCCAGGTGCCTAAGTTGAAACCCTCTGAGGCCGATCAGATCAGGACTTCGATCCTGATCGGAAGTAAAGACGCCTCCGACATGAAGCGTTATTTTCAGAGAGATGGCACCGTCGCAAAGTGGTGGAACCCTGAAGGTATGAAACCCCACAAAAATCCGCTTTTTCCTCTTCTGCCTCTTTACCGAAAAGAGAAAAAAGATGTCTTAGAAATATGCGCGTCTACTGACGGACCGATTCTAGAAGTGGGCTGCGGCGATGGTCGCATATCTTCTCTACTTGCCAAGCATCGAAATGATCCTCTCGTTGGAGTTGATATCTCCCGTGAAATGCTGCGAAAATATGTCGATAAGGAAGGTATCTCAGCATTACAATTAATCCACTGTGATGCCGAGAATCTCCCTTTCAAAGAGGACTCCTTCGATGGAGTGATCTGCATCCAGACCCTTGTCCACTTGCCAAATGCTGAAATGGTGATAGACGAATCTGCGAGGATATTACGTGAGGGTGGGAAGCTCATTTTGGACATTAACACTCCCAATTCCCAACGGGTGCTGACGATCCTTTCTCTAGCGCGAAGCATTTCAGGCAGACTCGAATCAATCCTCAAACTGATACGGCTGCAGTTACCTATTACAATCTTGAGAAACAAACTGGGACCTGCGATTCTCAGAAATACGAGAGTTGTGACTCTGATCCTTGAGCGCCATGGGTTCAAGGTTAGGCTACACGCTACCTATGGAGGCGCTACCACCGGTTTCGCATTATTCGTGGCCACTAACACAAAGCAATCCCCCACTGAGAACACTCTCTATCCCTAGTTGTACCAGTGAAAAGAATAAATCAGGTCATACTCAATGCTGGTAGCGAGGCAATGGCCAGGCCCACAAAGCACGGCGTGAAACTCGTGACATATTCGGTCAAACTTAAACCGGACCAGGTTGATTTTCTGAAGACCTTAAGTAACGCAGGGGAGATGATAAGGGAAGCACTAGACAAGGACATTCCTGACCTCAGGGCTGGGATTAAGAGACGGGATGAGATCCGAACCCGGATTTCTGAGGTAACAAGTCAAATAGACCAAATTGATGAAGAATCGCATTATCCTGATCTGATATCTGAGCTGAGAGACAAGTATCATCAATATGGGAATGAGGAGCTTTTGGTATTACTCTCGCCGGAAGACATTTCCTCTAGAGAGAAAGATGTTTCGC
>JAPUKB010000045.1 GCA_027295865.1 Nitrososphaerota archaeon
CCCTCGGTAGGTCCAACGGTAGACGATCAAGGAAACCTTTCTTTCTGACCAGAGCTTAGTGAAATCAGGTCTCAACAGGAAGGTCCAGTTTGCTTCCCCATTCAGAGAAGGAACGATCGTAAATTTTGACCTTTGGGAATCCAGCAAGCCGAAGAGCGACAAACGTATGCGATGCTCTTTCACCCACTTGGCAATAACAGATAATTTCTTTATCAGCAGTTAATCCCCGGCCTTTGAAGAGAGATTCTAGATCCGCAGATTCCCGGAATATCTTGCCGTCAGATCCCACGCCGCTATCCCAGGGAATATTGAGACTTCCTGGAATCCGGCCAGATCTCTGGCCGGATGGAATTAATCCATTGAACTCTTCAGCACTTCTTGTGTCTATCAGCATTGTATCCTGATTCTCCAGTCTAGATGCAATGTAATCGGACGTTGCGCGGAAATCATTGGGACGGGGACTGGACCTAAATTCAGTCTTCTCGAGGGTGGGGACTTCTCTTGTCAGTGAGAGACCTAAACCTCTCCAAGCACTGAAGGATATATCGAGCATAGAAACGTTTACCCCATATAGCTCAAGGGTCCAGAACAGCCTAGCTGCGGATGCTCCACCCTTGTCCCCATACACAACGACCCTTGAATTGCTTGATACGCCCTTATCTGAGAGCAGGCTCTCGATCTGCGATTGAGAAGTGACATCAAGATACGGTCTTCCTGGAGAGAAGTCCACTATCCGTTCGTAGGGGATTAGTTGGGCCTTAGGTAGGTGACCCATACTATACTCCATCGGACTTCTCATATCGAGAATACTCAGATCAGGATCATCAATATTTTTCGAAAGTCTTCTATAATCAATAAGAATTTGGTTTCGGCTTCCTTCTTTACCCATCATTTTCTTCTCCTAACATAAAACTTCAAGATCTCATCCTCTTCCTTCATAGTCACGATCTCATGCCCTGACCGTTTGGTCCAAGCTGGGATGTCCTCGCGAGTGGATGGATCAGTGGCAAGTATTTCCAGTATTCCGCCTACCTCTACTCGTGTAATGCTCTGTCTCGCCTTTATGACAGGAACAGGACACAGTACACCTTTCACATCTAAAGTCTGTGAAATATCCATCAAGTCTCACTGCAGTCGAGTAGGTAGATCTCCACTCAATCATCAACCATTTGAATTCCATAAAGAAATACTTTACTTAACGTGAGAAATCACGCCCTCTCAGCCCTTATTTACGAGTGTTTAGAATAGAGATTAAAGATGGAAACCACCGAAGAATTTTGGGAACGAGTCTCGAGGTATCGCGAGATGGGAATGGATCCCTTGCGTTGGGTTGCAGGTTGTGCGGTCAAGGTCGACCTCACCACCGTGGTCTATCCCGCATTAAGAAGACTAAGGCCATTACTTCGTGAGCTAGGGGTTATTGTCGCGGAGAGGGAGGACGCGGACATCTTTACAGCGGGACGTGAAGAACCAACTATTAGCAGGAGGATATACAACCTAAGGGATCCCAAGATTGATCGCGAGGATTTGAAAAGAATTAAGCCCAAGAGAGCAATATCGTTGGTTCAAGTGCACCAGAGAGGAGCTGAGACCGATAAGATCTTTGGAGACATTCTTCTCTCACTATACAATTCCATCTCACTTGCAGAGCAGAAATTCATAGTAGGTAAGGGGCATTCTATCATCACGGGATACGAAGACGCCGAATTTGCCCTGTTTGATTTCATCTCTGGATCTGAGGCGGCCAAAGGGGAAGGATTCACACTTGCCAATAACGATACGATCCAGGTTATTGATCCGACAGCAGATCCTGGCTCAAAAGAGCAGACCGACGTAGCGGTATCGAATTCGCTTAATGACCTAATAGCATTGGGATGCTATGAAGACCTCCGACTGCTACCCGTCATAGACGCACCAAACGAAGAGCTGGAGAGGCGTATATTCAGTAACATGGAAAAGTATGCAAGAAAGTATGGAATCCGACTCTTGGATGCTGATTCCCCTGGTCGTAGGAAGCTTCTGATAGGTGCAACCTTCATAGGAAAAACTTCCAAGGAACCCCCAGTCCGTCCCGACCTCTTGACTGAAGGGATGAAGATTCTGATTACCAGACCTTTTGGTGATTTAGCTCCCATTAACGTGTACCTATCTTGTCTAGCAGACGAGGACTTTCTAAAGAAATTGGAAGAGAACGATACCTTGAAAGCTGTTGAGATAGCGAAAAATAGAGTTATCGAAACCATGCGGGAGCCAAATCTAGGTATTGGCAAAATAGTAAACCAATTCCTGCCCGAACAAGATGAGGAGTTTATTACGTCGGAACATCTAGTTGCCACTGGAGATATGTCAGGGCCAGGGGTCCTCATCTTCAAAGAGATAGCGGAGAAGACGAAAGTCGATATTTCTTTAGATGAGTTACCGGTGAAGTACGCCGACTATGTCAGATTCGCTACAGAAAACTTCCTGATGGATAATGCAACCTCAGGTACTAATGGAGCAGTAGCCCTCATTGGGGAAGAAGGATTAATTTCGGAGATCATGCGAAAGCTGAAGCGAGAGGGCCACGATCCAAGAATCATAGGGACGGTCATTGGGAAAGGTGATGGGAGACTCGAGACAGGCGACGTCGTAAATGAAATGATAGCATCTGCACAACTCCTAAGCGAAGTCGACATACGGAAGGAGTAGAGTTGGAGAAAGAAAACACTCCAAGAACATTAGATCTAACCGGGCAAATATGTCCATGGCCCGTCATCTTCACTCTAAAAGAGATCAAGAAGATGACTGATGGAGAGATCTTGGATGTACTTGTTGACCACATGCCATCTACGCTGAATGTCCCTGCGGCTGTCTCCAAGGAAGGTCATCGGGTAGAATCCACCACAAGAGTTGATCAAGGTATTTATCGAATTACGGTTCGAATAGGTACCTCATAGATCAATGAGTGGTGTTTACGATGAGGTTTCAGGGGGTCATATCAAGTGTCGCTTCAGGGATTGAGGGTCGCTGTCACAGGTAGCCGAAGAGCGAATGAGCTCGCGCAGTTAATATCGAATAACGGTGGCATTCCATATGTCGCTCCGACAATCGGTATAGGAACTAGAGACTCGGCCGAATCGGAGGCTCAAGATTTGATAAACGAGGTTATCAGGGGGAAATCTGACTATACCGTCTTCATGACGGGCCCTGGAGTTTATGCCGTAATGCAAATTGCCGAGCGTCTTGGATTAAAGGATGATTTCATCAGAGCCCTGGCTAAAACAAAAGTTGTTGCAAGAAGCCCGAAGCCTAGGGGCGCGCTATCTAAACATGGGGTAGACGTAGAGATCATGCCCGTTAGCACTCACGACAATACCGCAGAGGGAGTAGCGCGAGAATTAATGAAAGATAATCTGGAAGGGAAGCACATCGTCATCGTGTGGCATGGATCACAGAGTATGCGTCTCGGGAGGGACCTAAGAGGGGCAGGAGCTGGGGTGTCGGAATTCCGCATATATGATTATTCGACGCACCTCTCATCACAAGGGGCCGAAATCCTGAAAACGATGGGTTATCAATCCATTCCTCCCGAGGAAGCTAGAGTTCTAAAACTCATCGAAGATGTTCTTGCTAACGTTATTGACGTTATTACCTTCACGAGTCCTCCATCAGTAAGGAATCTTTTCAGCATTGCCCAGAAGCATTCGCTAGAGAAAAAGCTTGTCGAGGCACTGAATACAGGTCAGATTGTAGTGGCAATAGGACAACCTACCAAAGAAGAGATCGAGTCACAGGCAGTACGAGTTGACGTAATTCCTGACATCTATAAGCTGGGAGCGATGGTCGCCGCTTTAGGTAAGTATGTGAGTTCTGGGCAGTCAAAGAAGACGAAGGCCTTAAGATGATCTCACGACATCGAATACTCTGACAATGGGAGGTTTCTTCGGTTGAGTAGGATCTCCGATACCACCCTTACGAGGTCGTTGGACTGGGCCCTCGATCGAATGGAGAATGACGGGTTCACGGTCCGAGCCCGGGTATCTGTCCAAGTCGATCCAGATTTGGAGTTCATGGGATACGCAAAAAAGGAAGGGGAAGGTCACGTCATAATTGTATCATCCTGGGCCCTAGACTCTGAAATGCTCGGCGGTCTCCTGTTACATGAGCTCGCTCATATATATTATACAGAACAACACATGCCCTCACATCAGTCCGAACTCATTCGAGAACTCCTGAACGGGATCGTCATAAGGGATGGCCTTAAGGAGATAGAAGCTCGCGTCTTAATGGATTGCTTCAACCACCTACAGAATATTCTAGTTGATGACGTGATATTCAAAATCTTTCGGTCTGCGCGGGAAATCAAAATGGTTCGCCGGTTTCTTGCGGAATGGGTCGCTGAGCGTCCGACTGGAGATCATCTCCTTGACGCATCTTTGCTTGTCAGAAATGCTTTCGCTATCGCCTCATTGAAGCGCCGCAACCTCTTCGACAAAGACACTGAAGAGATGTCAGTCAAGAATCAGCGATTCCTGACTCTGTGTGGACCCAAAGCACAGGATACCTTCGTCTTCTTCGAGAGCTTTCTTGAGAGAGCGCAAAACGATCCACATGTCCCCACCTTCAGGAGTTCACTGTCAGACTATCTGGAGAGGGTCGTTGATCTCTTCAGACAAGAGATAAGAGGGATAGAAGATCTTAGGTGAGACTCCCCTTTAGCTAGCTCGTCACTTGAGTGACGATTTGATGACCTTCCCTATAATGCTCTTAGGAAGATCTTTCCTAATCTCGATCCGCTTAGGGACTTTGTAATGGATAATCCTCTCCCGGCAAAACTCTACCAGATCTGGAGCGGACACTTCGGCTCCATTTTTGAGAGAAACAAATGCAATGACAACTTCATTCATCGCTTCGTCCTTCGACCCAACTACAGCTACATCTTCGACCGATTGATGTTCGGCGATAACATCTTCGACCTCCTTTGGAAAAACCTTGTACCCAGACACATTTATTAGATCTTTCTTCCTATCGAGGAAATACAGATATCCATCGCGATCTATCTTACCTAGATCCCCAGTTCGTAACCAACCCTCTTCATCCACGGCTCTGTTGCGATCATGCCAATACCCCATCATTA
>JAPUKB010000046.1 GCA_027295865.1 Nitrososphaerota archaeon
GTATAATCATCGGACGAGATCGAGAAGTAACGGGAATAGAAACGAGTCAGGGACTGATTGCATCAGAGAAGGTAGTTATTGCTGGAGGTGTTTGGTCCAAATTTATTGCAGAGAGAGCCGGACTTTCTCTCCCACTCTCGCCGCAAAAGGCACAGAGCATGACATTATTATTGCAGAAATCAATACACATCCCAGTTTTCTTTGATTTGACTTCTGAAATCTACATGCGCCCAGTTACTGATACGGTCATTCTAGTTGGGAACGGCTCCAAACCATATCGAGGAAAGATTGATAATTATTCACCGCGTGCAGAATCACGCTTTATGAATGGACTGAAACTCCGTCTCTCTTCCAGATTCAAGCACTTCAATGATTCGAAGATCCTAGACGCTTGGTCTGGCCTTTATTCCTCAACTCCTGACGGGCTACCGCTAGTAGGAGAATCTAATCGTGCGAGGGGGTTGTTCTACTTATGTGCCTTTCAGGGCTTGGGTATCATGTTTGCCCCAGGATCTGCTAGCCTGGTGTCCGACGTAATTGTGGGGAAGAGTTCAAGAGATATATTACCATTCAGAGCTGAGAGATTCCGGGGTGGGCTTGATCGAAGGACCACATCCCATAAGCACTGGAGCCAAGAATTGAGATAATGAGACTAGAGAAGGATCTATACGTTACAGAAGTCAGAATATCAAAGACCGTGAATGCCCCTTATCTCATCGAAGCGATCGGAGGAAGGTATGAATGTTCTCTGACCCTGAACGACGCGACTCTAGAGGCATGGGGAATTGATCCATCAAGCGAGTTACTAGGAAGTGGAATGGTCATCACTTTGGAACCAAGGCCACCATCGCAGGTTGCAGAAGAGACAGATCTCCTAATAGAATCCTTAGAAAAAACTACACGTCGGAAGTTTAAGCGCGTACCGGATCCACAATTCACAGATGAACTCGAGTATGTTGTAAAGCTTCAAACGCCGAGAGATAATTCCCCATCTATACCCTGCCCATATTTCGAGATTACACTCGACCTAGACGAGGGTGAATATCTGGAATTCATGGAGCTTCCCGCTGATACCATTTTCCGGATTTCCGCGAGTGGAAAGCAGACCCAGAAGAGGTAAGACCCCTACTCTTTCCTCTTTTTAGCTTCAGGAGATAATTCAGGCGTTGTCGTAAGTAATTTGAATCTATCCAGAGCTACTCCCGGATGAAACACCCAACCATACTCCTCATCATACATCTGTTCTGGAATTGGGAATCTAGATGCGCAATTCTGGTCAACTATTCCAATCTCCATCTTTCTATTGATGCTCTTGAGATTCTTCTGTAAGAAAGTCAGAATATCAACATAATGTGTAAGTGGAAGAGTGAGCTCAGCAAGATAGAATCCATCGTCCATAGAGAATGAATCAGTGCGCATGAAGGGTAGCCTGCTAAAAGCCTCTTGCGCTAGAAAAAGCTCATTCTGTGAAAGCTTTTGGAACCAGAACCTTACCTCCATAATCGCATATCGTTGCCGTCGCTTAGGATCTCCCAGCCAGCGGATCGAATATCGATCTATGAAAGACCGTCGCTCGATGTGAGAGTGATAGTGATAAAGTAGCGTCTTAACCTCCAATCTTAAGCGGGAAGCGATGTCGATGAAGGAAAGTGACGAATCGGTTTCCAACTCTTTCAAGATCAGGATATCTTTCTTGTCAAATGGTCGTGGATCCGCAATCGTCGGTTCCTGAATCGAGGATCGAGTCCGTTCAAGTAATTGCCAGTCGATATCCCATGTCTTTCGTCTAAAGTCGTAATGTTTGGTATCCATAGAAATCTGCCTTGTCCATGCCATATGATGTATGCTATAGCTCTTCAAGACACCAGCTTTGACGAGCCCTTCGAGTAGTTGTTCGTATGCCTGCTTTGAGCTGCTTGGAATTGCCACCTGAGCTACAAACCTATCGTCAGGAATAGTCTTGAAATAGGAAACAAGATAGGCGGCCTGAGCCAAGGCAGATGCGCTCTTCGACTCGCGGCCCTTGAATTCCTCAGTGAAATCCAACATCAGCCAGGTACGCTGGAGTCCCAGTTTACTATAGTCAATGCAAGCCTGAATACCGATTCCACGGGATAACAGTTGTTTTCTTAGCCGATGACGCGCTGTCTCAACCGGGATGGACAGGGATCTTGCAATCTTCGGTATATTCCTAGGGCCAAGTTTAGCAGTTACTGACACTAGTTGGGAGAGCTGCTCGTCACCACTCATGAGTGAAGTTCTCGAGAATAATAATAATAACCTAGCCAAAGGGCCGTCCATACTGGAGACCCATAAGTGGACTCCATTTCCTAGCTCAGGGATCTAACGCTTCCAAACGTTCAAATTCTCTGTTCTCGGCATATTTCCAGAAATGCTTCATGAGATAGACGAGATCTTAGAAGCCGATAGCAAGCATATTGGAGATCTCCTACGCCCAGAAAGCATCTCATTGACCGTAACCTCACCCCCCTACCGCAATGCTATCGACTATCAAAGACATGTTGAGAATCTCAGACTGAATGAAGGACACAATTACCGTGGTAAGGAACGTATGGAACTACGTGATTATCTCAAAGGGATGCAACAGGTTTTTGATGAGGTTCTCAAGCTCACAAAGCCTGGTGGTTTTTGCGCAATAGTGATCGGAAACGAGGTAGTCAACGGCACCGTAATTCCTCTAGCTGCTCTTCTGTTGTCAACGTTGCTTGGGGGAGGAGCGGCCGATGCTAGGTCATCAGATCAGTGGAGTCTGCATGAGGAGATTATTTGGAATAAGGTAACAGGGGGGACCAACAGATTTGGAGTTACAGTAAGAAATCACTATCCGACAAACTTTCGAGCGAATATTATGCACGAACACATCCTAGTCCTGAGAAAAGGGAGCGGACATCTTCGAAAATCGAATTCCCGGGAAGACGACTTCCCGCTGAATAGTGTGATGAAGAGGGAGATTGCAAACTCAGTTTGGAACATCGCCCCAGTTCCTCCAAATTACCTTAGAGGTCATCCTTGCCCCTTCCCTGAGCAGATTCCTTGGAGGCTTATCATGTTGTACACCTACCCCGGAGATACGATCCTTGACCCATTCAATGGCAGTGGCCAAACCACGAAGGTTGCAAAGAGAATGGGAAGACATTATTTTGG
Organism: Nitrososphaerota archaeon; assembly: GCA_027295865.1. GTDB lineage: Archaea > Thermoproteota > Nitrososphaeria > Nitrososphaerales > UBA57 > B1T1B5. Next base: position 3,166 of record JAPUKB010000046.1, read on the forward strand.
AGTCGATATCCTGCCTGACTATGTGAAACTCGCGAAAAAGAGGCTTGAGGAACCGCTCCACCTTTCAAAGAACTTTATCATTCCTAGGTGGGAGCTCGAACGATGGGATGATGCGCTAGTAAAGACATAGTCATCAGGCTTCTGGGGGTGCAGACCAGTTCCCCTTTTTTCCAAAGATATTGTCGAGGTCAATGTCATAATCTTGAACTTGCTCAGTCATGAATTAATGTGTCCTAGAAAACTGGCAAGGAGGTGGCTCCGGGTCGCTACCACCACTTGGGTAATCTCAGAAAGGCCGTTGAGGGTGTCCGCCAACCCCCTTATCCCATTATCATCCAAGCCTTCTTCGGGTTCGTCCAGCAAGATTATGGGAGCCTTCTCCATGTTATTAATAGCGAAAAGCAGCGCGAAACTCATGGCGACATTTTCGCCCGTACTCATCTGTGAGGCGAGTATCCAGCTTTCTCCGAGCTTTCCCCTAACCAAGAGGCTTTCCCGTCCTCTCGAGAATGACGTCTCAAAATCTACATCTGTAAACCTCTCATAAGGATAGATTTTCTTGAATGTCTCCTTAAACGAATCCCTTAGTTTTGTAATTCTTTCTTTTCTTATTTCATTGAGGGCATCGATCATGACAAGTTTCACTGATCTGATGTCTGAGGCTAGCCTCCGCAGTCTCGATATCTTTCCTTCCAGATCGGCGTAGCCAGAATCGATCAAATCTGCCCGAATTGACTCTAAGGTTCGCTTCTGATCTTCAAGATTTCTTGATGTTGAATCAATTTCCTCCACCTGCTTCATTAACTCCCTATATCGTTGACTTGTCTTTCGCGCACTATCCAAGTTTCCAGTCACATTAATATCAGCCTCGAGCGATCTTATCTCGGCCCGAATCGTATCGATTTGCGAAGAAAGGAGGTCGGCCCGTTCCTTATCAATCTGCGCTTTCCCAAACTGGTTCCTCTTCGCTTCAACTGCCTCTTTGAACTCCATAATTTCTCTCGTAACGTCCTTGTAGTCTCTATCATAGTGTTCAAACTTGGCCAATGCATTGTCTGTGATAAAAGCTCCACAGAGGGGACAAAGCTTCAGTTGGTTGACTTGCTTTCCTTCGATATTCAGTGTCTCCGTTGCTGCCTCAAGGAACGTCTTTCGAGTCTGAAGAGCATTCCATTTTGCCTCGTGCTCTTTCAATTCCTGAGCTAGTTTTGAAGGGAATTTTGGTATATTATCAGACTTCCTCAGAGCGTCCTGAAGCATCTGCTTCTTGCCTAGGAGCATGGCATCCTTTTTCATCGAATCTTCATCATCCGCGAGAAGAGCCTTTGCATGTAGATACTCTGTTTCCATGGAACTAAGAGCGAGTTTCACTTCTTCACTTCGCTTTTGAAGGACAATGAGTCGATCGTCTACTTCTTTCAGTCTCTCTATGGATTGCCTAGTACCATCCACTCTCTCCCGCTGCTTCTCCAATTCAGAGATTCGTCGCTCGGCCGCGGCAGGAGTCAACTGGGAGACTCTCTGATCGTATTCAGATATTCCTAGGAGAGTATCAAGCTTTAACGCCCTTTCTGTAGGCCCACCCATGAAAAGATCTGCAATCTGTCTCCCCTCAATGAAGATACCTATGTCCAACGGAGGAAGCCGAACATCTTCGGGCTTGATTGAGAATGAAACAGGCACCCTTCTTCTCTTCTTCCTCTCCAAGGAATAAATCGCTCCGTTCAGCGTAATGAGTGCGCTGACTCGCATAGAATCAGTATTGCTGTTGATTAGTTCGTCGAGATTCAACCCATGTGGCGAGCTTCCAGTGAGACAAAAGAGAATGGAGAGCAGCTTCGATGTCTTACCGGTTCCCATTTCTCCTTCAAAAACGGTCAGGTCGTCGAGAGTGAAACTCTCGCCCCGAAGACCTCGGAAGCCTGTGAGGTCTATCTTCTCAACTTTCACTATCGAAAACCTCTAGGACCTTTCTTTCTATGAGGTCACGTATCTTTGAAACCGGCAAATTTAGGATCTCAAGTGCTAATTCGAGTCGTTCTTCTGACAGGTCTTTCTTGAGCCTATCCTCAAATTCACCCATCTTATTGGAACTTGAGTGGCGAAGAAGAAATTAAGCTTAATGCTCTACTAAGTTCGGATTAGCTCCCGTACCAATACTCTCGACAGGAATCACCTCAAGAGCGAATTCCTTCTCAATCTGATGAAGCATTCCGAGAGCGTCCTCACCCTTCTTTGTCAGAGAGAAGATTTTCCTCTTTCCATAATTGCTCTCCGCCAGAAATCCCTGCTGGACTAGGATCGCTAGTGATTCGTTCAACGGAGACCACGAGAGATTCGCATGAAACATGATGTTAGTCGGTCGCTGAGACCCCGAAGACACCGCATCTAGAATCGCGGCATAGGTTTCGAGTTTGGATCTTTTGTGACTCATTCGAACGCCTTGCACATCTTATCTTACGGGCAAACTGCATGCTAAAATCTGGATTGTAAAACCATTTTCACAACATGCATAAATAATGAATGCTAGTGTTATGGAACTGCTCGGCCGTGGGATTAGATATAGATTCCGAGGTAGTATCAGGAAGGAACGGTTTCTTAGGCGCTAAGCCGAAGAAAGTCAGTTCGAGGAATGAGGGACTTAATCAGGGTTATCAACTCCTCGGCCACCTAGTCCTCCAACTCTTCTCCAGGAGAAGCAGGGTCGGTTACCGAGACGCTATCGGATTGATCCGCATGGAGGCGGAAGCATTTGATGACAACCTTTCCTCTCTGAAAGATTCCACGATTTTTGCGGGGAAAGACCTCCTATTCGACCTGGGTTTACTGAAGAGAAAGCATATCATTTATGCCTCATATCTTGCAGCGCTAAGCACCCTTCCAGTTCTTTCGTTGCAGCACGAGGAATTTCGTGACGGGTCCAGAGCCCCGGCCTCGAAAGCCGTATTTTCTAAAGTAGCCATGGCAGTCGGAACTAAATTTATGGATAACATAAACGACGACTGGCAAAGCAAAGAGGATGCTTTTGAGACACTTGGGAGGTTGCCCGGGGCATTGATTTCTGGTTTTTGCGAAACGAACAATCACGTTACGACACCTTCTTGGCTGGCCAAAGCCGAAAATTCAGCAATTGAAATAATGTCTTGGAGCGGAAGATTGCTCAGCTCAATTGAGTGCCAAGCGCCATTCAGCTATCCCCTCTACAAGTCTGACGTAGAGAGACTCATCAAGGGCCAAAAGTCATCCTTGATCGGGAAAGATTGGAGGAAGAGAGAACTAACACTCAGGGAGTATATTGTCAAAGTCGCTGAGAAAAGTACTGGCAGTTTATGGGTCGATCCTGATATCTGTTTCTTGGAAGCCTCTATTGGGGGTTTTGATAATCGAGGACGGAGAGAAGCATTGGCTATTCGAAATTCTGGAGACCTCCTAACTAAAGCCTGTTTGCTCTATGACGATGTAGTGGATGTCCTCCTTGATCTCAAGAATAATTCAGCGAATGCCGCACTCATTTACGCCGCGGAGAATGGGATCATTGAACGAGGCAAAGCGGTGTCTATGAATGAAAACGAGCTAATTCGTCTCTTCTACCAGAGCGGGGTCATTAAGGACACATTGGATATCGGAGACCTATTTCTCGCAAAAGCCATGCAGTCGTTGGATTTGATTGATACCGAGGGGGAGCGGACGATCGACGTCAAGGGGTTAAAGTATCAGTGTAACCTCCTTCGTGCTTTCAACATGAGGAAATTGGTGCTCAGAGACAAATCCGTAGAAAGTCTCAAACTTGGACTCAACATGAGAGAAGCGGGTGAAATAATCAAGGGGCTTCCAGAGAAAGTACTCGCTCTAGAGAAGTATGTATTGTTACCCGCGTAAGCTTTGGGTATATTTCATCTTGTAGCTACATTTTGTTCATACAACTACTGAAATATTATTTCGCATGAATTTGTCCTCCCCTGGGAGGGATAGACATCAACGAAGCCCAACTGATTAGTTCAAAAGGTAGGTTTTACACTGGACATCAGGTATTTGACGAGATATTTCAACTAAAGTATGGGACATCAATCCTGATGACTGACCAGACATTCTCAGAGGCGAGAACTCTTTTGAGATTACTCTTCGAAAAACATGGTGAAGCTGATCTTCAACCTATAGAGATTGTGTCTCACGCCACACAAAAAAATGAACACATGTTAGATATAGGAAACCTGTCTATCGTGGAGACGAGTATCAATCTAAACGCCATGAGGCGAAAAAATCCGCGGCAGCCCTTCATACATACTGCCATTCCTGACATAATAATCAAGAATGACCCCGGTAAGCTCCTTCTAACATTCGAAAATTGGCAAAAGAACATAGTTGAAAATCGTACGATTGAGTTTTATCTTTTGCCAAGGGGGACCTTCGAAGATATTGAGAAGAAATTACTCTCTCTCGTTGATGGGTCAATTCAAATCCATGTCTCTCAAACAAAGGAGAAGTTTCAGAGCACGATAACGCCGGTACGGCTCTCCAAGCCGGAGTACCATCTGAAAGAGTATCCCTACGCGATAGAAGGAGATAGGTTTCTCATCCAATGGGAAGGAGAATTCACAGATAGAATCACAGGGATCACTAAAGGAGAGATTGATCGACGGAAGGCAGATTTGGAAGGAAAACTGAGGCACTTCAAGGTTACGAAAGGAGGGGATTCTCTCAAGCGGTCAGCCAGCTTGCATGATTATTGGCTGTTTTCACAATTGCAAGGAAAGACTCTATACGACGTCAAGGGGCTATTTCCTGAATCTTTTGACTCGATCCTAGACCGGATCGTGAGATGGAAAGCCTCCGGTATTTTACAACTGAGCGAAGTTCCTAGAAGCGAAGTTATCCCTGAGCCGAAAGGTAGGGCTGGTCTTAGTCTGACGACCAAGTTGGGGCTCAGACTTCCATTATGGTTGACGGTTCGCCTCTTCAGGAGAAAGACCGGGGCAGTAGGTAAAGTTCCAGTTGACTTGTACTTGACTGGGCGGTATGCATCTGCAATGCTAATCAGAATCCTTATGCAGCAAGCAGGAATTGAGACCCCAGGAGATGTTATGCGCAATATCCAGGAGATGGAGAGCAATTACAATAACTACGAGACTAGGAAGGCGAGCCTTGAGCACGTCAAAGCTCTCGGGGAATCTCCCGAGGCGGCCCTAGGTTTAGAGCACCTCCCCAAGACGCTTAAACTGGCCCTTAAAACCGGATATGGAGTAGACGTGTCAGTCAAGCAGATTAACGACTCTACATATGAGTTCACGGTTTCTGACTGCTTTTTCTGCAGGGATTCGAAGGCTGATTCCCCGGTCTGTACGGCTATTTCGGGAGGAATGGAAGGGCTCAGCTCCATAATGTTCAAGAAGAAAACAGAGGTCGAAGAAATCGAATGTCGTGCTATGGGATCAGCGAGTTGTAGATATAGGTTAATATTTCCTTAGCATCTCGCCTCTTCGAGATTGCAAATAAGACACCTCTTTGAAAATTCACCGGCCTCACTTCCTAGAGAAGTTGCCGTTTGAAGATCGACCTAGTCAGACCATTCCTAGATCTAACACTACCCCATACTGCAATACTCGCCTCCATTGCCGCAACATGGGGCTTCCTAACGATTGCTGGATTTGATTCCCCCGTCCTCATGATATTAGTGACTACCTATTTCGCTCTTGTTACGGCTGCGTTGAATTCATTCAATCAGATTGCTGATGTTGCCTCCGATAAGCTTGGTTGGAGCGAACGACCACTCCCCCGTGAGGTAATAACTAGAGATAAGGCAATTCGTTTCACTTTGACGTTGATGACAATCTCATGGATTTTACTCATATTATCATCGACCTTCGCGTTCTCAGTGGGTTTTTTAATAATCGCTCTTTCCGACTCGGCACTGGCAGTACTTTACTCGTTTCGGCCAATTCGTTTTAAGAGAATCCCGGTTCTGAAGAACTTTATTCTGCCTGTCCACATACTAGTTGTCCCATACATGGCGATACTCGCCCTGGGAGGTGTGGCGTTCTTTCCCCCAATTATCATACTTATGCTATTATTTGATGGGACGGCCACTTTAATGATAGCAGACTATGTCAACATAGAAGGCGATAACCTCGTGGGGGACAAGACTGCCCCCATAGTTTTTGGATCGTTTGGCGCGAAAATCATCATAATGGGCTTGTACCTGGGTTCAACATTCATCGCCGTAGCTAGTTATGTTTTCGAGCCAGCACAGTTCTTTTGGGTAATTGTAATTTTAGTACAGATTGGGATGATAACAATTTCGTATGGGGTGAATACGAGGAGGAACCACAAAGTCATTTATCAAAGAAATGTTGCACTTTCTATGTTAGTTTCCTTTGTAATTCTCGCAGCCCTCTGGATGTCACTCCTTTGATAAATTAAGCGAATGTCACGTCTGGATTACCCGGATACTTTCTTCTGACATAGCATAAGGTCTTGGTTTTGCGTCGTCAGGTTACCATGTGCATCAGCTTGTCAAACGAGGTCCGATTGAGATGATATCTCTATGGCAGATGATTGAGAAGATGACAAAACCCAAATCAAACCAAGGTTTTTGTTGTTCGATTTGGGGACAAATGTTCTATACCTCAATATTGTTCTGTTCTGCAAGCCTACTCCGAATCAGATTGCCTGCGGAGGCCTCAACTATTTGGCGTCTGGAGGTGAAGTACCTCTCTCCGATCATCTCTGGATCCAATCGGTTTCTCACTCCGGGTTTCAAAAACAGGATTCGCTCCTACTGTAGCTCTGATGATATCGGGTGCACTCAGTATGCCAACGTAGCGTTCGGAATCTAGCACTGGCAGGTTTTGAATTTTTTTCTCACACATAATTCTAGCAGCTTCTGAAACAGTAGAATTGGAGTCAATCGTTATTAGGGGGCTAGACATCATCTGATAGACTTTAATCTCTGTCGGAGATACCCTTTCTTTTGTCACAACCCGCATGAAGTCGCTCCTCGTAATTATTCCAATTACAGTTCGGTTATTCTCTACCAATACACTGCTTCGGTAATGTTTCATCATCATCTGGGAAGCCTCTACAGCAGTTGATGCGGAATCCACTGAAATTGCCCCCCCCATGTAATCATTTACCTTCAAGGTAAGCGGTCTGTAACAGAGGTTCAAGTTTGTATAGAGGTTTGTTTGACCGACTTGATCGAACAAGATCGGTTGACGCGGGATGAAAACGACGACCGCTCTAGTTTGAAGGATTTCTAGATCGATGATAAGCCGATAGGTGCAGGTTATATCCTTCTACAAACGCTTGATCGAAAATTATTCTCATCGGATTCAGATTAACGGAATTGACCTAAGTGGAGCGGACATCCCTGGGGTAGCCCGTGCTGATCTATAGACGTGGTTTGACGTCATCCCGGAGGCAGTGCTCAGACAAGGAAACAGTACGATTCAGATTCTAAGGGCTTCTGGCGGAGATAATTTCATAGTGGCATACACTGTGGTCCACTGGAATGAGGAAATACGCTGATCCAATTTCTTTCCCGTACTCGTCGGCAAGTTCGAGATTTTATGCTAAAAATAATCCAGACCGCTTTTGTTGTTAGAATGAGATTCAAAGGCTACCAGGTCTGGGCCGCCTCTAATCCGCAACCCGACTTTGTGGTAAGATACTCTTACGTCGCTAAACCAAGCGGAAAGATTCGGCTAGCGGTTATTTTAGGGTGCCGGACCTAGCTGGGAAAGGAACCTATGAAATGACTGGAGCCAGTAATCCGTTACGTTAGTATACTAAACGAATTGTTCGGTGGGAAATACCCTTATGCCTTCATCTGAGATACTATATGGCCTCGGTTTCGTGTCGTGATTGACACCTCTCATCTTTTCTATCTGGAATAGTCGTTCCATGCCCTCCGTAACAACTCTCTTTAGCATTAGTACTACTCCTTCCGCCAAGTATTCTTCGAATTGATGTGCTCTCTCTAGGGAAGTGTGGGTAACCTCTGAAACGAATAAGCTGGTTGCTCCGAGTTCAGAGACCCCTTCCAACAAGGTGATGAAGGCGTCCCTTCTTTCAAATTCATTTGGATATTGGAACATGAATGTGGCCAGAGGATCAATAACTATTCTCTTAGCTTTCATCTCAATGGCGTTCCGCTTAATGATCTCAATCAAAGATACGAGCGAAAAGTCCTTCTTGCCTATTGATATGTTGCCAAGGTTAACAGCGCTTTTTACTCTCCTAAGAGGGGACGCATCCACGATCGTTAGAAGGCCTTTAGCTTCCAACTTCTCGAGATCCCATCCAAATGCTAACACATTCTCTCTGATCTGACCGGGATTCTCATCCAAGGTTACGAAAATGCCAGGCTCGTTTGCCTTCGTCGCTCCATAGTAGAGGTACTGAACTGCAAGTGTAGTCTTTCCACTACCCGGACTTCCCAGAATGAAGATATTATGACCAGTCGGAATGCCTTTTGCATCAAGCATCTGATCGAGTCCCGTTATGCCGGTTTCCGTGAATCGTCTTAACTGAGTGGCTAGCACAATATCGAACTAATTCGCGAACAACAACTTAAAGCTTAGGTGACCGCAATCCGGTTGTTATGTCCATGGCTCAACTCAAGATTCCAAGTGACGCAGATAGTTGAAACTCATTCGATAAGAAATAAGAAGTTCCAAATATAGGGTGCTTTCTAAACAAAACAATGGATATCTCCTTCGCCGACGTCGATGCAGCAAGAGGCGCTCTGATAGGGGTTACTCATAAGACTCCGCTTGACTATTCGAATACTCTTAGTAAACTTACGGGCGCGTCGGTCTCTTTGAAACTAGAGAACTTACAGAGGACTGGGTCCTTCAAGGTAAGGGGTGCCTATTGGAAGATTAAGAATCTTGAGAAAAGCCAAACCAAGAGGGTAATAGCTGCTTCGGCAGGTAACCATGCACAGGGGACAGCTTATGCGGCTTCGAAATTAGGAATTCCATGTACAATTGTGATGCCCGAAAACGCTTCTACGGCCAAAGTGGCAGCTACTTCCTCATACGGAGCTTCCATCGTGTTGGCCGGAGCCAACTTTGAAGAATCCCTCGATGAGGCTAATCGCCTGGCAGAGAGGACGTCTGCCACAATGATCCACCCCTTTGATGATCCTTTGGTCATCGCCGGACAAGGAACTGTTGGTTTAGAAGTCTTGGAAGAGATGAATGACCTAGAAGCTATAGTTGTCCCAGTCGGTGGCGGTGGACTGATATCAGGCATCGTGGCAGCCTTGAAGGAGGATCACCCCGACGTAAAAATCGTAGGAGTGCAGTCATCCTTAATGGATTCCATGATCAAATCAAAACGTGCGCATAAAGTGGTTGAGATACCGTCAAAAAGAACAATTGCCGATGGGATCGCGGTAAAAGCGCCAGGAGAGCTTACATTTAAGATCGTCAATAAGTATGTGGATTATCTAGTTACAGTTACTGACGACGAGATTGCAGAGGCGATATTCCTCCTCCTGGAGAGGTCAAGAATAGTCGTGGAACCGGCCGGTGCCGCCGCTCCCGCCGCCCTCCTATCTGGCAAGATAGATCTACGGGATAAGAAAGTCGTTGCTGTAGTGAGTGGCGGGAATGTAGACATGCCGCTAATGAATCAACTAGTCACACGTGGCCTTATCACAGCCGGGAGGATTGTGAGACTCATTTTTGAGCTCCGGGATAGACCCGGAGCACTGAAAGAGATCCTCGAAGCAATCGCGTCCAGGAATGTCAACGTCCTCGATGTTCAACAAGATCGTCTGAACAAGCGGATTGGATTGGGGCCAGTGAATGTCCTGATAAGCATGGAGACTAAGGGAAGGGAACAGACGGAGGAGTTACTGAAAACCCTCAGGGAGAGAGGATTCACCTACAGGTTTTCCGAGTGACAATTCTCAATAGTGATCTAGGCTTCGATTAGCTCTTTTGGGGCATTAGTTAAGACTTCAGGTTTTTGACCGCGAACAACTACATCATCTTCAATTCTCACACCGCCCAACCCAGGGACATAGATACCCGGTTCGACGGTGAAGACCATCCCATTTTCCAATTTCGTTTCAGATCGGGAACTTAATGAACCTCCGTCGTGAACAGCAAGGCCAATTGTGTGACCAGTGGCGTGTATGAAACGTCCTCGGTATCTTGTCGAGTCGATGAACTTTGCGACTTTGTTATGAACGTCCTTTGCCATTTCGCCACTTTTCAGTGCTTCAATGCCGAGGACATTCGCCTGCAAGACAATCTGATAGATATCTCGTAGTTCTTTAGGTGCCGTCCCATAGACCAACGTCCTTGAGATGTCGGAGCAATATTTCATGTACTTTGCACCAAAATCAAACAGCGCATAGTCTCCTTTCTTAAGCCGCCGCTTTTTGGGCGAATAGTGAGGTTCTGAGGAATTTGGTCCGAAAGCCACAATCGTCTCGAATGCAGGTGACGAGGCCCCATACCTAAGCATAGTTGAGTTCAGAACGGCGGCGGCTTCGCTTTCGGTTATACTGTCATTCAAGATCGAAGGCAATTCCGAAAAGGTCCGATTTGCTATCTCTGCACTTCTACGCAAGTGAGCTATTTCATGTTGATCTTTGATCATTCGCGCTTTTGAGATTGCTGAGCTGACGTTGATAAAACGCCCACGGAGTATTTTTTTCAAAGACAAAAAGTCGCTATAGGTTAGCTCGCGAGCGTTTATTCCAATGGTAGCAGTAGGTCCGATTTCTTTTTTGAGAAGTTTGACCTCTTCCTTCTCATCTCTGAATGTCTTGACTGATCTGACTCCACTCTTTCTGGCACTCTCCTCCTCCAAAATCGAGGTGTAGAGAATTGTCTTACCATCTGGATAGGCTATCAAAGAGCTCCCCTCAAAAAGACCTGACTCGACCCCCGTAAGATAGAAGAAAGAAAGATCTAGATGAGGTTCTATCCCATTCTTCAGAAGAATAAGGTCAGCTCTGATATCATCCGTTTCAAGAGATCTGAATACCCTCTTGACTCTGGCCGATAGGTTGCTTCCCTTCATCAACTGAATCATGAGGGTATCATGTATTATTCCTTCCCTAAGGAGGGAGTCATCCTGTTCCTAATGGTATTAGGAGTCAAGACATGTTTGTAACCTATGATACACTCAACCAGTTAATTCTCGAAAATGGACTATTCATGAAGGGTTGCAGATACGATCGATCGGGTCCCCATTACGGCGCAATTTCATTTCTATAGTGAGACTGGTCAAGCCAGAAGACCAGATTGCGAATCTAATCGCCTTTGGCACTGGAGTGATTTTCGCTCTCAGTGGTCCCTGGCTGGAAATAAGATTGTTCGCTGGGGTTCTCACATGCATCAGTATATTGATGGCAACAAACGCCCTAAACCAGTATGCCGAGGTAGATTTAGATCGTCTAAACAAACCCCATCGCCCACTAGTTTCGGGGGCAATGACCAAGAACGGTGCTCTCTCAATTGTAATTGGACTGTATATTCTTGCAGTAATAGCCAGCCTCGTTGTTGGTGGAGCGTTTCAATATCTTGCTCTGGCAAGCATTAGCCTCGGGATCCTCTATTCAGCAAAGCCAGTGATTCTTAAGAAACGATTTCTGCTATCGAATGCCTCAATAGCTATCTACTATGGCGCTTTGAACTTCCTCTTAGGATGGTCGATATTTCAACCTCTATCCTTTGCCCCGTGGCATATTGTCATCTTTCTTACTCTTTTTGATTTCTTCGCGAATATATCGAAGGATTATGGCGATATGGTAGGCGACGGCTCCAATGATATCAGGACTCTCCCTGTCGTTCTCGGCAGAGCTACAGCGATTAAGTTCCAGTTCTCCGGATTGTTCTCAATGTTCCTCTTCATTGGGATGCTTGGTACTATCAGCTTTTATTTTCCATTTATTCTGGCCCCACTTGGGGTGGGAGTAAGCGCTCTATCGTATAGATGGATTAGACGAGGAAACGATTCTATGGGCTATGGAGGGATGATAATGCTTTACATGGCTGTCAGGCTTAGCCTCGTGTTGTCTCTTGTAGGCTTCCTAGGATATTGACCAGATTGAACTCCTCTGCGTGCGTATCCCAGATCGACCGAAATAGAGCGTAGAACTCATCTACCACGTCACGTGCATCTGTCACAAGAGTTACCAAGTATCTACCCCCCGACGGAGAAGTAATGGAAAAACCTACTTTGGCCCGATCAAAGATTCCAAATGGAGTGACTCCCTTTAGGGAGGCCGTTCTCATGAGCAACGTCTTGCCAGAATATTTTCCAATTGCAGTCATGAACTTTTCAATCCCAAATGCGTTCTCAAACCCTTCTGTAAAGCTCTCGAACCTTCTTTCACTGTCTTCTGGAAGTAAACCATAGAAAGCCACACCTCGATCTAGAGCGCTGACAAATTCCCGTAGAAAATCGGGCGTCAGGGTCTGCCCAAGATTACTCCCTACGATTATCATTTCCTTTTCGCACTCCGCTATGAGCTCAGGTATCATTTTCTCGTAGACCACAGCATCGCCAGAGTAGACATCCCACTTTGGCTTGGGGGAAAGGTTTTCAGCCTGAGTTGCGTTGGACAGGAAGGTCCTTAGAGCCTGCTCATCAGCACGTATCTTGGAATCCAAGGCTTCCTTCTTCATTCCAAGGAGGCGCCTTAAGGCCGCTTCAGGAGGGTTGGAGGAATAGATTTGGGGAACCTCCATTCTATCAACATCAATCAAGCCTTTTGTCGTAAGTTCTTTAAGTACACCATATATCCGTCCGAGCGGAACCGATCCTGAGCGGACGAGATCAGTCGCATTCGTTTTTCCTCTTCTAAGAATCTGGAGATAGGCATCCTGTTCGTAGCTTGAGAGGCCGAGTTCCTTCAAGAGAGGTCTTTCCGCCAAGAAAACCACCAGGGGTGGTGTTTAAGCGCTAATAAATCATACGGAGGTGAGTGTGCGTAGGAAAAATCATGCTCACAACAACTAAAAAGTTGTTTTGGGAACGACTATATTACAATAATCGTCATGAATGGCATCTTGGGAATCGGTTCCGAGCTTCTTGACTCTTTCCCTGAGGACATCTTCGACATAGATGGGGGGCGAAAGGACATTATGCTAGACCTCACGGGAGAAGATACAGACATCTGGGTAGAGGGGCAAACCCTCTTTGTTGAGAGTGGGTCTGTCCGAATCAAAATCGAAGGGATATCAGACATCAAAGCTAAGATCGGACGCATAGTTAGAAGTCCCAGAAAGGCGATAATATAACGCTCCTTTAGAACCTAAGTCCTGAAGAGTACACCTTCCCTCTTAAACACCCACGTTGCGAAGTAGAGGGTAATCAGAGAAAGAAGAGCCGTCACGGCAATAGTTAATCCCAAATGAGAGAAGTTCAACGTATTCAACAAGACCTCCTCTATAATTAGTGTGATGTTGAGGATGGGAATTGCGAAAAGATTGAGACTTGCATCTTCTATCGAGATTCCAAATGCGGCGAAGCTCCCCGCAAGTACCAGGAAAATCACTGGCGAGACGTAGTTGCCAGCTTCTCTGAAGCTTTTGGCCAAAGTAGAAACAGCCATGGATAAACCTGAGAGCATGATAGCAAGGAGAGCGAGTACTCCGAAGATAATTAGACTAGTTTGAAAGCTAAAGCTAAGTGATAGTGACTGATCTGCGGAGCCGAATCCAGCTCCCAGAGGTCCCTGTATCCAGAATCCAAGACTAAGAATCAGGACCAAGGTGGTAAGAAGGGTAACTGCTAGAACCGCCAGGAATTTTCCCGCTACTAGATCCCATCTCTTCGCAGAAGTTACGAGGAGAGCTTCGAGAGTATGCCGCTCCTTCTCTCCCACCGTCATATCCATAGCTGCGTTCATTCCTCCAGTAGCTACGAGCATTGCCAAGATAGGGGGAAGGATGAGCGAAAGAACCAAGCCCGAGACTTCTTCTTCGGTCGCCACGTTCAAAGCGAAGAGCTCTAGTGGCCTGAGGACATCGAGGTCTATCTCCCTGACTTCCAGCCTTTCATTAATTATCATACGATTGAATTGGCCGAGTACGACCTGAAGTTTTGAATAAGCGGTAGTTGATCTCCTGCTAGATGCATCGAAGTAGATAGTAAGATTTCCAGGCTTCTCGCGAGATAGGCTTTCTCCAAACTGGTCGTCTATCTCAAGTACAATTGATGCGTTTCCGTTTCTTACGGTATCCACTGGCCCCCCAACAAGATCTACAAGGATCAAGGAGTCACTGGCTATGATAAAATCGAAAAGCTCGGGAGACTCAGCTGGATTTATAATCGCAATTGTTTGACGCTGCTCCTCAAGCCGAACCTCTGTTCCTGCGAAAAGAAGTGGGATGCCTAAGATCATGGCGGGCATTAGCATTACTGGTATGAGAACAGAGGCAAAGAGAGTTCTGCGATCGCGGACGGTGTCGAGGATTTCTTTCCTAAAGACTGTGTATATATGCTTGCGACTCATTTCGCACCCATTCTCAGCGCATCAGTGAAAGCTTGTTCTAATCCTCTCTTTCCCTCAATAAACTCTTTCAGGCCTCCAGTGTAGAGCAGCCTCCCATCATGGATAACTCCTATCTTGTCACATACCTCCTCTGCTTCACTCATTACGTGGGTAGAATATAGCATAGTCTTTCCATCATCTCTACTTTTCTTCATGAAATCTATAACTCCCCGTGCTGCTAGGACATCGAGGCCGGATGTAGGTTCGTCGAACAGAAAAACGGGTGGGTCGTGTACTATCGCCCTGGCAATGGCGACCTTCTGCTTATTTCCTCGAGAAAGCTGTCCACACTTTCTGTCTGCGTACTCCCCAAGGGAGAGTATCCCAATCACAGTATCGATCCTCTCCTCTAGATCACGGCCCTCCATGTCGTTCAAGCGGCCAAAATACCGAACGACCTCTCGCCCGGTCAAACGATCGTATAGTCCTACCTCGGTTGGCACGAAACCAATACTCTTCCTTACCTTTGACGCCTCATTGGTGATGCTGAATCCGTTAACTAAGGCTTCGCCTGACGTCGGCCTAAAGACAGTTGAAATTATCCTTTGCGTTGTGGTTTTCCCCGCCCCATTTAGCCCTAGAAGACCGAAGATTTCGCCTTTCCTGGGTTCAAAACTGATGGAATCTACGGCCACAAATTTCTTGAACTTCTTGGTTATAGATTTCGCCTCGATCACGTGTATCCCTTTATTCGCCAAAATTGTATCGCTTAAGGTTTACGTGAGCGAGAGAATGTATAGTTTAAAGAACGGCAGAGTCAAGGTACAGTAATTTGATTCCCCGGAATGAAATTGCTAGCATGGTCAAGAGTTATGATCCGACTGCCCTGACAATTTGCACACTAGGGAGTCATTCTGCTCTTGATATCATGGATGGAGCAAAAGAAGAGAATCTCAGAACGTTAGTCGCATGCCAAAGGGGTAGGGAAAGACCTTACAAGGCTTTTCGACGGATTGTAGATCAAATAATGTTATTAGAAAAGTTTAATGAAATAACGACGGAAAATAACCAGCAAATAATGAGAGCTGCTAATGTAATCTTTGTTCCTCATAGATCATTTACAACCTATGTAGCGTATGATTCGATTGAGAATGACTTTCGGATTCCAATTTTCGGTAGTCGATCTATGCTCAGAACTGAGGAAAGAAATGTGCCACGGAATCAATACTTTCTCTTGGAGAAGGCGGGGATTAGATTTCCAAAAAGAATCAGTTCTTCCACTCAGATCGATCGGCCAGTCATCGTAAAAGTTATGGAGGCAAAAAGGGGAATAGAGAGAGCCTTCTTTACATCCACTTCGGAGAAAGATTTCGAAGAAAAAGCTGCAAGGAGGATCCACGCCGGCATCATCACTCAGGAGGATCTCAATGACGCATTAATCGAGGAATTAATCATTGGGACGTACTTTAACTTCAACTTCTTCTATTCGCCGATAAAGAATGAGGTTGAGTTCCTTGGGATTGACCGGCGCCTCCAAACCAATCTCAATGATTTCGTCTCCCTACCAGCATCGCAGCAGCTCGAGATGGATCCAGACTTACAAAACATTGAGATCGGGCATATGCCTGCGACAATTCGGGAGTCCATGCTCGAGAAGGTCTTTGAGATCGGCGAGAGATTCGTCGACGCCACGAAAACAGAGTACCCACCCGGAATAATTGGCCCTTTTGCCCTTCAGAGTGCAGTAACTAAGGATTTGGAAATCGTGGTCTTTGACGTCTCACCAAGGGTCCCCGGGAGCCCAGTCCTGGCAATGAGTCCTTACACCCGCTATTATTACGGTGAGTCATTTGGGACGGGCAGAAGGATTGCAATGGAAATCAAGGACGCGTTGAAGGGTGAAAGGCTCCATGAAGTGGTTACATAGATGAAGACCATAGCCACGCTAGGTTCCCACTGCGCTCTTCAAATCCTGAAGGGAGCCAAGGACGAGGGATTCGAGACACTCATAATCACCAAGAAATCCAGAGAGGGACTGTATCGACGATTCGACTTCGTTGATAAATTTATAGCTGTAGAACATTTTTCTGAGATTACGGAATCAGCTCATTTGGCGCGGCTTAACGAGTTGGATTCTATACTCATTCCACATGGTACACTCATCTCCGAAGTAGGCATAAAGAAAGTCGAGAATGATCTTTCCATCCCATTCTTCGGGAGCAGAGGAATTCTGAAGTGGGAAGCTGATAGAGGCCTCAAGGAGAGATTGATGAAGGAATCTGACTTCAGAACACCAAAAATCTTTGAATCTGCGGAGGACATTGATAGGTTGACGATCGTGAAACGAGCAGGGGCTGCTGGGGGGTTTGGGTACTTTCTCGCGAAAGATCTGGCGTCGTTCAACGAAAATATGAGTAGGCTTCGATCTGCTGGTATTCTTCAGAATGATGAGGAGGTACAAATACAGGAATACGTTGTTGGCGTACCAGTCTACTTCCAATTCTTCTATTCAAAAATCAAGAATCGGCTGGAGCTAATAGGCATAGATCGGAGATATGAGACGAATGTCGACGGCCTAGGTAGATTGCCAGCTTGGGAGCAATTGGAAATGAAAGAGGGTTTCTTCCCATCTTATCTGGTAGTAGGAAACAGTCCGTTAGTACTCAGGGAGTCTTTATTGAACTACGTATTTCAGATTGGAGAAAAATTCGTTGAGGCCTGTGGTAGATTAGTCCCTCCTGGTATGATCGGACCTTTTTGCATAGAGGGTGTTTACAACGAGAAAGGCGATTTTATCGCCTTCGAATTCTCTGGGCGGATTGTCGCAGGTACGAATCTCTACGTGAGTGGATCTCCATATTCCTCACTCCTCTTTGATCAGCCTGTAAGTATGGGGAGACGTATCGCAATTGAAATAAGAGAAGGGGTCGAATCAGGTTCAATCGGAAAGCTTCTCACCTGAATATGGGAATCAATATCCTAGAGAAACTAAATGGGATAAAAGTAGCGCAACATATCATCAGAAGCAGGAAGGCAAAGAGCCTTCAGGTTCAGGGTGCACGTAGGGCAGGAGTTCTTTTGATAATCTATGGTCGGAGGAACAAGAAGATTCTATTCATAAAAAGAAGTAACAAAGTCAGATATCATCAAGGCGAGATTTCGCTGCCAGGAGGAGCGTTCGATAGCAGAGATAGCAGCCTTGTTGATACAGCAATTAGAGAGACTTCTGAGGAGATTGGATTGTCGATTGAGCCATCGGCCATCTGGGGTCAGCTCGATGATGTGCCCACGCATGTATCAAATTTCGTTATCACTCCTTTTGTGACGCATCTTGACCGCCTTCCGCCACTGAGGGTTAATCTGGACGAATCAGTAGATGTCATCGGGACGCCACTCAGAGCTCTATTAGGAGTGCATTCGAGGAGACTTGCTGGGTCTCAAGGTTTACGAAAAGAGGTAGGCTTCTTCAGGGTGGGGGAAGACATTGTCTGGGGAGCCACAGGAAGTATTGTTAAGCAATTTCTAGACATTATTACACCCAATGGCTAGTTAGATGGGAGATAAAATCATGGAACTATCGAGTCTTGAGCTTAGTAGCATTGTCGACAAGCTGAATAGAGAGCTCTTACCTGCGGAGGGCCCATACTATCTTAGCAACATGTACTCTGTCTTCGATGAGGCCTTCTTGTTTAGATTTCATCACGCCTCCCTCCCCAAGAAACAGCTGATCATCTCCCCCGGCAAGGGTCTCTGGATTACAAGGTATTCTATTGAAGAAACAGGGTCGATTGGATATGTCACCTCCCTGAGACGACAGCTGGAAAGGGGGAGGGTAACTGCGGTGGAGCAGCCTCATGGTGAAAGGATATGTCTAATCAGTTTCGATACAAAATCTGGCGAGAGGAAACTAGTTTGTGAATTCTTCAGAGAAGGAAACCTTGCTGTAGTAGATCAAGATTTCAAGATTTTGTCTTGCCTTAGGAAGCTCAAAGTAAGACATCGAGAGATTTCCCCAGGCAACACATACTCCTTTCCTCCAACCCGGGGAAAAAGTCTTCTCGACCTAGATAGATTATCTCTCGATCGATTATTGGAAAGTGACCTGCAAGCTTCCAAATGGATTGGACGGACATTCTCAACCTCTCGTAAATATACGGAAGAAATACTAGCACAAGCGGCTGTTCCACCCGATGCCGTTGGATCGTCCATGAATCAAGAAGATCTGGACCGGATCTTCTCCGCTGCCGAAGGTCTGCGTAGGAGTATTCTGGCGCATGACTCCCCGGTGTGGATCCTATCAGATGGTAGTCCGAGGGATGTGATACCCACGAGATTTCGAACTCTGGAATCATGGACACTCGTGCAATCACCGTCTCTCATGACAGCAATAGACGAGGTCTTTACCCATGAGTTAAAACACGGAACCGAGAATCGGGAGGATGACCCGCTCAGGCAGAAGATTAAGGTGCTCGAAAAATCGATAGAAAGACAGCATCAATCAAGAGAGGATGCAATTCAAATCGCGGCAACGTTAAGAGATCTTGCTCAACTTATCCAACGTCGATCGGGAAGTATAGAGGATATATTGAAAGATTCTAAGACCAAATATAGTATATCAAAGGCAGGCGAGATCACAATCGCCGTGCGAGAGAGTGAATTTGAAACAGAGGAAGGAATTTCTCCAATGAAGCTCGCTTCAAGCCTATTCAACAGAGCAAAGGAGAACGAGCTAAAAGGGAAAGCAATTCTGGACGCTCGATTGCGTCTTCAGGCTGATCTTGAGAAAATGAGAACGGATGTATCTCTGTCCACTCAGAAAAGAAAGACTCTAGTTAACCGGGCTACCCCACTCTGGTTCGAGAGGTATCGATGGTTCAAGACCACCGATGGACTCCTGAGCATAGGCGGGAGGGACGCACATTCAAACAGTGCGATAATTCGTAAGCATACAAAACCTGGAGACGTGGTCTTTCATGCAGAGATCGTAGGCTCTCCATTCTTTGTCCTTAAAGGAATCGGAGAGGTCGAACAAGGAAATTCCTTTGGTGAAGTAGCCCAAGCTGTCTTCTCCTTCAGTCGGGCATGGAGAGAAGGACTTGCTGGCGATGCATATTGGGTCCGACCGGAACAGGTCAAGACCCAGGCACCTAGTGGCATGTACTTATCCAGAGGGAGCTTCCTAATCGAAGGGAAGAAGAATTTCGTAAAAGGATTAGTTCCAGAAATCGCTATTGGAACTTGCAGACTCGACAATAATCGACTCGGACTCATGGGCGGCCCCAAGGAAGCGGTCCGCAAGAATTCAGTGGTTTACCTAGTTCTAAGATCGGAGAGGAGTAAGTCATCTGATACAGCAAAGAAGGTGAAGAGAGAGATTCTCGGTCTCCTCGATTGGAATCAGGAGCTTATGGATGTATACAAGTCCATGAGTCTCGATGAGTACGTCCGAGTCTTGCCCGCAGGGGGAGGAAGGATAGTGATGAAGGGGGCAGGTGAGAAGAGGGAAGAAAAACTGAGCTGAACTCAAAACAATCACTCAGTCAACCAGGAGATATCTTTGAAGGATGATATTAGAATCGTAAACGCAAGAATATGGGACGGCTTCTCTCTAAAGAACCTAGGGTTCACCGTGACGGGGGGTCGATTTTCAAGGATTGCCGCCGATTCACATCTCCCTGAAGCAGAGAGGACATTTGATGCCATGGGGATGGCAATCTTTCCGGGCTTCATCGATTCGCATGTCCATCTACGAGATTTCAGTACTTCATACAAGGAAGATTTTCTATCTGGGACCGGGGCGGCAGTTGCCGGGGGGTTCACGACAGTCTTAGATATGCCCAACACCTCACCTCCGGTTACTACAGCGCCAGTCCTAGTTGAACGAAAAGCAAAGGCAAGAGAAAAGATACTCTCGAATGTAGGTTTCTATTCATCCCCGGCTACGATCGATGATGTCGGGGCCCTAAGTGGAGCTGGCTCCATAGCATTCAAAGTTTACCTAGCGAATAGGTTGGAAGGGACGCTGGATTATTCCGATACAATGCAGTTAATGAAGCTTATGTCAAAAATCAAGAGCAACAAAGGCCTCTTGGTAATACATGCGGAAGATGCCACATTTTTTAGTAAAAAGGAGAATGCTGGTATCGATTATCGTCCAGTCAAGGCCGAGACCGTGGCAATCGACAAGGTAATCGAAGCTGCGAGTAGGACAAGGTGCTCAGTCCATATTGCTCATATTTCTACAGAACAGGGTCTGAAAAAAGTTACAAGGGCAAAGAGGGATGGAACCGATATTTCTTGTGAATCGTCCCCACATCATTCGTTTCTCGACCAAGAGAATACCTCGAGGACATCACTAACCTATTGCGTCCCACCCTTAAGGAGTAAGTCAGATCGAGAGGCCATTCTTAAGGGAGTTGTGAACGGGGCCGTTGAAATGATCGCTTCAGATCACGCACCACATTCACTCCAAGAAAAGCAAAATGAGATGGTGCCGGGATTCCCGGGACTCGAGGTCACTCTCCCACTCATGTTAGATATGGTATCAAGAGGCAAGCTCACACTGAAGCGATTATGCGAACTGATGATTTCATACCCATGTGCAAGATTCAACCTTAAAGACCGAGGGGAGATTAGGGAGGGATATTGGGGAGACTTCACGATCATAAACTTGAAAAAGAAGAACAGGATTAGGGCTGATAAATTCCATTCTAAGGCGAAATATTCACCGTTTGATGGGAGAGATGTAGTGGGTTCCGTTTATGCTACTTTCGTGAAGGGAAGAACGGCTTTCCTCGAGAACAGATTGGTTGGGACTCCTGGGATGGGTGAAGTACTCGAAGGAAACGCGATTCCAAGTTGACGGTATGCTCGGGAGCTTAGCTCGCAAGCTACGGATTTTTGGGTTTGACACTGCATACCAATCCGATTCTGTTGATGATGAACTTCTGAAAACGAGCAAAAAGGAGCACAGAGTCCTAGTCACTTCTGACAGGGAGCTCTATGGAAGAACCCGAAAGCACGACATCGAGTCTATCCTCATTACTGATACCATTGACGAAACCAACCTACTTTTCATTTTCAAAAGTCTGGATTTGGAATATACGGAGCTTAGCCCTGTTTTTTCACGCTGTTCTCGGTGTAACGGGTCGCTCGAGAGGGCCGATGATGCCGGCATGACGGTCTCCTCTGAACAAATGAGAGATCCAAGGATAGTCTTCAGATGCGTGAAATGTCAAAAGACGTACTGGGAGGGCAGTCACTGGAGGAAGCTCAGAAAGACCGCAGAGATTATAAGATTAGGTCTCGAACACGATAAAACATAAATCATTGATTGAAAACGGGGACGAAATCGGTAACTATCTTGTCACCATGTCAAAGAGGGCGATATCGGGAGACGTGACAAATCACCGTGTACTCGCAGCTCCACCTTCTGAATTTTTGGCTGCGGCCGAGGTTTACAAATTTTAGGCGTTAGTTTCTTGAGGAATCAGAGCCGCTTGGAGAGAAGTCGTGAGGCGAACTCAGGTGTGACTAGACCAGTTGTCTGACCTCGTCTATATGCCGACCTTCGGGTCAGGACTTGGGCACGCAACTCGTATGGTTAGTGTAGCAAATGGTCTGAAGAACAGAGGGCTACGAGTTCATTTTTCTTCCTTCAATGAGGGATTGGATTACATCACCATGAGTGGCTATCCATGTGATAAGGTTTCGCCGATAGATGTTGCGTGGAGTGCGGAGGGGCATCCTTCGGTCGGGCTGACACTTCAGAGAATACCGCAGATGTTTGCCAGGTTCTCAAAACATGTCAAGGTTGAAGCACAGCGAATTCTCAAATTAAGGCCCAAGGTGGTTTTCAGCGATTCACGACTTTCGCCGATTATCGCCGCTACCCTTCTGGGCCTTCCTTCATTTAGCCTATTGAATCAAATCCGAGTTCTTTTTCCAAAATATAGGATCCTTCGCCTCGCTGAACAAGCCGGGGCAGAGATCTTCGGGCAGCTTTGGGGGTTATCAAGGGAGATTCTTATTCCTGATCTTTCTCCGCCCTATACTATTGCTTCGAAGAATGTGGGGGGAATCAGTTCTGTCGGAACAAAGATGCGCTACGTTGGCTATATCTCCTCGAATCATTCTTCGGAATCGGATAAGATAGCCAAAATAAGAAAAAGGCTCGAGATCGATGGGAGGAAGAAAGTATTCTTTGCTCAGATAAGTGGACCCTTAGGAACTAAGCGGAGATTAATTAGTGAGATATCAAAGGCGGCTAGTGAACGATTTTCTCTCATTATTTCAGCTGGGATGCCTGGAGGACTTACTGAGCCCGTGAGAATTGGAAATTCTTGGTTTTTCGAGTGGTGTCCCATCAGAGATGAACTATTCGAGATAGCCGATTATGCCTTGATACGTGGGGGACACTCCACGATAACTAAGGCGATTTCCTTAGGTAAGCCAATGCTGGTACTCCCGATCTCAAATCATACTGAACAAATTGGTAATGCAGAACGAGTGGAGGAATTGGGTCTTGGTATATACTTGAGATCGAGTGACATTTCAGGAAAAAAGCTGATCGAATCGATGGAAATGATAGCCTCGAACCATGTATACAAATCCAAGGTAAATCATCTAAAGAAGATCTCCTCAGAGTATGATGCAGTCGCTACTTGTGTCCAGAAGATTTCTGAGGCTTGTGAAAAATGAGCTCACAGACTTTTATTCCTCTCCTAGTATGAGAAAGACACTTGCAGACGACGGAGAAAACCCTCACTATTGAAGAAGCGTTTCGATCGCATACTCTAGAGCTGATCAAGCTCCGAGGATGGATCAGCTCACGGAGCGACGTAGGCGCTCTGCTGTTCGCAACCTTGAGGGATGGAACTGGTTACATCCAGATCGCAGGTAAGAGAGGAGTTACCCGCGATGAAGTGATAAACGAAATGAGAAAAGCCTCGGTCGAATCGTCGGTATTACTCTCGGGCATCGTTAAAGAGGATAAGAGGGCCCCAGGTGGGAAAGAAGTTCAAGTCTCATCTTTCAGAATAGTGGCCCCAGCAGACAAATGGCCCATTACAAAAACCGCAGTGAAATCACGTTCGTTTCTCTACGATAATAGACACCTCTCAATAAGAGGGAGGAAGTCGATAGCTGTTATGCGGATCAGGGCACAAATCATCTATGCAGCATTTGATTTCTTTGCAAAGAACGGGTTCATGCTGATCAGTGCACCCACACTTGTTCAAGCTGCCTCTGAAGGAGGATCGACGCTCTTTTCTTTAGATTATTTTGGGAAGGAAGCGTTCCTAACCCAGAGTTCGCAGTTTTATGAGGAAGCTGCAATCTGTTCTTTCGAAAAGGTCTTTATCTTTCAACCGGCCTTTCGAGCTGAGAAGTCCCGAACTCCGAAGCATCTTACCGAATTTTGGATGATCGAGGCGGAGCAAGCGTTTGCTTCGCAGGAGGATAATCTGAACTTACAAGAGAGTTTCCTTTCAGTTGTGCTGAAACATGTAATTGAGAAAAATCAGGCTGAGCTTGAGACTCTGGGCAGAAGATTTGAGCTTCCTAACCTGCCATACCCACGAATTTCCTATAATGATGTATGGAAGATTGCTACTGAGAAAGGAATGGCCTTCGAGTGGGGTAATGATCTTCCGACCGACGTCGAAAGAATGATCTCTATTGACACCAAAAGTCCTTTCTTCATAACCGACTACCCGGCAACTTCTCGTGGGTTTTATCATATGTTAAAGGAAGAAGATGAAAGACTAACGCTCTCTGCCGACCTGATCGCCCCTGAGGGTTTCGGAGAGATTGCTACCGGAGGACAAAGAATACATGATCTTGAATTATTGACCAAGAGAGTGAAAGAGCAAGACCTCTCATCGGAGTCGTTCAAATGGTATATGGATCTTAGAAAATATGGCCTCCCTCCTCACTCGGGTTTCGGAATCGGAGTAGAGAGGACTGTAAGGTGGGTTTGCGGATTGAAGAACATTAGAACTGCGAGTTTATTCCCTCGAACCATAACAAGAATTTCCCCCTAGTTCGGCTAGTTCTGCTAATTGAGATATCGAAGATCGATCCTTGCTCCATCTTTGAAATCCGTTAATGCGAGGATTACTAACTAGTTAGGAGCGATCTACACTAGCGTACAAAGAACTTTTTGTTGAGGAACAATGCAATGTGCCGCCATGAACAGTTGACAGACTTGGATTATCGAGTTCAATGTGACTCTTGTGGACAGCTCTGGGACAGGGATGGCGATCATCTCTTGAAGGTATTCATCGTATAACACCATGTTCAATCAGGATGATGTGCTATCCTGGAAAGTTCTCGGCCCAGTTAGTTCATACCTCTTCTCAAGTTCAAAGTACTTTTCTGAATCTAGAAGTTCGTTGAAAGCCTCAAAACCGATCATCTTATTCTCTAGCCCATCAGTTCTGCTTTCTCTTTTCAGATATTCCAAAACATCATAAACATTGCGCGCAGCAGCAAATAACGCGGTCAATGGGAATAGTAGTATCTTGAAGCCTAGTTTTTCGGCTTCCCTTACAGGGATAATAGGCGTTCTGCCGCCCTCGATTTGATTCAAAAGGAGGGGCATCCGCACTTTCTTTGCTATTTCTGCCAAGTCAGAATTCTCTAGCGGGGCTTCAACGAATAGTACATCAGCTCCTGCTTTCTTGAAGGTTCTTACTCTCTCGATGGCCTCATCAAGACCCCCGGTAGCAAAGCTGTCTGTTCTTCCCACTATAACGAGAGCAGATCCAAGCTCATCCCGCGCCTCCACCGCCGCGGCTATTTTTCCAAACATCTCCTCAAGTGGGATGACAGACTTGCCCTTCATGTGACCACACCTCTTTGGCCATACTTGATCTTCGAGGATCAATCCCGCGGCACCTGCACGAATATACTCTTTCACAGTCCTCATCACGTTTAACGCATTGCCGTAGCCGGTGTCGGCATCCGCAATGACGGGTTTATTTGTGGTCTTGCAAATGCTATCGACTCGATCCAACATTTCCTTGAAGCTTATCATCCCAATATCAGGCAAGGCCAGTAATGATGCCGCCGTTCCATATCCCGTATGAAATAGGACACGGAAGCCTAGATGATCTGCAATCTTTGCGGATAATGCATCATATACACCCGGGACGATAAATGATCCTCTCTGATTTATCATCTTTCGAAGAGTAGCAGCTGGCTTCATGAATGGCCGGCTCTCCTTCCTTGGTTTAAAGCAATCACCCCGAACCCGTTCTGGTAACTGTTCTTTGCTTCTTCACGCGGTTTTTCAGGACTCCCCTCAAATTTCGAGCATCTTTTCTCTCAAAGAAGTTGATATCTCCTCTCCTCTTCCGACCATTTAGTTTGCTTACTATTATCGGTCTTAACTCCCTATCTATCTCATATCCAATCGAATATCTGCCTAACCCGTTGGAGACCTTTAGAGTTGTTCCAGATCCCACAAAGGGATCCAGTACTGTCTCACCTCGAAAGGAGAACAGCCTAATTATGCGGTTCGGAAGCTCTTCAGGAAACGCTGCGATTCCCTCCTCGATTCGACCCGGTTTTGGAAGAACATTCGTAATTCTCCACACGCTCAAATTCCATTCCTCACGATTGAACTGCCCGACATCTATTCGCGATGCTTCTCTCTTAACAGGGATCTTCTTTTGGAAGTCATAGTCAAACCTTCCCTTTTGGAAGATCAGGATACTCTCCTGAATATTATCGGGATAGAAGTACATTGGATATGGGTGTTGGAGAAGGACTCCGCTCCGGTGGCTTATCCTTGTATAGCCCTTGGGCTTGACCCAGACTATCTTATCTCTGTACCTGAAGCCGGCCTGCTGCATTAGTTTAGTTACATCAGCTACCACTGGATACTTCTCTCCTCTTACGAGCATGTCGTCTGTAACGAAACATGCTACCCGTCCGGTTGCGACAACGCGATAAACCTCTTTAGAGACTTCGGCTAGGAGTTCGAGGAAGTCATCGTAGGTTCGAAACAAATCAGGGTAGTCAAACGGCGCATTGAAATAGGGAGGAGAAGTCACAACCAGCTGTATGGAATTGTCAGGTAGTTCATGCATATCACGACAATCTCCGAAAATCACAGTTATTCTCTGTTTGTCGCTCAACTACATTAGCCCGCCCAAGTCGATTCACCCAGCATGAAAATGCAAGATCGGTACATACTTAATGGATTATAAAACCTGGGAAGGCTAGCTGACCTCAGTAGGTAATTCGATCATGAATGTACCAATATTGTTGGCGGTCATGATATTAATTGTTAGCCTGCTGGTTCTATGGGTCTCAACAAGATATACAATAAAGGGTGTTGCAGGGATTTCTAGATCTACTGGAATGTCCGAGACCAGCTTGGGCTTCATACTTATCGCCTTTACCACGTCTGTCCCAGAACTTGCGATAACCATTGTTTCCTCAGGGACTGGGGCCGTTGGCATAGCGGTCGGTAACTTGTTAGGATCGAACATCGCCAATATTGGACTAGTAGTCGGATTTCCGTTCCTGCTGCTTGCCATTCGGAGTCACGGAAAGAAAGCCAACAACATGGGAATTAGAAATGCGGAGATGAAGAATCTCTACCTTGGATTACTTGTCGCATCTGTGATCCCTGTTGTCTTAGTTATTTGGTCTTTTTCTTTCAAAGTGTTAGGTGCGATTCTTGTGGTGTCATATTTCGTTGTATCGTATCGACTAACGACCGTTCGTGAAAGTAGAGAGAGAGAGTCTTCGGACGCTGCCTCGGACTCTACTAACTCCAAGGTTATTCGTGACGCAATAATGATAGGGTTGGGATTAACTGGTGTAATTGCCAGCTCATACTATATCGTAGATAGTGCAGTTGCACTCGCTAACATCTTC